>DAOLIZ010000014.1:0-18488 GCA_035328285.1 Gemmatimonadales bacterium
TGTTCGAGGGCCCCTACAGCTTCAAGTCGCGCTTCGAAGATGGCAAGGACACCAATCCCGAAGAGCTGCTCGGCGCGGCCCACGCTGCCTGCTTTTCCATGGCCCTCTCGGCGGGCCTTGCCAAGGCGGGACACAAGCCCCAGAGCGTCGCCACCACCGCGACCGTGAATCTCGACCTCGTTGGGGCGGGATCGCAGATCACCCGGATCGACCTGGCCACCCACGGGGTCGTCCCGGGTCTCTCCGAAGCCGAGTTCAAGAAGTTCGCCGAAGACACCAAGGTGAACTGCATCGTGTCGAAGGCGCTGGCCAGCGTGCCGATGACACTCGCCGTGACCTTCGCGGGCGGCTGACCCCGACGCACGATCTGGGGGGCGCCGAAACCTTTGCGCCCCTCTTCCCGTTCTGGTCTGGAACGCGCGCCCCTGTCGGAGACGGTCCCCGTGGTTAGGTTAGGGGGTTCCCGACAGGGCCGCGGCCGTTCCACCGGCCCGCGCAACTCCCACAACACCAATACCTGGAGTGAGTTCGGTGAGGTCTTCCTCTGTGCGCGCCCTCTGCTGGATTGTGTTCTGCTCGGCGTTTCTCGCCCCGGCGCTGACGGCGCAGCAGGCGGATTCCGCCAGGAATCAGGGGTACACCGCCGGCGACACCAAGTTCATGACGGGGATGATCGGCCACCACGCGCAGGCGGTCCTGATTTCCGGCTGGGCCCCGACCCACGGGGCGAGCCCCTCGATCATTCGCCTCACGGAGCGGATCGTGGTCGGCCAGCAGGACGAAATCCAGCTCATGGAGACCTGGCTGCAGGACCGGGGGCAGCCGGTGCCCGATCCGAAGGCGCATGCGGGCATGGATCACGCCATGATGCACATGGCGGGAATGCTGAGCCAGGCCCAGCTCGACTCCCTCGACGCCGCGCGCGGCCCCGAATTCGACCGGCTCTTCCTGACCTACATGATCCAGCACCACAAGGGCGCTATCGTCATGGTCAACGAGCTCTTCGCGACCCCGGGAGCCGGGCAGGACGAACCGACCTTCCGCCTGGCCTCGAACATTTACGCCGACCAGACCACCGAGATCGCCCGCATGGAGAAGATGCTGGCGGCCCTCCCGGCCGAGGGCACCACTCCCTGATGGGCGTCATCACACGCAGGCGTGCTTCCATCTCCACCCTTCCACAGGAATCGTTCATGACTCTCGTGCCTTCGATCACGCGCGCAGGGCGCCGTTCCGCGGCCCTGGCCCCGCTCGTCCTTGCCCTCGGGGCGCTCACGGTGGGCGGCTGCTCCTCCTCGACCAGCTCGGCGGCCACCGCCCCGATGCCGGTGGCGCCCAAGATGCCGGCCGCCGACCCGCGTGTCGGCCTCAAGGCCGGCCAGTGGGACGCCGCCGAGGCCGCCTGGAACCTGCGCCTCGTGTCGAACACGCGGCCGTCCGAGAAGTTCGAGGGCGTGACGAACTCCGACCTCTCGTTCACCGGGCAGTACGTGATCCAGGGCAATTACAACGGGTTCCAGGTCTGGGACGTCTCCAACCCGGCCAAGCCGTCCCTGAAGGTCGGGTTCCTCTGCCCCGCCTCGCAGAGCGACGTGTCGGTGTACAAGAACCTCCTCTTCGTGTCGGGTGAGGGCACGTCCGGACGCCTCGACTGCGGCACCCAGGGCGTGAAGGCGCCGGTCAGCCCCGACCGGCTCCGCGGCATCCGCATCTTCGACATCACCGACATCGCGGCGCCGAAGTACATCGGCAACGTCCAGACCTGCCGTGGCTCGCACACGCACACCGTGCTGGCCGACCCGAACGACAAGGCCAACATCTACATCTACGTCTCCGGCTCGGCGGGCGTCCGCCCGGCGGAGGAGCTGCCCGGCTGTTCCAACCTGGCGCCGGACGAGGATCCGAACTCCGCCCTCTTCCGGATCGAGGTCATCAAGGTGCCGCTCGCCCACCCGGAGCAGGCCGCCATCGTGAGCTCACCACGCATCTTCAACGACCTCGTGGCGCCGCCGGCGCACGGCGAGGCGCCGGAAGACGTCGCCGCCGCCGAGAAGGCCGCCGCGGCCTGGCGCGCCAAGGGCGGCTACACGGCGTTCATCTTCGGGATGGAGCGTCCGATTCCGTCGGGGTACATCGACCCGATGCTCGACAGCATCGTCACCGCCCGCCAGGGCACCGGCAAGCCGACTGCCGCCGACAGCGCCGCGCTCCGCACCGCCCTGCCGGCCATCCTCGCGGCGCGGTTCGGCAACCCGGACGACCACAAGGGCGGTGTCCGCCCCGGGCCGACGCAGTGCCACGACATCACCGTCTACCCCGCCATCGGCCGGGCCGGCGGCGCCTGTGAAGGCTACGGCCTGCTGCTGGACATCACCGACCCGGTCCACCCGAAGCGGATCGGCGCCGTGGCCGACTCGAACTTCTCGTACTGGCACTCGGCCACGTTCAACAACGACGGCACCAAGATCCTCTTTTCCGACGAGTGGGGCGGCGGCGGCTCGCCGAAGTGCCGCATCACCGACCGGAAGGAGTGGGGCGCGGACGCGATCTTCACCCTCGCGAACGACGCCATGGCGTTCAAGAGCTACTACAAGCTGCCGGCCGCGCAGACCGACAAGGAGAACTGCGTCGCCCACAACGGCTCGCTGATCCCGGTCCCGGGCCGCGACATCATGGTGCAGTCGTGGTACCAGGGGGGCATCTCGGTGTTCGACTGGACCGACGCCTCCCACCCGGTCGAGATCGCCTTCCACGACCGCGGCCCCATCGACTCGACCCGCATGGGCAACGGCGGTTCCTGGTCGGTGTACTGGTACAACGGCTACATGTACAGCTCCGAAATCGGCCGCGGGCTCGACGTCTTCGAGCTGACCGCCAGCGACCACCTGTCGCAGCACGAGATCGACGCGGCCAAGCTGGTCAAGCTCGACTACTTCAACGCGCAGGGCCAGCCGAAGATCGTCTGGCCGGCGGAGATCGTGGTGGCCCAGGCCTACCTCGACCAGCTGGCCCGGTCGAACGGGCTCGACGCGAAGACGATCGACTCCGCGCGCAAGACGCTGGACAAGGCGTCGAAGGAAACCGGCGCGAAGCGCGCAGATACGCTCGGCAAGCTGGCCAGGCAGCTCGAGGCCGACGCCGCCACCGCGGGCGATCCCGCCAAGGTGAAGACGCTGGCCGCCGCGGTGGATGCGGTCGCCAACGCCGCGAGCTGAGGCGAGGCGCAGGCTCCGACAACGCGTTCAGCATCAAGGTCCGGCCCGTTGGCCGGGCCTTGATGCGTTCCGGGAGGGCTATGGAGCGGCATGCCGAGGTGATACGCTCGTTCTACGCGGCGTTCCAGCGGCGCGACCATGCGGCGATGGGGGCCTGCTACACGCCGGACGCCACCTTCTCCGATCCGGTATTCCCCCTGCTGCGGGGCTCCGCGGTCCGGGCGATGTGGCGGATGCTCTGTGAGCGCGGCACCGACCTCCGGATCGAGGTGGACGGCATTCGCGCCGACGCCACCACCGGCGCCGCGCGGTGGGAGGCGTGGTATACCTTTTCGACGACCGGTCGCCCCGTGCACAACATCGTGCGGGCGTCGTTCGCCTTCCGCGACGGCCTCATCCAGCGGCACACCGACGCCTTCGACCTCTATCGGTGGGCGCGGCAGGCCCTGGGCTTGAAGGGCGTACTGCTCGGGTGGGCACCCCCGGTGCAGCGTGCCATCCGCGCGCAGGCGGCACGCGCGCTCGACACGTTTACCATTCGACACGGGCTGGGATGACCTGAGCGTAACCGGGAGATCACTATGCAGGGGTGCCTGACGGCGTTGGGGCTGGTGTGCCTGGCCATCGGCCTGGCGTCCATCTATGTCCTGATCCTGATCAAGGGCACCAGCGACGGCCCGGGCGCGCTCTTCTTCTACATCGGGGCGGCCGGCGGGCTCTGGATGGCGTGGCTCTTCCTGGTCTCCTCGCGGTCGAAGAAGTGAGCGGCCACACCCTGCGACTGCTCGTCGTTGGTGCCAGCGGCGGCACCGGCCGCCTCCTCGTGGAACAGGCGCTCGAGGCGGGCCACCAGGTCACCGCCTTCGTGCGGGACCCGGCCCGACTGGCCCTCACCCACGCCTCGCTCCGCCTCGTTACCGGCGATGTCATGCGGCCCGGGAGCATCGACCCGGCCGTCGCGGGACACGACGCGGTGCTCTGCACCCTGGGGGCGAAACCCGAAGGGTCCGATGCCCACCGGGGGCAGCCCGGCGTGCCGGTGTGCTCGGTCGGCACCCGACACCTCATCGAGGCGATGCAATCCTCGGGGGTCCGGCGTCTGGTGGTCGAGAGTTCCGCCCCGTGCGGGGAGAGCGCCGCGACCGGTCGATGGCCCGCCCCCTGGGTGGTGCGCACCGTGCTCCGCGAGGTGATGGCCGACAAGGAGATTCAGGAGGCGGCTGTCCGGGCGAGCGGATTGGACTGGACGATCATTCGTCCGGTCAAGATGAACGATGGGCGGCGAACGGACCGGGTCCACGTCGGCGCCGGCGTCCGGTGGGGTCTTGCCTCGAAGGTGTCCCGGGCCGACGTCGCAGCCGTCATGCTCCGAACGACAGCGGACCCACAGACGATCGGGACGGCGCTGACGGTGGCGCAGGGCTGATCGATGCCCGAGTCCTGGCGCAGCCGACTCCTCCGGTGGCGGTTCAACTGGTTTCCCGCCTACCGGGGCACCGGCGCTCGCGTCACTTACATCGCCGACGACGGCTATGAAGTCCGGGTCCGGTTGCCGCTCTCCTGGCGAACTCGCAATTATGTCGGCACCATATTCGGGGGCAGCCTCTACGGCGCCATCGACCCGTTCTACATGGTGATGCTGATCCGGCTGCTGGGGCCCGAATACATCGTGTGGGACCAGGCGGCCACGATCAGGTTCCTGCGGCCGGGGCGTTCGACGCTGCACGCCACGTTTCGCCTCGACCCGGAGACGGTGGCAACGATCGCGGCGGAGGCGCGCGCGGGCGGTCCCATAACGCGCGAGTTCGACGTCGAGTTGCTGGATGCGGAGGGTCAGGTGTGCTGTGCGTGCACCAAGACGGTGTATGTGCGCTGGAAGGGTCTTGAGGCGGGAGCGCGAACTCCCTAGGGCGCCGCGGGAGAAGCCACGGGCTCGGCGGCGGCGGACTTGGGCTGGGTGGCGGCCGACGCCGACGCGGAGAAGACAGGCAGCACGGCGCGGGCGGCGAGCTTGAGGGTGAACGCCGCCGCCGGCACGCCGAGGCCGGCGCCGAGGAGCAGGAGGTTGGCCGCGAGGATCCGGCCCGTCCAGCGGTTGACGAATGCCCGGCTGCGGGTCTGCATCACCACCGCAACCGCCGCGAGATCAATGAGCACCAGCCCGGCGGCGCAGGTCCAGAACACCGTGGAACTGACCTGATCGAGCCACAGCACGGTCGTTTCGAGCATCGAAGACCTCGAGGCGCGGGGCAAATTGGCTACAGCTGTTATGGTGTGTCTTCCTAGTTACGCGTTGCACACCGGTTTGTCCAGAGCCAACATGGAACGAGGCGCGGAGGCAGACATGGCGGACGGCAATGGTCGCATCCGGTCAATCGACATCATCCGGGGCGCGGTCATGGTCCTGATGGCCCTCGACCATGTCCGGGTGTATGCCGGGCTCCCAGCCGGCGGCCCGACTCCCGGCATCTTCTTCACCCGCTGGATCACGAACTTCTGTGCACCGGCCTTCATCTTCTTCGCCGGCACCAGCGCCTACCTGTACGGCAAGAGGCACCCCGGATTGCCACGGTTCCTCGCCACCCGCGGGCTCTGGCTCGTGTTCCTCGAGCTGGTCGTCATCCGGATCGCGTGGACATTCAACCTGGATTTCTCGCATTTCCTGATGGCCGGTGTCATCTGGGCCATCGGCTGGTCGATGATTCTCCTCGCCCTCCTGGTCCGGCTGCCGGTGCGCGTGGTCGGCCTGCTCGGACTGGTCGTGCTGGCGGGGCACAACCTCCTCGATCCCCGGTTCTTCGAGCTGGTCTCGTCGGCTCAGGCGGGAGGCGCGTACTGGCTCTGGTCGATCCTCTATGTCGGTTTCTGGGGCGGGCCGGTCCTGCTCGGCGGCACCGGGCATGACTTCTGGGTGCTCTACTCGATCGTGCCGTGGGTCGGAGTCATGGCGGCGGGGTACGCCTTCGGCGCCATCGTCACCCTGGAGCCGGCACGGCGGAACCGGCTCTGCTGGCAGATCGGCCTGTCGGCCACGGCGCTCTTTCTTGTCCTTCGGGGACTCGACCTCTACGGCGACCCCGTTGCCTGGCGCGACGCGGTCCATCCCGCTGAAGGCCGCCCGCCCATGCCGGCCCTGCTGGCCTTCCTCAACACCACCAAGTACCCGGCGTCCTTCCTCTTCCTGCTGATGACGCTTGGCCCGACGATCGCGCTGATGCCCTGGCTGGAAGGCGCGCACGGCGCCGTGGCCCGTTGGCTGACGGTCTTTGGCCGAGTCCCGATGTTTTTCTACCTGCTGCACATCCCGCTGATCCACGCCCTGGCCGTCCTCGTCTCGCTGGTGCGCACGCCGGCCGACACCGCCTGGCTCTTCACCAACCATCCGATGGCCAATCCCCCAGCCCCAGCGGGCTACCCCTGGAGCCTCGGGATGCTCTACGCCGGCTGGCTGGTGGCGGTGGTGCTCCTCTACCATCCCTGCCGCTGGTTTGCCGGCCTCAAGGCCAGGCGGACCGAGGCGTGGCTAAGTTACCTGTAGACGGTCGCCGACCGACCCCCCGTGCCCGCTGCGGCACGCTCATGCAGTCCCACACGAGGTACCTTCTGATGCGCAACGCCTTCCGTTTCTCCACGCTGCTGACACTCTTCGGCGCCGCGACAGCAACGGTGCTGCCCACGGCCCTGGCGGCACAGCAGGAGACCCTGGTCGCCGGCCTCGACACCGCCGGCATGGACCGCTCCGTCAAGCCGGGTGACAACTTCTTCGACTACGCCAACGGCACCTGGCTCAAGGACACCCCGATCCCGCCGGACCGCAGCTCCTACGGCGCGGGTGCCATCCTTGCCGAGTTCACCGATCGCCGCGTGGCTGAGCTGATCCAGGAGACGGCAAAGGCGAAGGCTCCGCTGGGATCGGAAGCCCAGATGGTCGGGGACTATTACTCGAGCTTCATCGACGTGGCGGCGATTGAGGCCGCGGGCCTGGCGCCGCTCCGGCCGACGCTGGATTCCATTGCCGCCATCAGCAACCGGACCCAACTGGCGTACTTCCTCGGCACGACGCTCCGGGCCGACATGGACGCCATGAACGCGACCAGCCTCTATACCGGCAACCTCTTCGGGCTCTGGGTGGCGCAGGACCTCGACGACCCGACCCAGTACACGCCCTTCCTCCTGCAGGGCGGCCTCGGCATGCCGGACCGGAGTTACTACCTCGATCCCTCGGCCGGGATGGCCACCGTCCGGACGAAGTACCAGGAGTACGTTGCCACGATCCTCAACCTGGCCGGCGTTCCCGGCGCGGATGCCAAGGCCGCGGCGATCATGCAGCTCGAGACCCAGATGGCCGAGGCCCACTGGACCCGTGAGGCCACCGGGGACTTTGCCAAGGGGAACAACCACTGGACCCGCAAGGAATTCCGCACCAAGGCACCAGGCCTCGACTGGGAGATCTACTTCGCGGCGGCGGGGCTCTCGAAGCCGGCGGTCTTTGACGTCTGGCAGCCGAGCGCCTTCACCGGCCTCTCGGCCCTGACGAAGAGCGTGCCGCTCGACACCTGGAAGGACTACCTCACCTACCACGCGATCCAGGCCCGGACCGCGGTGCTGCCCGCCGCGTTCGACCAGGCCTCCTTCGCGTTCTACGGCACGGTCCTGAGCGGTGCGCAGGTGCAGCGAGACCGCTGGAAGCGCGCCGTGGGAGCGACGAACGGCGCCCTCGGATTCGCGGTCGGCAAGCTGTACACTGATCGCTATTTCTCCGCCGCGGAGAAGGCACGCGCGGAGGCGATGGTGGCCAACATCATCGCGGCGTTCGGTGAACGCATCGACCAGCTCAGCTGGATGTCGCCGAGCACCAAGAAGGAAGCCCATGCCAAGCTGGCGGTCCTGAAGGTGGGGGTGGGCTATCCCGACGTCTGGCCCACCTACACCGGCCTCCAGGTCATTCCGGGCGACGCCTACGGCAACATGGAGCGCGCCGGGATCTACCACCTGCGCGCCCGTATCAAGATGCTCGGCCAGCCGGTGGACCGGGGTGAGTGGGTCATGACGCCGCAGACAGTCAACGCCGTCAACATGCCCGCCATGAACGCCATGAACTTCCCCGCGGCGATCCTGCAGCCGCCGTTCTTCGACCCGGACCGGCCGATGTCCATGGACTACGGCGCCATGGGGGCCATCATCGGCCACGAGATCAGCCACAGCTTCGACAACCTCGGCGCACTGTTCGATGCGACCGGTCGGCTCCACAACTGGTGGACACCGGAGGACTTGAAGCATTTCGAGGCCTCCGCCGCGCAATTGGTGGCCCAGTACGACGCCTACCGACCCTTCCCCGACCTGGCCATCAACGGCAAGCAGACGCTGAGCGAAAACATCGCGGACCTGGCCGGCATCGCGGCAGCCCACGACGCCTACCGCCTGTCGCTCGGAGGTGCCGAGGCGCCGGTCGTTGACGGATTCTCGGGCGACCAGCAGTTCTTCATCAGTTACGCGCAGAGCTGGCGCTCCGAGTACCGGGAGCCGGCCCTCCGCCAGCGAATCCTCACCGACGGTCACTCGCCGGGTGAGTACCGCGCGTTCACCGTCCGGAACGTCGATGCATGGTACCCCGCGTTCGACGTCCAGCCGGGCGAGGCGCTCTACCTTTCGCCGGCCAACCGGGTTCGGATCTGGTGAGGGCGGAGGCGCCGGAGGGCCGCGAACCGGCGGGCCGTCTCTGGTGTATACAGGACGGCCGGCGCACCAGGCGCGCGCCGGCGTTCTGTCCGCTCCGTCAACTTTCACGAACAGGGATCGACCAATGTCTGCTCCGAAGAGAATTCTGATCACCGGCGTCACCGGCCAGCAGGGCGGCTCCGTCGCCGCCGCCCTTGCCGGCAGCGACTTCCAGTTGCAGGGCATGACCCGCAAGCCCGACAGCCCCGCCGCGCAGGCGTTGAAGGCGAAAGGGGTCACGATCGTCCAGGGCGATCTCGACGACGCCGCGTCGCTGACGAAGGCGCTGGCCGGGGCGTGGGGCGTGTTTGCGGTGCAGAACACCTGGGAAGCGGGGGTGGAGAAGGAAGAAGAGCAGGGGAAGCGCATCGCCACCCTGGCCAGGGAGGCGGGCGTCCGGCACTTCGTGTACAGCTCCGTCGGATCGGCCCATCGCGCCACCGGCATCCCGCATTTCGACAACAAGTGGCGGGTCGAGGAGACGGTGCGCTCGCTCGGGTTCCCGAGTCACGTGATCCTCCGGCCGGTGTTCTTCATGGAGAACATCGTCAGCCCCTGGTTCCTGAACGGCGACACGATCTACTCCGCCCTCAAGCCGGACACGGTCCTCCAGATGATCGCGGTGCAGGACATCGGGAAGTACGGCGCGCGGGCGTTTACCGAGGCGGGGCGCCTCAACGGCCGGGCCATCGACCTGGCCGGGGACGCGCTGACCATGACCCGGGCCGCGGCGGCACTCAGCGCCGGCCTTGGGCGCGCCATCAACTACGTCCAGATTCCGATCACGGAGGTCCGGAAGAACAGCGAGGACTTCGCGCTGATGCTGGAATGGTTCGAGCGGGTGGGGTACGAGGCGGACATTCCGGCGCTGGAGAAGGAGTTCGGGTTCCAGCCGACTCCCTTTGCCGCCTGGGCGGCCGCGCAGCGGGGCAAGTAGCTCGTGCCCAACCGGCCTGGCAGCCCCGCCCATGTTCCGTTTGCGGGGCTGCTCGGGCTCGGCTTCGTCACCGACTTCCTCGACACCCTGGGCGTGGGCTCGTTCGCCACGACCAGCAGCGTCCTGAAGCTGGGGAAGCTGGTCGACGACGAACAGATCCCCGGCACGATGAACGTCGGGCACTCGCTCCCGACGATGCTCGAGGCGGCCCTCTATATCACGGTCATCCAGGTGGAGCTGGTGACGCTGGTGGCCATGATCGGCGCGAGCGCCGTGGGCGCCTGGTTCGGCGCCGGCCTCGTGGCGAGCTGGCCGCGCCGCACCATCCAGCGCGCGCTGGCCGGCGGCCTCCTGGCGACCGCGGTGTTCATCTTCCTCCGGGAAGTGGGTGTCTTCCCGGCGGGCGGGGACGCGCTGGCGCTGACCGGCGTCGCGCTGGTTGTCGGCGTGCTCGTCAACGCGCTCATCGGCTCGCTGACCAGCCTCGGCATTGGCAACTACGCTCCCTGCATGGCTCTCGTGAGCCTGCTCGGCATGAACCCGATCGCCGCCTTTCCCATCATGATGGGGTCGGCGGCGCTCACCCTGCCACTGGCCGCCGCGCGGTTCATCCCCGCGCGCCGGTTTGATCGGCGCGTGGCCCTCGGGCTGACGATCGGGGGGATTCCCGGTGTCCTGGTGGCCGCCTTCATCGTGGTCTCGCTCCCCCTGGCGGCCGTCCGGTGGCTCGTCATCGGCGTGCTCCTGTATACGGCCGTGCTCATGTGGCGCTCCGCCCGGCACGGCCCCGTGCTCTCTCCAGTCACCCCGGCGGCATGATGCGCATCACGGCCATTCGCGCCTACCAGATCGACCTCCCGCTTCTCGAGGGGAGCTACAAGTGGTCGGGCGGCAACTCCGTGTCGGTCTTCGATTCGACGGTGGTCGAGGTGGTGACCGACACCGGCCTGTCGGGCTGGGGCGAAGTCTGCCCGCTCGGCCCCGCCTACCTGCCGGCCTATGCGCGCGGGGCGCGAACCGGCATCGCCGAACTGGCGCCCCACCTGATCGGGATGGATCCGCTGGCGCTGGGCGAGGTCAATCGCCGGATGGACGCCGCCATGCGCGGGCACCCCTACGTGAAGTCGCCCATTGACGTGGCGTGCTGGGACCTGCTGGGCCAGGCGGCCGGGCTGCCGGTCGCGACGCTCATGGGCGGCCATGTCGGCGAGCGGTTCGCGCTCTACCGGGCCATCTCCCAGGAGTCGCCCGAGGCGATGGCGGGGCGCATCGCCCAGTACCGCGCCGAGGGGTATCGCAAGTTCCAGCTGAAGGTCGGCGGCGACCCGGACACCGACATCGACCGCATTCGCGCCGCCGCCGCGAAGCTGCAGCGGGGTGATGTGCTCATCGCCGACGCGAACACCGGCTGGACCCAGCACGCCGCCGTCCGCGTGGCGGATGCCGTGCGCGACGTCGACGTGTACATCGAGCAGCCCTGTTACAGCTACGAGGAGTGCCTGGCCGTCCGGCGGCACACCAACCGCCCCTTCGTCCTCGACGAGGTGATCGACAGCCTCGACGCCGTGGTGCGGGGCATCGCCGACCAGGCCATGGACGTCATCAACCTGAAGATCTCCAAGGTGGGCGGCCTCACCCGCGCCCGGCAGATTCGCGACCTCTGCGTGTCGCTCGGGATCGCGATGACCATCGAGGACACCTGGGGCGGCGACATCACCACCGCGGCCATCGCGCACCTGGCGCACAGCACCCCGGAACGCTTCCTCTTCTCGGCCACCGACTTCAACAGCTATGGGTCGGTCAGCTTCGCCGACGGCGCGCCGCAACGGGTGGACGGCTTCCTGGCCGCCTCCCGCGAGCCCGGGCTCGGCGTGCGGCCCCGCCTCGATGTCCTCGGCAAGCCGGTCCTGGAGATCACGGGCGCGTGAGCACGCCCCCGCCCCGGCGATCTGTCCGGATTCGCGACGCCACTCCCGCCGACGCGACGCGACTCACGTCACTTCTCGCCGCGCTCGGGTACCCGGCCGATCCGGACACGGTCACTGCCCGACTCGAATGGCTGCTCGCCGCCGATCCCACCGCCCGCGTCATCGTGGCGGAGGTCGATGGAACGGTCCACGGGTTTGCGACACTGCACGCCACGCCCACGCTGCACCGCCCCACGATCGTCGGCCGGATCACGGGCATTGCCGTGGCGGAGAGCTCGCGACAGCTCGGGATCGGTCAACACCTCGTCGATGCCGCAGAGGAGCACTTCCGGACACTGGGCGCCCACAGGATCGAAGTCACCAGCGGCCCAACCCATGCGCCGGCGTACGATTTCTATCGGCACCTCGGATACGAGGATGCGGGCGTACGGTTCGCCAAGCCCCTGCCGCGCCGGGACACCACGGCGTGAAGAGCCTGTTGACGGGAGGGATGCGATGGGCGGCCTGGTAGTCTGGGCCCTGGCCACCGGCGCCATTACCGGCGCCGTCTGGGTGGGCACCGTGCTGGTGAGCCACCTCCGGCGGCTGGCCAGGGAACAGCTCTTCCTCTCGGCGCAGCTGGAAGAGCGTCTCGATCAACTCGATCGCGTCGAGCGCCACCTGGCCGACGTCGAGACCCGGCTGGAGTTCGCCGAGCGTATGCTGTCGGCGGCCCCTCCCACGGAACGACGCGCCCTCCCCGGCGATATGGAGCGGCACTGAGTCGGCCCGTGGCGCCGCGCCGCGCCATCAACATCGGTGATTACGTCGTGAAGCTGGCCCGACCGCACGACGCCCCCGGGTACGACGTGGCCACCGCCCGCACACTTCCCGAGGCAGCCGCATGAGCAGGGTCAAGTCGAAAGATTCTTCGTTCGTGCTGGAAACCGAGCGCCTCACCCTCCGGCGCCTTGATGAACCCGACGCCGAGTTCATCCTTGGCCTCCTCAACGAGCCGTCGTTCCATCAGTACATCGGCGACCGGGGCGTGCGAACCGAGGAGGATGCCCGCGCCTACATCCGCAACGGCCCGATGGCCAGCTATGATCGGTTCGGATTCGGGCTCTGGCTGGTCCAGCGAAGGGACGACACCGCCCCGATCGGCATCTGCGGATTGCTGAAGCGGGACACGCTGCCGGATGTGGACGTCGGGTTCGCGCTGCGACCGGCCTTCTGGGGCGCGGGCTACGCGTTCGAGGCGGCGGCGGGGGTGCTCGCCTACGGGCGGGAGGCGTTCGACCTGTCCCGGGTGGCGGCCATCGTGCAGGCGGACAACCAGGCGTCTATCCGCCTGCTCGGGAAGCTGGGGTTGGAGTTTGAGCGCAAGCTTGACTGGCCCGGCGACTCCGCAGAAATCCACCTGTACGCGCGCGACCTCGCCTAGACGGTCGGCACCGCACAGCGCTCCCGAATCAGTCGTTCGAGCGTATCCGCCCGATTGACGTCGGAGTGCCGGGCGCGCACCAGCTCGAATCCAGCCCGCCGGATCGGTTCGAACGCCTCGGGCCGCGCCAGGACATCGGACAGCGCGGCGTCGAAGGTAGACTCGTCCACCCGGAGGAAGTTGACGCCGTCCTCGAAGCCGAGGAGATGCAGGTCCGGCGTTTGGGTGGCAAGCAGCAGGCAGCCGGCGGCCGGCAATTCCATGTACTTGGCCACCGTGTAGTCGATGACCGAACTGCAGGTCACGGCACAGCGGTATTTCGCCAGTTCCCGCGCATAGGCCTCCCCGAAGAGCGCCGCCCCGCGCTTTTCTCCGCTACCCCCGTAGCCGGGGTGCTCCAGTACCACGACATCGGGATTCCGTGCCGCGTGCTCGCGCAGTGGGTAGAACTTCCCTCGCGCCCCGGACAAGATGCACTTCGCCAGCGGATGCTCGTTGAACTCCACGGCGGCGAAATCACGCGCGCTGAAGAAATGCGGAAAGTGCACGAGCTTGTCGACGTATCGCGGGTACCAGCGGACGAAGGGGTCACGGGACACGCAGAGGATGGCATCGCACCGGCGAAAGAACCGGGTGAGCACCCAGCGGTCCCGGCTGAAACGCCTGGTCCCCCCGAGCCCCTGGTGGATGTCGTCCCAGAGTCCCAGGACCTGGATGCGCTTCGGAAGGGAGAGGAGTCCGCGGAATCCGTCGGACTTGCCCCACTGCACCGGCTTGAGGGCCACGACGAAGGGGCAGTCGACGGGCAGGTCCTCCTCGCGGAAATCCGACCCGAAGAGCACACGCGCACCGAGCCGGTCCGCCACCTGGCCGAAGAGCGCCACAAACTTCGCGACGTAGGGATTCCCCTCGTAGCGGCTCGGCACCAGGAAGCGTCCCGCCGCGAGGCTCATTGGGCGCGGCGCGGAAAGGGGAACGCCGCCGCCAGTCGATCAGGAATGTCCGCCGCGGGCGGGATCCAGGCGGGCTCCGTCCTCATGGTGCCGAGCGACAGCGGCGCGGGGCACTCCCGGCCCGTGCCCTCGTAGTAGTCCGCAAACTTGTGCCCCCCGCCCAGCACCCGGTCGGAAAGCTCGACCCACTGCGCCGGAATCCCGTACGCCTCGGCGAAGATGATCCCGTGCAGCGACGAGGACACGATTCGCTCGCATTCCCAGAGAGCGGTCAGGAACGCCTCGGGGCCGGCCATGATGTCGATGAAGCGGATCGCGGAATCCTGCAACGCCAGCAATTCCTGATCGCGGTGGTGCGGGATGATGCCGAGCGCATGGCGTGGTGTGGCCTGGAGAGGCCGGGGAAAGAGCCGGGGAAGGAGGCATCCCGGATCGCCGTAGACTGCCGGACACTCGATCCCGAGCCCCCGGACGATGGCGGCGGTCCGGGGTCCGCGCACGGCGGTGACCCGGATGCGCGTCCCTTTCGGCCGCGAGTCGGCGCTGATCAGCCCCGATCCCCAGACCACGTCCCCGTTCCGCGCCCGGTTCAGGATCGACCCGACCGCCACGAGCTTGCCCCTCGCCCGATCGCCGGTGTGCACCACCGGACGCCCGGAGAGGTGCGACACGATGAATGGTGATATCGCGTCACCAAGGTTGGGGACGGGGTTGAACCAGTTGAGGCGGATGGCCTCCCCGTCCAGGCAACCGCGGGGGTCCGGGACTCGGCCACCCAGCAGCCGGAACGCCCACCGATGATGCCAGGCCATGTCAGCGCCCCGGCGTGTGGAGCACGGTGCGGGTCGGCCAGACCTCACCGAGGGGATTGACGATCCCGTGCACCGCGCGGACGCTGCCGCGGCGGATGGCCCGCGCCTGGCGCGCGCTGTAGTCGCTGTTGGCCCGGAGCCCGTCCTGGTGGTGCGGCGCGTGGTACATGTGCACCGAGAGCGCCTCCCGGAACACATTGCGGCCGGTGATGCCGGCCCGGTGCAGCCGCCGCCCGAGATTGTCGTCCTCGTTGCCCCAGCCCTGGAATTCTTCGTCGAATCCGTTGACCGCCAGGAGGTCGTCACGCCAGGCGCCGAACACCCCGCTGCGGAGCTTCGGCCCGAAGGGCCGGAGGTGGAGTGCGTGCAGGACCACGTACCGCCGTTCCTTCCGGAACTGGTCGAGCACCTTGCGGCGGCCGGCCTCGGGCACGAGGTCGGCGATGCGACCGGAGCGGAGCAGGTCGTCGGTGATGCGCCCGGTCTCCGCCTCGGTGAGCCGCACCGGATAGCCGACCAGGAACTGTCCCCGGCGCGCGTGGGTCGCGAAGACCTCGACGTAGGTGGGGGTGAAGACGATGTCCTGGTCTGCAAAGACGAGATAGTCGCCGGTCGCCTCGCGGATGCCGTTGTTGCGGCATTTCGCCGCCCGAAACCCCTCGTCCGGCTGGGACACGAGAGTGACCGGAAAGGGCATCTCCGGCAGGACGTCCGCGATGCCCGAGGCAATGTCCACGTTGGAGCCGTCGTCCGTGATGATGAGCTCATCCACCCGCCTCGTCTGCGAGGCGAATGCAAGCAGGACCCGCCGGAGGAAATCGGGCCGGTTGTAGCTGGGAACGATGGCGCTGATCCGGGGACGGGTCGGCGAGGTCATCGGAGCAAAGTAGCCGGGAATCGTTCGCGTTGTCCAACGGCACCGGGCACCGCGCAGGCTGGGCCCGCGCGCACGACCGGGTGATATTGTTCAGGATGATGGCACGCCGGTCGCGAGCAGCCGCTCGGATGATCCAGACGCGGATGGGCATTCGGCTGATCGCCGCGTACGAGGCCACCAAGGGCGTGCTGGTCCTGGTGGCCGGTACCGGGCTGCTGCTCCTGGTGCACCGCGACGCCCAGGCCCTGGCAGAGCGGCTGGTGACGCACCTGCACCTCGATCCAGCCAAGCAGATTCCGCGTATCTTTCTTCATGTCGTGACCGAGGTGACCCCGGCGCGGCTCCGGTGGCTGGCCGCGGGGGCCACGGCCTATGCCCTCATGCGCTTTGTCGAGGCCTACGGCCTGTGGCACGGACGCCGCTGGGCCGAATGGCTTGGCGTCGTGACGGCGGCCGTCTACCTCCCGTTCGAGGCTGGAGCGCTGGTCCGGCAGCCAGGGGCCGAACCGCTGGTGGCACTCGCGCTGAACCTGATCATCGTCGTGTACCTGGCCGGTGTCCTCCGGGCCGGCGACGACGCAGAACCGCCACCGGTCCGAACCTGATTCCTGCTCTTCTCACGTGGAGGCGCTGATGGCCAAGAAGACCCAGATCCTCATCGACAAGCTGAACGAGGACCTCGCCGGCGAGCTCGGCGCCGTCATTCAATACCTGACCTACGCCGCCAAGGCGACGGGCCCCTATCGTCCGCAGCTCGCGCAATTCTTCCTGGCCGAGGTGGCCGACGAACAGCTGCACGCCCAGTTCCTCGCCAACAAGATCGTGGCCCTCGGCGGCGAACCGACGACGGTGCCGCGCCCGGTGCCCAAGGCGAGCACCAACCGGAAGATGCTGCAGGAGGTCCTCAAGGCCGAGCGGCGCGCCACCGCCGACTATATCACGCGCGCCAAGGAGGCGGAGGCGCTCGGGGAAAAGGGGCTCGCCGTGCAGCTGGAGGACATGGTGCGCGACGAGAGCGGGCACGCGGAAGAGACCGAGCGGATCCTGCGCGACTGGCCGCTGTAGGCGGACTCCCCGCTCGCAGCTCCTGTGGACCATTGCTTCGTGGAGACCTCCATGCGTCTGCGACTTTCCTCGTTGGCCCTGCTCGGACTGCTCGGTGCATGTTCGCGCGAACCCGCCCCCGTGGACCGGACCGCGCCCCCATCGGCCGCGCGAGTCGCGCAGCCCGCCCCCGACGAGCAGCCGCCCGCGGTCATGTCCCACGGCGAAGCCCCGATCGGCTCGGCCATGACCAAGCCGGATCGGGCGGCCAACGCGCCGGCCCGGTCCACGAGCCGTCATCTCCGCATCCGGATGACGACGGTCCATGTGCATCATGAGGTCGCGCCAGGGGTGATCTACGACGCGTGGACGTTCGATTCCATCGTCCCTGGTCCGACGATTCGGGCGACCGTCGGGGACACGGTTGACTTTACGCTGGTCAACAACGCCTCCATGCCGCATTCGATGGACTTTCACGCCGCGCAAATCGCGCCGGATCGCGCCTATCGGAACGTGATGCCGGGCGACAGCATCGAGTTCCAGTTCGTCGCACGCGTCCCCGGTGCGTTTCTCTACCACTGCGGCACCGCGCCGGTGGCCGCCCACATCGCCAACGGCATGTACGGCGCGCTCATCGTCGACCCGGTCGTGCCCCGGCCCCCGGCCCAGGAGTTTGTCCTGGTCCAGAGCGAGTTCTACATGGGACCTCCGCAGGGTCCGGACTCCGTTCACGCGATGGCCTGGGACAAGGTCCTCAACGCCTCGCCGGACTATGTCGTGTTCAACGGGGCGGCCTCGCGCTACGCCACGCATCCGATCCCCGTCAAGGCCCGGAAGCCGATCCGCATCTTCGTCGTCAACGCCGGCCCGAATCGTATCAGCTCCTTCCATGTCGTGGGCGCCATCTTCGAGCGGGTGTTCGCCGATGGTTTCGGTCGGCCCCTCGAGGGCATCCAGACCTGGAACGTCCCTGTGGGAGGCGGCGATGTCTTTGAACTTGAACTGGCCGAGGATGGGCTCTACCCCATCGTGACCCATGCCTTCGCGGACGCGACCAAGGGTGCCGTCGGCGTCTTCAAGGCAGGTGCGGCGGCCGAGGAGAGTTCGCCCTGAGGATCTGGATCGACGCCGACGCCGCACCGCGGGAGGTCAAGGAACTGGTGTTCCGGGCGGCCCGCCGGCTGCAGCTCGACACCGTCATGGTCGCCAACCAGCGACTCCAGACACCGGCCGGCAATCCCCATGTGTCGTCGGTGTGGGTGGACGGCGGTGCCGACGTCGCCGATCAGCACATCGTCGAGCATGCCGAGCGGGGCGACCTCGTCGTGACCCAGGACATCCCGCTCGCGGCGCTGCTGGTGCCGCAGGGCATCGTGGTGCTCGACCCCCGCGGCGAGGAGCATACGATGGAGACGATCGGCGAGCGCCTTTCGATCCGCGATTTCATGGAGCAGGCCCGCACGGCGGGGGTCGTGACCGGAGGCCCCCCACCCTTCGATGCCCGGGCCCGGCAGGCGTTCGCGGCAGCGCTCGACCGGGCGCTGACGCGGCTGCGGCCCCGAGCCTGAACGGAGGAGGCGA
>DAOLIZ010000014.1:18588-25574 GCA_035328285.1 Gemmatimonadales bacterium
GCGCTCGACCGGGCGCTGACGCGGCTGCGGCCCCGAGCCTGAACGGAGGAGGCGAGATGCAGGAGCAGGTCGTGGTGATCACCGGCGCGAGCGGCGGCATCGGAGCCGCCGTGGCCGAGGGGGCCGCCGGTCGAGGAGCGTCGGTGGTCCTGGTGGCGCGCCGCGCGGAGGCGCTCCACAACGTGGCCAGACGGTGTGGGCCGCAAGCGCTGGTCATCCCGGCGGACGTCACCCGGCGCGAGGAGGTCCGGCGCATCGTCGCGGAGACGCTCGACCGATTCGGCCGGCTGGATGTATGGGTCAACAACGTCGGACAAGGCATCACCCGCGCGCCAACGGCACTCACCGACGCCGACATCGACGAGATGATGCTGGTGAACGTGAAGTCGGCGCTGTACGGCATGCAGGAGGTGCTGCCGCACTTCAAGGAGCGCGGCACCGGACAGATCATCAACGTCTCGTCGATGCTCGGCCGCATCCCCTTTGCCGTCGTCCGCTCGGCCTACTGCGGGGCGAAACACTTTCTCAACGCGCTGACGGCCACCTTCCGGGCCGAAGTCCAGGCGACGCACCCGGACATTCAGTTCACGCTCGTCTCTCCCGGGGTGGTACGAACCGATTTCGGCCTGAACGCCCGCCACGGCGGGCCCGATTCACGGTCATTTCCCGAATCGCAGAGCGCGGAAGAAGTGGCGCAGGTGATCGTGGACGTGATCGAGTCGCGGCGACCGGACGTCTACACCCGGTCGGGGTCCCAGGCCCGCGTCGCCGGCTACTACCAGGGCATTGGGGAGGACCCGTGAGGGCTCAGCTGAAGGCACCGCGCCGGGTCGGCCCGGTGCTGATCCTCGCGGCGATCGTCGGCTGCCATCCTGCCCGCGGGGGGTCGGCGACCGCCGGGACCCTGCACATCAGCCACGCCGTCGTGCCGGCATCCCCGTCACCGACCGACGCCTCGGCCTTCATGCTGATCGAGAACCAGGGAACGACTCCCGATTCACTGACCGGGGTCAGCTCGCCCGACGCGGAGACGGTCATGCTCCACCAGACGACCGGGCAAGGGATGGATATGGTGGACGGGGTGGCGATCCCGGCCGGTGGGCGCGTGCCGCTGGCCCCGGGGGGGTATCATTTGATGCTGCACGGACTCGCCCGCCCGGCCGCAGCAGGCGACACGATCACGCTGCGGCTGCTTTTTGCAGAGGCGGGGGACGTGGTGGTACGCGCGCCAGTCCTCCGGTACACCGAGGCCGTCGAGGAAGTCCCGTCACACTAAACTCCACCCGGAGTGCCCCCGTGCCCACCACCGCCTTGCCCCCGCTCCACCGCAACGTGCTCCTCGGCGCCGGCCTCGTGGTCATCGCCGCCGGTATGCACGCCGCCGCCGCGACCGTCAACCTGGTCCTGGTCTCCGTGTTGCTGGCCTTCAGCGCGTCGCCGCTGACCGCGATGCTGCAACGCCGCGGCCTGAAACACGGGATGGCCGTGCTGCTGACCGTGGTGGGGACCCTGGTGGGGGGCCTGATCCTCCTGGGTGCACTCACGGCCGCGCTGCGGGGCATGGAGGAAAAGCTCCCCGCCTACCAGGCGGCGCTCACCCAGCTGCTGGGCGGCGCGGACGCGAAGCTCACGGCGCGGGGCATCAACGTCCATGAGATGTTCAAGCCGGATCCCGAGCGGATCGTGGCGATTGCCCAGCGCGTGGTGCGCGGTGCCCTCCAGGCGCTCGGCTACGGGTTGTTCGCGCTGATCCTGGTCGCCCTGGTCCTCGTGGAACTCCCCACCCGACCGGACGACTACCTGCCGACCGGCAGCGCGCGGGACAAGTTCGAAGCCGTCGGCGCCAGCGTGCGCCAGTTCGTGGGGCTCACCGGGCTCATCGGCGCCGGGCAGGCGGTGGTGAACCTCGTGATCATGCTGGCGGTGGGGACCGACTTCGCGCTGGTGTGGGCGGTGTGCTTCTTCCTGCTCAGCTTCGTGCCGTTCGGCTTCGCGATCGGGATGATTCCGCCGCTCGTGGTGACCCTGCTGGAGCACGGCGTCTCCCGCGCGGTCATCCTGGTGGTGGTGCTGATGGTGGCGAACGTGATCTCGGACAACGTGATCAAGCCGAAGATGATGGGGAAGGGGCTGGGGCTTTCCCCGCTCGTCATCGTGTTGTCGCTGATGCTCTGGTCCTTCATTCTCGGCCCGGTCGGCGCCCTCCTGGCCGTCCCGCTCACCATCGCCATCACCATGATCGTGCCCGGGCTGGCTGGCGGCGCGTCCGCGGCCGAATGACGGTCCCGTCGCGCCATCTCCCCCCTGCGGAGATGGCGCGACGGATCACCAGTCTACCTTCAACTCAATCGTCGTCCTGCTCCATGTCCTCGTCGTGGCGGCCATGCTCGTTCGCCCCGGGGATCTTCACCCGGAGGATCTCGCCTGGCTGCGGGGGTCCGAACCCCTTGTTGGCAATGTAGAGATATCCATCGGGCCCAAACCGCATGCCCGTCGGGAAGAAGAGCCCGTCGACGATCACGTCACGATGGCCGGCGCGGTCGAGACGGACCACGCGCCCCGTGTTCGGGGTCGGGAAGCCCGGCGCATTGCTCGCCTCGAGCACGTAGAGCCGACCGCGTCGGTCGAAGTCGATCCCCAGCACGGTCGTGAACCCTTCCGCCACGACCCGCACGTGTCCCCGGCGCGAAATGCGGAGGATCTTCTCGGCCCCCGGCGTCACGGGAAATTCCCCGAGGTTGCTCACCCAGTAGGCACCGCGCCGCTCGGCCACCACGGTCGGGACGATGTGGCCCTGCGACGCCGAGATGTCCGCGATCCGGGTCACGTTCCCGTTCCGGGGGTTGATGCGGACGATCTCCCCGTGATTGGGCTCGATCGCGATGAGGGAACCCCACGACCGGATCATGCTGTACCAAGAGCCGTCGGGCTCGAAGTCGTCCTCCTCCGGCTGTGCCACCGGGTGCGCCTGCTGGTACGCACTCAAGTCGGCCACGTCAGTCCAGGTGCCGTTCGGTCCGATCCTGACGACGGCGGCCTTGGTGCCGGCCGATCCGTGGGAGCACCCCCCGCCCGCGCTCAACGCGTAGAGCTGGCCGCCGATGAACGCGACGTCCGCCGCGCCGAGCACGTCGCCCACTGAATTGAACCCCGAGGGGAGGCCATCCGCGACCGTCGTGCGGTTGCCGTGCCGGTCGATCCGGGAAATGCGGGCGGTGGGTCCGTTGGCGTAGGGGCCGATCGGAGGCACCACCTGCTCGCAATCCGCCGGCGTGGTCGTGCTGCTCCCTCCGGAACCCGCCTCCGCCACATACATCTCGCCGTGGCTGTCCCAGGTGAAGTTGCGCGGGAACTCGAGCCCGGTCGCGAACACCTCAGGGGTCACGGATTGCCCGGCCGAGGCCTGGATGGAGGGGCTGACGTCCGGACCCGCGGTGTCCGCGGGATCGTCAGGGCTGCAGGCGGCGAGCAGGAGGGCCGCCCCGAGGGCGGCGAGGGATGTGGGGCGAAGGCCTGTCATGGAAACCACCTTCCGACAAGGGGACGACGGCGGCCCTGTGCCGCCGTCAGGTGGTTCCATGATGCGGGGGCGCCGTCTCCCCGCCGTTTGCCATGCGTTTGCTGGGCGTGACTTGGCCGCGCGGGCCGGTGTTCGGGGACTCAGGGCCGGATAAAGGTCCCCTCCCGGAGTTCCTGGACGGCCTGCCGGAGCTCGTCCTGGGTGTTCATCACGATCGGGCCGTACCAGGCCACCGGCTCCTGGATCGGCCGGCCCGAGACCAGGAGGAAACGGATCCCCTCCTCCCCCGCCTGGACGGTCACGTCGTCGCCCCGGTCGAAGAGCACCAGGGAGCGGTTACCGCTGGTTTCCCGGACCACCGTGTCGCTGCCGTCCGTGGCCTCGGTCAGCACCCCCCGGGGCGCGGAGGCGGCGCGAAAGTCGCCGTTCCCCTCGAACACATATGCGAAGGTGTTGCGCGCGGCCTCGGCCGGGAGCGTCTTCCGCTTGCCGGGTGGCACCCAGACGTCGAGGTACCGCGGCCCGGACGCGATCCCGTCCACGGGGCCGGTCTTTCCCCAGAAGTCGCCGCAGATGACCCGGACCTTGGTGCCGTCGTCGTCGGTGATTTCGGGAATCTCCTTCGAGGTGACGTCCTGGTACCGCGGCGCGGTCATCTTCAGGTTCGAGGGGAGGTTGGCCCAGAGCTGGAAGCCGTGCATCCGCCCCTGCGGATCGCCCTGCGGCATCTCCTGGTGCAGGATCCCCCGCCCCGCCGTCATCCACTGCACATCTCCCGCGCCAAGGGCCCCCTGGTTGCCGAGGCTGTCGCCGTGGCTGACCGTCCCGGCCAGCACGTAGGTGATCGTCTCGATGCCCCGGTGGGGGTGCCAGGGAAAGCCGGGGAGGTAGTCGGCGGGGCGTTCGTTGCGAAAATCGTCGAACAGAAGGAATGGATCGAAATCCTCGGTCTTCCCGAACCCGAAGGCGCGGTGGAGTTTGACCCCGGCCCCTTCCATGGTGGGCTGGGCCTGGATGACTTCCTTGACTGGGCGAATGGACACGGCAAGCACTCCTGAAAATGGTCGTTGGCTACCCTATAGATACACACCGGGCGCCCTGGCGGTTCCTGCCCCCTAGCGCTCGGAGCGGCCACACCGCAGACTTGGGAATTCAATCTTCCCCGTCGGAGGCCCCCATGGTTGGACTTGCCACGCTCTGGCTGCCCATTCTCCTGTCGGCTGCAGTCGTGTTCCTCGCCAGTTCCGTCATCCACATGCTGACGCCATGGCACAAGGGAGAATATCCCGGCGTCCCCGATGAAGATGGTGTGATGGACGCGCTGCGGCCGTTCGCCATCCCCCCGGGCGACTACATGGTCCCGAACTGTGACAATCCGAAGGAGATGCAGTCCCCCGGATTCAAGGCGAAGATGGACCGGGGTCCGGTCCTCATCATGACCGTCCTCCCGAACGGCCAGTGGCCCATGGGCGGCCTGCTGGCCCGGTGGTTCCTCTATTCCGTGGTGGTGAGTCTCTTCGCTGCGTACATCGCCAGTCACGCGGTGCCCGCCGGCGCGTCGTACCTCGAAGTGTTCCGCTTCGTCGGCGCCACCGCCTTCGCCGGCTACGCACTGGCCCTCTGGCAGATCCAGATCTGGTATCACCGCGCGCTGCGCTCGACGGTCACCGCGACGATCGACGGGCTGCTCTACGCCTGCCTCACGGCCGGCGTTTTCGGCTGGCTCTGGCCGCAGTAGCCCCGTCGGAGGGGGAACGAGGAGAGGCATGGCCACGGCACGGGACCTGGACTTCATCTACACCACGATTGACCGGATCTTTCGGCTCAGCATCGGGGAAATGGCGGACTTCAGTGGTGCCCTGTTCGATGGCGACTTCTCCCTCACCCTGGAGGAGGCCCAGCGACGGAAGCACGAGTTCATCGCCGAGGGCGTTCGGCTGGGCGCGGGGAGCCGGGTACTCGATCTCGGCTGCGGCTGGGGCCCCTTCCTCGCCTTCGCTCGTGAGTTGGGCGCGCGCGGCACGGGCGTGACCCTCTCGCAGGGACAGGCCGAGGCCTGCCGGCAGCACGGGCTGGATGTGCATGTGCGGGATTGCCTGTCGATCACGGCAGACACCTTCGGTTCGTTCGACGCCGTGGTGAGTGTCGGGGCCTTCGAACACTTCTGTTCGCGGGAGGAGTTCACGGCAGGCCGACAGGAGACGGTCTATGCGAACTTCTTCCGGGCGGTCCGCTCGATGCTGCCCCCCGGGGGCCGCTTCTTCCTCCAGACCATGGTGTTCGGCCCCCGGATGATCCCGCCGGAGCAGATCAGCCTTGACGCCCCGCGCCTGTCCGACGCCCACGTCCTCGCCCTGCTGCAGGCGACCTTTCCGGGCTCCTGGCTGCCGTCGGGGCTCGACCAGGTGGTGCGGACGGCGGCGCCGGGGTTCCGGGTGGTCTCCTCCAGCAGCGGCCGCCTCGACTACATCGAGACGATCCGGCGGTGGCGGGAGCGGTTCGCGGCCTTCACGCCGCGGAAGCTGGTCCTCAAGGCGGCGCTCCTCCCGCGGTACCTGACCAGCAGGGACTTCCGGAACGCGTTTGCGTCGGGCATCAGCGCCAACACGATCTGCTTCGAGCGCCATCTGCTCGATCACTATCGCATCCTCTTCGAGGCGGTGTGAGTGGATCTCTCGGATGCGTCGGTGGGCCAGCTGATGTTGCCCGTCACCGACATGGAACGCGCGGTGCAGTACTACCGGGATGTGCTCGGCCTGCCCTTTCTCTTTGCCGCGCCGCCCCAGATGGCCTTCTTCCGGTGTGGCGGGGTCCGGCTGCTCGTCGGCGTGCCGGAGTCGGCGGAACACCGGCGGCGGGGCGGCACCGTCTACTTCCGTGTCGCCGATATCCACGCCGTCCACGCAACCCTGGCCACACGGGGGGTGTCCTTCCAGGCGGCGCCCCATGTTGTCCATCGGACTCCGACCAGCGACCTTTGGCTCGCCGAATTCCAGGACCCGGATGGCAACCAGTTGGCGCTCATGGCCGATGTGCCGGCGACGCCAGCCCCCGAAAGGACCGGATGATGTTCCTCGAGTACTACCTGGGCGAGTTCGATCACGAGATGCAGACGACGCGAACCCTCCTGGCCCGGGTGCCTGACGCCAGTGCGGACTGGCGCCCTCATCCGAGGTCCACGCCGGTGGGTACACTGGCGCAGCACATCACGAACCTCGTCGGCTTCGGGGCCCTGATCGCCCAGGCGCCGGAGCGGGACATCGCCCCCGTCGGCGGGCCGCCCTATGCACCGGTGCCGTTCACCACCACGGCGGCCATGCTCGACGCCTTCGACGCAAACGTCGCCGCCTCGCGCGCCGCCATCGCCAGGCTCACCGAGCCGGCCCTCCGCGAGCCGTGGACGCTCAGGGCCGGCGCCCACACCATCTTCTCGATGCCGCGCGCCGCCGTGCTCCGCACCTACCTC
>DAOLIZ010000014.1:25674-30232 GCA_035328285.1 Gemmatimonadales bacterium
CGGCGCCCACACCATCTTCTCGATGCCGCGCGCCGCCGTGCTCCGCACCTACCTCCTGAACCACGTCATCCATCACCGCGGCCAGCTCAGCGTGCACCTTCGGCTGCTCAACGTCCCCTTGCCCTCCATCTACGGACCGACGGCGGACGAAGCCCGATGAAGCGACTGCTTCTCCTGGCCTCGACCTGCGTCGCATCGCCCCTGTTCGGCCAGAATCTCGACCCCCGTTCATTCGTCAACACGCCCGTCGGCATCAATTTCGTGAGTCTGGCCTACGGCTACTCCAGTGGCAATGTGCTCTTCGACGCGGCGGTCGCCCTCGAGAATGCCGACCTGACCATCCAGGGGCCGAACGCGGGCTACGCCCGTGCGCTCGATCTCTGGGGCCTCTCCGGCAAGGCCGACGCCGCCCTCGGCTGGGCCTGCGCCGATGGCACCGCGCTGTTCAATGGCGCGCCGGCCTCCCGCCACGTCTGCGGCCTGACCGACCCCACGGCGCACATCTCGGTGAATTTCCTCGGCGCCCCCGCGCTGACCATGCGGGAGTACCCGGCCTACAAGCAGAATCTCCTCGTCGGGGCCGGATTCCGGGTGACCGCGCCCCTCGGCCAGTACGACCCGGCCAAGCTGGTGAACATCGGCACCAACCGGTGGTCCTTCAAGCCGGAGCTCGGCGTGTCGAAGCAGGCGGGCCGGCTCACGCTGGAGTTCCTGGGCGCGGTCGCCTTCTTCACCACGAACACCGACTTCTTCGGCGGCCACACGCAGTCCCAGGCCCCGCTGTACTCCGGCCAGGTCAACGTGATCTACACCTTTCGATCGGGGATCTGGGGCGGCGTGGGTGGGGTCTACTACGGCGGAGGGGCGACGCGCACCGACGGGGGGCCGGCGACCACGCCACAGGAAAACACCCGCGGCGGGGCCGTGCTCGTCTTCCCGATCGGAAAGCACAATTCACTGAAGACGGTGTGGTCATCCGGGGTGACCACCCGCACCGGCACCGACTTCGACACCTTCGTGGTGAGCTGGATCCATCTCTGGGGCGGGAAGCGCTGAGGAGAGTGCCGGGAGCGGACCGCGCGGTCCGCTCCCGGCCGATGAAGCATCGGCGTCAGTTGCCGCCCTGGCTCGACGGCGGAACGATCCCGTTGGCGCGCATGTACACCACGAGGTTGCCGTAGTGCTCCCCGTCGTGGGTCGCGTTCCAGACCAGGACCGCGAGCCGGGTCATCGTGGAGCCGAAGAACTGGGTCGCCTTCATGGCCTCGCCGTCGGGGATCTGGTAGGCCCGTTCGCAGTAGGCCACTGATTCGTTCATGCCCGTGAGCAGCGTCGCCTTGTCCGTGGCCTTCTCGTAGTCGGGGTGCTGTGGTTCCGCCTCGCCGAGCGCGGACGCACAGAACAGGTAGTGCGCGTTGGCCACGTGCCCCATGATTTCGGACATGCTGCGGACTGCCGGGTTCGGCTTGTAGGCATACAGGCTGTCCGGCACCTGGTCCACCGTCTGGACCAGCCAGGTGCTCAACTCCTTGAACCGCGGCGTGACCGACGCGACCACGACACCGTCCCCGGCGTCGGCCGGCGGCGCGCAGGCCGAGACGGCAGCAGCCAGCAGGAGCGAGGGAATGAGGGACAGCTTCATGACACGACCTCCTGAGAGTGACCAAGGCGCCGCCACGGGCGGCGGGAACCAGCGACCGGGAGCGATAGTGATTCTAACGACCGTCCGACCGCAGGCAAGCGCCTCACGCGCTGCAGGGGCCGGCTGGAGCTGGTGCCTGGTGGCGATGAGCCTGCTCGCGGCCGTGCCCGCGCAGGGGCAGACCCGACCCCGGGCCCGGGAAATGGGGGTTGCCCCGGGCGTCCTCCCGACCGGCCCGCTCAACGCCATCACCGACGTCCCTGGCGTGCTGGTCGGGCAGACGACGGTAATCCGAGGCGACTCGGTCCGCACCGGCGTCACCGCCATCCTCCCGCACGGCGGCAACCTCTACCGCGACCGGGTGCCCGCGGCCGTCTTCGTGATCAACGGATTCGGCAAGCTCCTGGGCACGACGCAGCTGCACGAACTCGGAGAACTGGAGACGCCGATCCTCCTGACCTGCACCCTCTGCGTGTGGAAGGCCGCCGACGCGATGGTGGCCCATCTCCTCCAGCAGCCGGGGATGGAGGAAGTCCGCTCCATCAATCCCGTCGTCGGCGAAACCAACGACGCCTACCTGAACGCGATCCGGGAACGCCCCATCTCGAGCGCGGATGTCGTCGCCGCGCTGACGACCGCCCGCTCCGGCCCGGTGGCGGAAGGGAGCGTGGGCGCCGGGACGGGCACCATCACGCTCGGGTGGAAGGGCGGGATCGGCACCTCCTCGCGCCGGGTGCGGATCGGTGACAGCACCTGGACCATCGGCGTCCTGGTCCAGACCAACTTCGGTGGCAGCGGGGACCTGATCCTGATGGGGGTCCCGGTCGGCCGCCTGCTGGGACGCGACGGTCTGTCGGGACCGACCCCCCCGCGGGGGCCGACGGGATCGGTCATGATCGTCGTGGCCACCGACGCGCCGCTCTCCGACCGGAACCTCGAACGGCTCGCCTCCCGCGCCGACATCGGGCTCGGACGCACCGGCGCCACCGCCGGCAACGGTTCCGGGGACTACGTGCTCGCCTTCTCCACCAATGCCGCCGTCCGCCGGCCCGCCGGCACCGCGTGGCTGGAGTCCCCCCAGCTCGGCAACGACGTGATGAGTCCGCTCTTTGCCGGTGTCATCGAGGCCACCGAGGAGGCGATCGACAACGCCCTCTTCGCCGCCACCACCGTCACCGGCAACGGGCACACCGTCGAGGCGCTGCCCCTCGCGGAGGTGCTCCCGCTCCTCAAGGAACGACACGCGCTCGCGCCCCCCCTTCCCGTCACCCCGGTACGCCCCTAGACTCTGGGACGCACTTCCCTCGCCGCCACGCCGGGATGGACCATGGACCTGCTGCTCGACTTCCTGCGGACGTATTTCTCGCGTTTGGTGCATCTCTGGCCCTTCCTGCTCTTTCTGGTCGGTGTCATCGCAGCCCTTGGCCTCCGGATCGGGGCGCTGGAGCGATGGACGACGAGCAACGCGCTCTACTTCGCGTTCATCACCGCCACCGCCGTCGGGTACGGCGACTTCCACCCGACCATGCGCCGCTCGAAGTGGCTGGCCATTGCCATCGCCCTGATCGGCGTGCTGCTGACCGGGCTGATCGTCGCCATCGGGCTGGAGGCGGTGTCCCACGCCTTCCGTGAAACGCACGGCGTGGCACCGATCGCGCCCTGACCATGGCCTACGACGACGCCCTCGGCGCACGGGTACGAGGCGCGCTCACCGGCACGCCGGGATTGTCCGAGCGCCAGATGTTCGGCGGCCTCGGCTTCCTGATCAACGGTCACATGTGCGCCGGCATTGTCGGCAGTACGCTGATGGTCCGCATCGGCCCCGAGGGGTATGCGGAAGCACTCACCCAGCCGCACGTCCGCCCGATGGACTTCACCGGCCGCCCGATGACGGGAATGATCTTCGTGGACCCGCCCGCCCTCGCCACCGAGGCCGGACTCGCCGCGTGGATTACCCGGGGGAGCCGGTACGCCGCCTCGCTCCCGCCCAAGTCGGCCAGGACGTAGGCCTCCCCCGATCTCAACCCTCCTCTCCGGCGCCCCGATGCCAACGACCGTTTCGCTGGACATGATGCAGACCGTCGCCCTGGCCGCGCTGGTTCTCTTTGCCGGGTATGGCATCCGGCGCAAGGTGCCGGTGCTCGACCGGTTCAATATCCCGGCACCGGTGGTCGGCGGCTTTCTCTTTGCCGCCATCGCGCTCGCGCTCCGGCAGACCGGCACCCTCGACTTCGAGTTCGACACCCGGCTGCAGAGCCCATTCATGGTGGCGTTCTTCACCGCCATCGGGCTCGGCGCCAGCCTGGGCCTCCTCAGGATCGGCGGCAAGCAGGTGCTCATCTTCTGGGGCATCGCCTCCCTCCTTGCCGTGCTCCAGAATGCAGTCGGGGTCGGCCTCGCCAAGCTGCTGGGGGTGAACCCGCTCCTCGGCCTCATCACCGGCTCCATCACGATGACCGGCGGGCATGGCACCGGGGCCGCCTTCGGCAAGCTGATGGAGGATCAGTACCACTTCCCCGGCGCCGTCACCCTCGCCATGGCCGCCGCCACCTTCGGCCTGGTCACCGGAGGTCTGCTCGGCGGGCCAGTGGGCACGCGGCTCATCGATCGGTTCGGGCTTCGCTCCTCCGGCGGCCGGGTGCCGATGGCCGCGGCCCTGGCCGAGCACGCCGCACTGGACGAGGAAATGGACCTCGAGCCTGCCGGCCGTGCGCCGACCGCCTATCTCCTGCTGCAGACCCTCACGATCATCCTCGCCTGCATGTGGGCGGGAGGCCTCCTGTCGGCGTGGCTCGGGCGGTTCGTCACCCTGCCGGGGTACATCGGGGCGATGGTGGTGGCCGCCGTGGTCCGCAACGCGGCCGACGCGAGCGGATGGCTGCAGATCGAGGAGCGCGTGGTCGACGACCTGGGCAC
>DAOLIZ010000015.1:0-11206 GCA_035328285.1 Gemmatimonadales bacterium
GGTCTGGGCCAGCACGCCTGAGGGCGGGCAGGCGGAGTTCCAGTCCACGGGGGAGGCGTTTCGGGTGGATCGGTTGGCGTCAAGCGGGGGAATGGGTTGTGGGCTGGTCAGCGGCGCGCTCTGGTGTTGGAACTTCATCGCGAACAGTGCGCCCCCGTCAAAACATCCGGTCCCTGGTCGGCGAAGCGCGAGCCCCACGCTGGTCGATGATTCCCACGACTTCGTCGATGTGGGTGTCCGCAACTACGAGGTCTGCGCCTTGGACCCACAGCAACGCGTCTGGTGTGCAACATCCAATCAACCCACCATGACCGTGCAGAATGGCCTCCCCCCGATGCGGAGTTTGGCGAGCAATGGAGATTCCTGGGGGGATCCCGCTGATATCGGGCTCTGCGGTCTCGCAGCCAGTGACTCGACCGCCTGGTGCTGGCATGTCGGGGGAGCGAGCGCACAGGTGCCCGGGTCGCCCAATTTCACCGGCCTTTGGCTAGGCGACATGCGAGCGTGTGGGCTGCTGGCGGATTCGAGCGCGGCGTGTTGGGGGCCCGCACCTCTTGGCGACGGGTCCTCTGACCCGTCGGACACTCCGGTAGCGGTCAACGGCGGCCTCCGGTTCGTGGACTTGGTGGTCGGGAGAGATTTCGCGTGTGGCAGGGCGCAGGCTTTCGAGCTCTGGTGCTGGGGAGCTGTCTCCACAGGCCCCGACCTTCTGACGCCCGCGCTGGTTGAGACGGGTTCAATGGGAATAGCAACCTGGACCGGTGATGTCGGGAGCCTCTCGACGGGTGGCGGCATGACGCTCTGGGCATGGGACGGCACGCTGAAGAAGTACCCGCGGGTAGTCTACGGACTCGATGGACTTACCATCGAGGGGTTCTCGCAGAACAATGCCCTGTCCTGCCTGCGGCTCGTCGACGGCCAGGTGTATTGCTACGACCAGCTCTGGGATTTCTCCAGCGATGTCCCCGTGAACCAATTCACCCCCCTGCAACCGACGAGGAATATTCCACTCACCGTGCAGGTGCTCAAGTAGGATGTCTCCCCTAAGCCTCTAGGCAATCGTCGCCCGAATACGACCGAGGCTTTCCTCCCGCCCGATCACCACCAATAGGTCATTGACCGGCTCCGAGACGGTGGAGCCCGTCAGCACCACCCGCACCGGCTGCATCAGGTCGCCGAGCTTGGCGCCCCGCGCCTCGGCCAGCGCCTTGACGTCGGCCAGGATCCGCTCCGAGTTCCATTCCCCGGCGGGGATGGCCTCGAGGGCGCCGGCCACCAGCCCCAGGTTGGCGTCGAAGGCGGGCCCGAGCTTCGCGGCCAGCTTCTCCCCCTTCTCATCCCGGACCACCCGGCTCGCGTCGAGTCGGACCGCCACCTGTTCGGCAATGTTGAGAATGGTGCGCGAGCGCGCCTTGACCGCGTCGATGAACGGCCGGAGGTCGCGGCCGCCCGTGGCGACGCCCATCCGCTCCAGCTCCCGCTCGGTCGGCGCCAGCAGCTCTTCCGCCGACCGCTGCGACAGGTACTGCCCGTTCATCCACTCCAGCTTGGCGGTGTCGAACACCGCCGGCTTCTTCTGGATCCCCTCCAGCGAGAACGCCTCGATCAGCTCCGCCTCGGACATGATTTCCCGGTCGCCGCCGGGGCTCCAGCCGAGGAGGGCGAGGAAGTTTCGCATCGCGGCGGGGAAGATCCCCTTGTCCTGGTAGTCGCCGACCGCCGTGGCGCCGTGGCGCTTGGAGAGCTTCTTCCCGTCGTCGCCCAGGATCATCGGGACGTGGGCAAACACCGGCGGCTCGTGGCCCAGGGCCCGGTAGAGCGCGATCTGCTTGGGGGTGTTGGAGACGTGGTCGTCGCCCCGGATCACATGCGTGATCCGCATCTCGATGTCGTCGGACACCACGGCGAGATTGTAGATCGGGGTGTGGTCGCTCCGGAGAATGACCAGGTCGTCGAGGTCATGCCCCTGGAAGCTGATCCGGCCATGGACGGCGTCGTCCCAGGCGATCTCGCCCTGCGGCATCCGGAAGCGGATGGCGCTCGGCGTGCCCGCGGCGACGCGTGCCGCCACCTCGTCAGCGGGAAGGCGGCCACAGCGGCCGTCGTACCGGAAGGCCGTCTTCATGCCGGCCATCGCCTTGCGCTGGGCATCGAGGTCGTCCGAGGTGCAGAAGCAGCGGTACGCCTTTCCCTCGGCCAGGAGCCGCTCGGCGTCGGCGCGGTGCCGGTCGCCATAAGCGCCCTGGAAGTAGGGGCCCTCGTCCCACTCGACGCCCAGCCAGCGCAGGCCGTCCAGGATGACCTGGGTGTGCGCCTCGGTGCTCCGCTGCCGGTCGGTATCCTCGATCCGGAGGACGTGGACGCCGCCCGTCTTGCGGGCGTAGAGCCAGTTAAAGAGGGCGGTGCGGGCGCCGCCGACGTGGAGATAGCCGGTGGGGGAGGGCGCAAATCGGACGCGGACGGTCATCAGATCACCATAAGAAGAAGGACTGAGGACATTCATCCTCAGTCCTCATTGCCTGCAGCACGGAGCGGGGGGGATTCGAACCCCCGATAGAAGCTTTAGACCCCTATGTCGGTTTAGCAAACCGATGCCTTCAGCCACTCGGCCACCGCTCCAACGCGCGAGGAAACTGCCACTGGGGAAGGGTTTACGCAACCCCGCGGGGGTGGTGTGCGGCGGGTGGTTCCCCCGGCGTCTTATGGGTATCTTGGAGGGACCCTTTCCACCACTCATGGAGCCATTGATGCGCCAGTTCCTGCGGGCGACCGGGCTTGCCGTGGCAGTCGGGGCGGTCTTTGCCGCCTGCTATCCCGACCGCGCCAGCCAGCCAAACGTCTATTCGTCGGTCACGACGCTGTACGACACCCTCTTCGCCTACGACTCCGCCGTCACCTTCTATGTCCCGGACAGTGTCGTCCACCTCGGCGGGACCGACAACATCAGCCATGTCTACGACAGCCTGATCATCGCCCGGACCGCCGCCAACATGGTGGCACGCGGCTACACGCAGGAGATCGATCCAGCCCAGGCCGACCTGACGCTGAATCCCGTCGTGACGCTCAAGGCCAACTACGACTACACCCTCGATGACTGGTGCGACGTCTGGGGGTGGGCCTATCCCTGGATCTGTACCGGCTGGATCCCCGACTATCCGGAGGACGTCGTCGGGTACACCTACAGCACCGGCACCCTCTTCATCGCGATGGGCGACCTGGCCGGCGGCGTCCCGCCGGGCGTCGCTCGTCCCCCCGTGGTCTGGCTGGCCGGCATCAACGGGCTGGTCAAGAACGGATCGTCCTCGGCGATCGCCACCGACATCGTCAACGGCATCGACCAGGCCTTCGACCAGTCTCCCTACATCTTCCGGGTGAACCCATGATGCCCCGTCTCCGCGTCGCGGCGTTCCTCGCCGCCCTCGGCCTGGCCGGGGCCGCTCCCGCCAGCGCCCAGGTGCTCGGCGGCCTGACCTATTCCTGGTCCAATCCGGTCGGCGACCTCTCGCGCGACTTCATCAACAACGACAGCTGGCTCTCGTTCAGCGTCGAGGGCCGGCGTTTCATCAACCCGAACGCCACCATCGGCCTGTCGCTGGGGTACACCGCCTTCTACGAGACCACGTCCGATCCGATCTTCTTCCCGGGCGGGACCGTGTCGGGTGAGCAGTACCGGTCCCTCAACGTCTTCCCGCTGCTGGCCACCGGGCACCTCTACAGCAAGGCAGGGGGGAGAATCCAGACCTACATCGGGCTGGGTGTCGGTGTCTATTACATGAAGCAGCTGATGGACATCGGCCCGGGCACGGTCGAAACCACCAATTGGATCCTGGGGTTCGCCCCCGAACTCGGCTTCATCCTGAACAAGGGTGCCGACACGGAGATCGCCATCTTCGGCAAGTACAACTATCCTGCGAATGCCGGGAAGTTCCTGGGTGGGGAATCGGCGAGCTACCAGTACCTGAGCGTGGGGCTGTCGTTCATGGGGCACCGCTAGCAGACACGGGCACCCCTGACGGGGCGAGGGCGGGGAGGACGACAGGGCAGAGTGCCCCCAGGCGTCCTCTCCGCCCTCGTCTATTTCCAGCGTTACCACGGCGTGGGTGAGATTCGAACTCACGGAACCGTTGCCGGTTCGGCGGTTTTCAAGACCGCTGCCTTAAACCACTCGGCCACCACGCCTGCGCCAGCTAAGTTATTGCCTCCCATGGTCTTCCGCAAGCCTGCGACGACCGAACCATGCCGTCCCGCCGCTCCGGCTCATGCCCTGCCGTCGATTCGAGCCGCCAATCGTGGCAGATGGACACAAGGAGCCGAGATCCACACCAATTCAACGTCCCAACACGAAACTCTACCTCTCACATGACGTATGGTGGCACTTCGAGCACGCGCCTACCCTTGCTCCCGGATTGGTTTCATGCCCACCACGCTTCGCGCGTCCTCGCTGTTCCTCTGTGCCGTGTCCCTCGGCATGGCGGCTCGACCCCTCGCGGCGCAACGGGGGGATGCTCAGGTCAGGCCGAGTGTGCTGGCTGCTGGCGTCGATTCCATGGCGGCCCGCCTCGTGGCCGAATTCGAGGTCCCTGGAATGGCCGTGGGGATCATCCGCACCGATACCATTGTGCTCGCCAAGGGATACGGTGTCACCCAGCTGGGTACCACGACGCCGGTCACGCCGCGCACAATTTTCGGGATCGGCTCGATCACAAAATCGATGACCGGGTTCCTGGTTGGGCGGGCCGTCGTCGATGGCGATCTCGCATGGGACACGCCGGTTCGTGCGTACTGGCCGGGATTCACGCTCCCCACGACCGAAGCCACGGAGCGCGCCACCGTGTTCGATTTCCTGAGCCATCAGTCCGGAATTCCCCGACTCGACGGACTCTGGCAGTACGCCGGCCTGACCGACGATTCGCTCCTCACGCGGCTCCCGTGGCTCCCCGCAGTCGGTGAGTTCCGGGGCGCCATGCAATACTCCAACATCAACTACGCGATCGTTGGCGGCCTCCTGGCCCGAACCCGGCAGCTGCCCTGGGCCGCGCTGCTCGCACGCGACCTCTTTGATCCGCTGGGCATGACATCGAGCTGGGCTACGCCCTCGGCCGTCGTCGGCATTGCCGGGGTCGCCGGGCGGCACACGCTCATCGCCGATACGCTGGTGTTGCTGCCGGGGCAACCCACCGAGATCGAGGCCGTGGCCGCCTCCGGAAGTGTCTTCTCAAACCTTGAGGACATGCTTCGATATCTGCAGATGCTGCTCGGCGAGGGGCAATTCGACGACCGGACCATCCTTGAACACGACGCCTTTGCCCGCATGCTGACGCCCGCCCCCGGCGGCGTGAGCTATCCTGATTCACCTCGGCGCATGTCGCTTGGCTACGGTGCCGGGTGGTTCCTTGAGCAGTACGATGGTGAGTTCCTCGCCTCGCACAGTGGGGTGATCGAGGGTTACAGCTCTCAGATCGCGTTCATGCCAAAGCGCGGGATCGGCGTGGTCGTCCTGAGCAACCGCTTTGGCAACCCGGCACCGGATATCATGGTCCACTACGTCCTTGATCGACTGACCGGTCGCGAGGTGGCCGGGTACTTCGCCGCATACCAGGGGCTTGTCGCCCAGCAGCGCGCAGCGGCCAGAGCCGAAGCGGCGGCGACGCCGTATGACGATGCCTCCCCGGGGATGCCGGCGGACTACCTGGGGCAGTACTCGCATCCTGCGTATGGGATGGTGACCATCGGGTCAGACGGTGCGGATGGGCTGGTTGCAGCATACGGTGGAAGGCGGTACGCACTGGCGCATCATCGCGCCGGGGTCTTCGTGCCCTCGAGCGCCGATCCGGCGGTCGGCGCCGTGGGCGTCATGCAGTTTCTCTTCGGGCCGGATCACCCGCCGACGGCGCTCACCTGGGAATTCGACGACGCCGGCCCGATTCGCTTTGAGCGTCGAGCCAGCGTGTCACCTCGCGACGGCTAACCGCAGGCCCCGAAGCTTGAGACAGCTCCGCCGTGAGAGGCGGAGCCTCGTCAGTTCCGCTCCCCCTTCATGATGTTCTGCTGCACCTTGACGGCGATGGAGTCGGCCCGCGCCGCCTCGTCCACCAGCCCCTCCGAGCGCAGGATCACGCCCGTCTCCCGGTAGATGATGCCGTAGAGCTGCAGGATGGACGCTGACGGCACGTCCACCCAGCCGCGCGGGCGATCCCGGGTGGCGCTCTGCCAATGGTAGGTGTCCCACAGCAGCTGCCGGGTGACCGGCACGTCGACGAAGCCGAGCGTCTTGCTGAGGACGATCCCGTTCCCCTCCTGGATCGGCTTCGGCATCAGCTTCCGCACCAGCCCCGTCGTGAGCAGGTATTCGGTCAGGCCGAACGTCGCGTCGGGGTAGTTGCCATCGCTCCAGCTGAAGTAGATGGGCCGCTTGCCGAGGTTGTCGCGGATCAGCGCCACCGTGGCGATGTCCTGCAGCGTCAGGTAGTCCTGCCCGAAGGCGACCACCAGACTGTCCACCCGGAGTCCCGTCCCCTTCTTGACGGCGATCGCCTCCGGCAGGCTGTCCATTTGCGCCTCGGAAAAGCTGCTGAAGACGGAGCCCTCGGGTCGCGGCCAGGCGGGGGGCGGCGCCTTCGCCGCCGTGGTGTCGGTCATCGCCATCCCCGTCTCGGCCGGCCCCGGGCGCCAGACCCGCGCCGCCTTGGCGGCGTCGAACTCCGGCGTCGCGCGGCGCTGGAGTTGCCGGAGATGCCACCGGGTGTTCATCAGCGAGAGATTGGCCAGCGTCACGTCCGGCCGGACGCCGAGCACCTCCTGCGCGAACCAGAGCGGGAAGGTGTCGTTGTCGCCGGCCGTGATCAGGATGCCGTACGGCTCGACCGACTCGAGCATGTCGATGGCCAGGTCGCGCGCGAGGTACTCGTTTGCCCGGGTGGCCGAGGCGTGGTTGCCGGCCAGCGGAATCAGGGCCACCAGGAAGACGGGCGAGGCGTACAGCCACCGCCTGGCGTCGGGGATCCGTGCGGTGAGGGAATCGGCGATCCCGCGGTAGAGCGCGCCGAGACCCAGTGCCACCAGGACGCCGAAGTACGAGAACGACCCCATGAAGAAGTAGTCGCGCTCGCGCACCTCGCGGGGGAGGTCCCGGCCGAGGTGCATCGAGAAGCCGTACTTGAAGTTGAGGTAGAAGACCAGGGCCACGGTCAGGGTGCCGAACATGGCGAGCGCGGCGAAGCCGGCGCGCTTGTCGCGCCGGATCAGTTCCCAGAGGCCGTAGAGGCCGAGCATGCCGAACAGCGCCGCAGCGGCGCCGGCGGCGTTGCCCCAGTCGCGGGCGAACTGCCACCGGAAGTACTGCAGGTAGTTGCCGTACTGCGAGAGGAGGTCGGCCTGCCGGTCCATGACCGGGGGCTTGGCGTACTGCACCCGGTTGATGACGTCCATCAGCGCCTTGCTGAAGAAGCCGACCGGCTCTCCCTCGTTGATCGGCGGGAACATCCCGGCCCGGATCGGGAGGAAGAGGTAGTTGAGCGACACGCCCACGACGACGGCGGTGATCACGCCAACCACGACCCAGGGCCGCGTGACGACCTTCCAGTCGGTCCAGAGGATGTAGATGGCCACCGCGGGCGCCGCGAGGAGGCCCATCAGGTGGTTCGTGGTCGACAGGGCGAGGATATAGGCGATCAGCACGACCCAGCGATCACGATGCGGACCCGGGGTGTCGTCGCCCCAGTGCACCGCGAGCCAGGTGACCAGCGCCATCGAAAGCAGGGACGCGGTATAGACCTTCTCGTTCACGGCCGACTGGTTCCAGACGGTCCACGACGTGGCGGAGACCAGCGTCCCGGCGGCGGCGGCAAGGAGGCGCCCCCAGCGAACCGGGACGATCTCGCGGAGCCACCGCTCGGCGATCAGGAACCAGAGCGCCGCCGCCGCGGCGCTGGTGAACGCCGCAAAGAGGTTGATCCGCTTCGCGTACTCGCCGGCCAGCGGCAGGAGGCCCCAGGTGTGGGCCAGGATCACGAAGAGCGGATTCCCCGGCGGGTGGGGAATGCCGAGCACCTTCGCCGCGGCGATGTACTCGGAGGTGTCCCAGAACGCCGTAGTCGGGGCGAGGGTGATGAAGTAGATGCCGAAGACCGCCAGCCCGACCAGGGCAGCCCAGCGGTACGGGGTCGCGGGTTTGCTGTTCGTCACGAAGTCTCCGTTAGTGCCTGAACTGGCGCGAACCGGTGAGGACCATGGCGATCCCGCGCTGGTCGGCGGCGGCGATCACGTCGTCGTCCTTGACCGAACCGCCGGGCTGGATGATGGCGGTGATGCCCGCCTCGGCCGCGGCTTCGACGCCGTCGGGGAAGGGGAAGAACCCGTCGCTCGCGAGGACGGCGCCGCGCGGGTCGTGCCCCTGCTGCCGCGCCTTGTGCACCGCCAGGAACGAGGCGTCGACCCGGCTCATCTGGCCGGCGCCGATGCCGATGGCCGCCTCCCCGCGCGCCAGCAAGATGGCGTTCGACTTGACGGAGGCGACGCCGGCCCAGGCGAAGCGGAGGTCGCTCCACTCCTGCTCGGTGGGGTGCCGCACCGTCGGCACCCGCCACGCCTCCTCGGAGTGGTCGAAGCGGAAGCGGTCCTGGACCAGGAACCCGCCGCGCACGCACTTGTAGTCGAGGCCCTGCTCGCCATGGCTGGCCGGCAGTTCCACCACGCGCAGGTTCTTCCTGGCCGAGAGGACCTGCAGCGCCTCGTCGTGGAACGAAGGCGCCACGATCACCTCGAGAAACATCTTGACCATCTCCTCGGCGGTGGCCTTGTCGACCACCGTGTTGAAGGCCACCACGCCGCCGAACGCCGACTGGGGATCGGTCGCCTGGGCGCGACGCCACGCCTCGAGCGCCGACGAGGACACCGCCAGGCCGCAGGGGGTCGTGTGCTTGATGACGGCGCAGGCCGGCCGGGTCGTCCACGGCGCCACCGCCGCCATCGCCCCGTCGAGATCGAGAATGTTGTTGAAGGAGAGTTCCTTCCCCTGGCGCTGCTTCAGGTCCCGGATGCCGCGCGGCTCTTCGGTCACGTAGAGCGCCGCCCGCTGGTTCGGGTTCTCGCCGTAGCGCAGCGACGCCATCCGCTCCAGCGACCCGCCGAGCCGGGCGGGAAGGCCTGCCTCCATGGGGGTCAGGTAGCCCGCGATGGCGCTGTCGTAGTCGGCGGTGTGCGCGAAGACCTTGGCGGCGTACGCCTGGCGGACCTCGAGGGGGATCTCCCCGGCCCGCAGGAGCGCCAGCACCTCGGGATAGTCGGAGGGCTCGACCACCGGAAGCACGAACTCGTGGTTCTTTGCCGCGGAGCGGAGCATCGACGGGCCGCCGATGTCGATATTCTCGATCGCGTCCTCGAACGACACGTCCGGCTGGGAAATCGTGGCGCGGAAGGGATAGAGATTGACCGCCACCAGGTCGATCGGCGTGATCTCGTGCTCGGCCATGGCACGCTGGTGAACAGGGTTGTCGCGCCGTCCGAGCAGGCCACCGTGCACCATCGGATGGAGCGTCTTCACCCGGCCATCGAGCATCTCGGGGAACTTCGTGATCGACTCCACCGACTGCACCGGCACCCCGGCCGCCTTCAGCGCCGCCGCCGTCCCGCCGGTCGAGATGATGTCCCAGCCCATCTGGACCAGGCCCTGGGCGAACGCGACGACGCCCCGCTTGTCACTGACAGAAAGCAATGCCCTCGGCATGGTACTCCCAGGTAGAATGCGACTGCTGAGTCACTCCACGTTCGACATCGGGACCGGCCGGCCCGCCCGGGCCGCCGCTAGCACGGCGTCCGGCAGGAGGCGGTGCTCCTCGTCGAGCACCCGTGCCGCCAGCGTCGCCGGCGTGTCGCCCGGCAGCACCGGGACCCGGCGCTGTGCCACGATGGCGCCCCGGTCATAGACCTCGTCCACCAGGTGCACCGTCGGTCCGGACTCCGCGGCGCCACTGGCGATGACCGCCTCGTGCACCCGCTGGCCGTACATGCCCGGTCCGCCAAAGGCGGGGAGCAGGGCGGGGTGCACGTTGATGATGCGGCCGGCATACTTCTGCACGACCCCGGGGGGCACCAGCTTCAGGTAGCCGGCGAGCACCACGAGGTCGACGTCCCGCCGCCCCAGCCGGGTGATCCACTCCGACGCATCGGCCGGATCTGCCAGCACCTCCGCGGGGATGCCCGCCTGACGGGCCCGTTCGAGGGCCCCCGCGTCCGCCCGGTTGCTCAGCACCAGGACGACCCGCGCCGGTTCCTCGCCCCGGAGCCGGTCGAGGAGCGCCTGCAGGTTGCTGCCCCCACCCGAGACACAGACCGCCACACGATACGACATAGCCATGAAAAGTAAGGGGGCGACCCCTCACTCCCTAGGGGCCGCCCGGGGGCGTCATCGCCCCCAATATGTGCTCCACCGCCGCGGCAAGATCGGCCACGATCGTGAACCCGGCCGCCAGCGCCTCGGCCTCATGCTTCCGCCCCGCGCCCGTCCGCACCAGGAGGCCCTGCCCGCCGAGCTCGCGCACCGGCTCCAGGTCCGACACCCGGTCTCCGACTCCCCAGCTGGCCTCGAGATCGAGCCCCCACTCGTCCGCGGCGCGCCGGTAGAGCAGTGTGCCCGGCTTTCGGCACTCACAGGGCCCGCCGATAGCCGGATAGTGGGGGCAGTGGTAGGTCGCGTCGAGCCGGGCGCCGGCCTCGGCAAAACGCGCCGTGATGGCCCGCTCCACTGCGTCGTACTGCGCCGGGGTAATCAGCCCACGGGCAATTCCCGACTGGTTGGTGACGACGATGACGGCAAGCCCCGCCGCGTTCAGGCGCGCCACCGCGCCTGCGGCTCCGGGCAGGAGCTCCACCGTGGCCGGGTCGCGCTGGAAGCCGGGGTCGTTGACCAGGGTGCCGTCCCGATCGAGAAAGGCGGCGGGGCGCCTCGGCGGTGCCGCGGGGCCGTTGGGCAGCGGGGCAGTCACTCGGCGCTGGCCGCGGCGACTGCTGCAGCCACCTGGTCGAAGGAATCGGCAGGAAGGGTCCGCGGGTCGAGCACCACCGCTCCATTCTCCACGCGGGCGATGACCGGCGGGTCGCCCAGGCGGAGGGCAAGCGCCAGGGCATCGGCGCCGCGGGGACCTGGATCGAGGACCACGAGCGTCGTCGGGAGGGTGGCCGAAGGAAAGGAGCCGCCGCCGGTCACCGA
>DAOLIZ010000015.1:11306-29631 GCA_035328285.1 Gemmatimonadales bacterium
TCGCGGAGCGCGATGTTCGGGTCGCGATAGAGCTCCAGCGTCGCCTCGAGCGCGGCGAAGGTCATCTTGTCTGCCCGCGCCGCGCGAGCAAGGGGATTGGCCCGACACCGCGACAGGAGCTCCGCCCGTCCCACCAGGCACCCCGCCTGCGGTCCCCCGAGCAGCTTGTCGCCGGAGAAGATGACCAGGTCGGCGCCGTCGGCCACGGCGTCCGGCACTCGCGGTTCCGTCGTCAGCCCGAACCGCGAGAGGTCGGCCACCAGTCCGCTGCCGATGTCGTGAAGCATCGGCAGGCCATGTTCCCGCGCCAGTCGTGCGAGGTCCGCCGCGGCGGGCTCGTGGACGAAGCCCGTCTGCGCAAAGTTCGACCGGTGGACCTTGAGGATGGCCCCGCTGTCGGGGCCCAACGCGCGCCGGTAGTCGTCGAGGTGGGTGCGATTGGTGGTGCCGACTTCGCGGAGCCGTGCGCCGCTCCGCTCGAGGATGTCCGGAATCCGGAAGGAGCCGCCGATCTCCACCAGCTCGCCCCGCGAAATGACGACCTCCCTCCCTGCGGCGACCGTGTTGAGCGCCACCACCAGGGCCGCCGCGGCGTTGTTCACCACCAGGGCATCCTCCGCGCCGGTCAGCTCGGCCAGCAGCCGGCGGCCGTGGTCGGTCCGGTGGCCCCGCACCCCCGCCTCGAGGTCGAACTCCAGGGCGCTGTACCCCGAGGCGACCGCCGCGACGGCCTCCACGGCGGCGCGGGCGAGGGGGGCGCGTCCGAGATTGGTGTGCAGCACGACCCCGGTCGCATTCAGCACGCTCCGCAGCGAGCGGCTGCCGATTCGGTCCGCGCGCTCCGCCACATCCGCCGCCCAGTCGTCGGGAATGTCCGACCGGCCCCGGCGCGCCACCGCCACCGCCTCACGGGCAGCCGCGACCACGACGCTCCGGGGGAGGGTGTCGAGCAGCCGGCTGATCCCCGGCTCCTGCAGCAGCCGGTCCACGGACGGCAAGTGGCGCCTGGGATCGTCGATCATCGACCCGGAGGCGTCGGCGACGCCGAGTCGCGCTTGGGCATCGACGGCGCAGTGGAATCCGGCGCCGTCGGGGTCGAATCGGCCGGCGCGCTGGTCGAGTCGGCCGGCGCGGCGGCGGTGTCCGGCTTTGCTGCCGGTACCTCCAGCGGGCCACGGACGTCGGCGCCAGCGCCGTTCGCGTTGCGGATCGAGTCCACCTCGATCACGTAGGTGGACCCCGGCTTCCACGCCTCCGCCACGCGCAGCAGCAGGGCGGTGTAGAGCGGCGCCCGCGCCGGCTTGGCGCTGTCCGCCGGCGGGACTACCGGCGCGGCGGGTGCCTTGAGGGGCTGCGCGGCATTCGAGTCGCGTGGCGGTGGCGGCGGTCGATAGAGCGAATCGTGCTCCTCCCTGGGGAGGAGCGAGAGGACCTCGACGGCCACGGAATCGGGGAGGAGCAGCACGCGAACGGACCCTGGTGCGAACCGCTGCGTCGGGTCCAGGGGCTGCGTGAAGGTGAGCGACGCGGAGAGCGAGTCCGTCACGGCCGCCTTCGAGAGGCGTGGTCCGATCGAGTCATGCTGGAACACCCACAACTCCGGCACGGCACTGCTGTCCCGCGGCATCGGGATGGAGTCCCACGCCTCGCGGCGTTCAAACCGGGCGTTCTTGTTCTGGTCGATGGCCCCATAGACGAGATAGTCGCCGGAGGGCAGCGGCCCGAAATCGAACTTCCCCGCGCTGTCGGCAAGCATCCGGTATTGCAGGCTGTCGGGCAGCAGGACGGCGACCACCAGCGCCTGGGGGGCGGGGCGCGCCGTCATCCAGTCCCAGACCTGACCGGTCAGGCGCAACGTGGGGAGTGGTGCCCCGGTGGTGAAGGTGACGACCCGGGTGCTGTCATAGCGGTTGCGCCGGATGTCCATGACGCCGGGCAGGAGCTGCACCCGGTAGACGGTATTGGGTCGCCACCCTTCCGCCGGACGCACGGTGACGCGGCTCCGCTTCCACCGCACCTTCGGCACGCGCTCGCTCGGCGAGAGGATGACGAGCTTCTCGAGGTCGCCGGTGCCGAGGCCCATGTTCGGGCTTCCGCCCTCGGAGACGGTCTCGTTGAAGAGAAACTCGACGTCGCCCGAGAAATCGGGCAGGACGGCGAGCGAGTCGGGAATGGTGGCAATCAGCCCGGGAGGGGTTCGGTCAGGCGGGCCGCCCGGCGGGGGCTCCATCTTGGCGCAGGCGGCGATGGCCAGCGCCAGGATCGCTCCCGCCAGGCGACGGCCGTTCATCCACAGCCCAGGCGTCGGCGATTCTCGGCCAGGGCGTCGGCCTGCGCCCGCCAGGTCGCGAGCTTCTGCCGTTCCCCCTCGACCACGGCGGCGGGGGCGCGCGACACGAACTGCTCGTTGCCGAGCTTCTTCTCCTGGGCCGCGACCAGCTGCCGGAGGTGCGACTCCTCCTTGGCCAGCCGCGTGCACTCCCGCTCCCGGTCGGCGGCGCTCAGTTCGATGGACACCTCGACGCCGTCGGGGAGGACGGCGGTCTTGCGACCAGCCTCATCGGTGGAGCCCGCGGCCCGGACCGACACGCGGTCGAGGCGCACCCTGCCGAGCCGCGCGATGGTTTCCAGGTGCGGCTTCAGCCGATCGGCGGAGCGACGCGAACCGGTCGTCAAGGCGCCCTCCGCCTTTTCCCCGGGGCGCACGCCGGCGTCGGCGCAGAGCTGGCGGAAGCTGGTCACGATCTGCTGGACCTCGGCAAACTCCGCCAGCGCCTCGTCGTCCGCGGCACGGTCATCGGGGCGCGGCCATGCCGCCACGGAGATCGACGCCTGCGCGTCCCGGCCGGGGAGCCGCTTCCAGAGGGTCTCCGTCACGAACGGCATGACGGGGTGCAGGAGGCGCAGCGCCACGTCGAAGGTCTGGGCGAGCACCGCGCGCGCCACGTCGCCGCCCGGCTGCTGGCCGTAGAGGCGCGGCTTGGCCTGCTCGATGTACCAGTCGGCCAGGTCGCTCCAGAGGAAGTGGTAGACGGCCGCGGCGGCGTCGTTGAGCCGGAAGCGCTCGAAGGCCTCCGTCGCGGTGCGCACGGTGGCGTCGCAGCGGGCGATGATCCACCGGTCGGGGAGTGTCAATTCCTCCCGGCGCACCACGTCGGGGTAGGGTCCGGCGAGCGGGCGGGCGGGGCCGTCCAGCGTGCCGAGCGCGAAGCGGCCGGCGTTCCAGAGCTTGTTGGCGAAGTTGCGGCCGGCCGCGAACGACGACTCGAGGTCGGCGGGATCGAGGATCAGGTCGGTGCCGACCGCCATCCCCGAGATGACCGTGTAGCGGAGCGCGTCGGCGCCGTAGCGCTCGACCACTTCCAGCGGGTCGATCCCGTTGCCCAGGGATTTCGACATCTTGCGATGCTGGGTATCGCGCACCGTCCCGTGCAGGTACACGGTGTGGAACGGCACCTTCCCCTGGAACTCCAGCCCCGCCATGATCATCCGCGCCACCCAGAAGAAGAGGATCTCCGGGGCGGTCACCAGGGTGTCGCCAGGGTAGAACCGCTTCAGGTCCGCGGTCTGGTCGGGCCATCCGAGGCTCGAGAAGGGCACCAGCCAGGACGAGAACCAGGTGTCGAGGACGTCCTCGTCCTGCCGGACGGCGCCGCCGCAGCCGGGGCAGGCGGCCAGGTCGGTGCGGGAGACGCTGATGCGCTCGCAGCCGGGGGCGTCGCAATACCAGACCGGGATCCGGTGCCCCCACCAGAGCTGGCGGGAGATGCACCAGTCGCGGATGCCCTCCATCCACTGCGCGTACTCGGTGCCGCGGCGCTCGGGGATGAACCGGACGTCGCCCTGCCGGTACGCCTGGAGCGCGGGCGCCGCGAGCGGGGCCATGCGGACGAACCACTGCTCCGACAGCCGCGGCTCGACCACGGTCCCGCACCGGTAGCAGTGCCCGACCGCGTGATGGTGCTCCTCGACCTTCTCGAGGAGGCCCAGCGCCTCGAACTCCCGCACCACCGCCTTCCGCGCCGCCTCCCGTGTCAGGCCCTGGAACCGCGCCGGCGCGTTTTCGTTGATGTGCGCGTCGGGCGTCAGGATGTTGAGGGCTTCCAGCCCGTGACGCTTGCCGATCTCGAAGTCGAGCGGGTCGTGCGCCGGCGTCACCTTGACGGCGCCGGTGCCGAAGGCGGGGTCGATCTCGTCGTCGGCGATGATCGGGATGTCCCGGTCCACCAGGGGGAGCCGGATGGTGCTGCCGATCAGGGCCGCGTACCGGGTGTCCGCGGGGTGCACGGCCACCGCGGTGTCGCCGAGCATCGTCTCGGGGCGCGTCGTGGCCACGGTCAGGTGCCGGCCGTCGCTGAGCGGGTAGCGAAGGTGCCAGAGCTTGCCGTCCTCCTCCTCCTTTTCCGCCTCCTCGTTGGAGAGGGCGGTCAGGCAGCGGGGGCACCAGTTGATGATGTAGTTGCCGCGGTAGATGAGGTCCTTCTCGTACAGGCGCACGAAGACCTCGCGCACGGCACGCGAGAGTCCCTCGTCGAGCGTGAAGTAGGTCCGGCTCCAGTCGCAGCTCGCGCCGATCGCCTTCAGCTGCTCGAGAATCGTGGCGCCGGTGGTCTCCACGTGCTCCCACACCCGCGCCACGAAGGCCTCACGGCCGAGGTCGAACCGGGTCTTCCCCTCGGTGGCGAGGACCCGCTCGACCACGTTTTGCGTGGCGATCCCGGCGTGATCGGTGCCCGGCAGCCAGAGCACGTCCCGTCCCCGCATCCGCTCGAAGCGGATGACGGCGTCCTGGATCGTGTTGTTGAGGCCGTGCCCCATGTGCAGCTGGGCGGTCACGTTGGGGGGCGGCATCATGATCACGTAGGGCCGGCCCTCGCCACGCGGGGTGAAGAGGCCCGCGTCGGCCCACCAGCGGTAGAGCGCCTGCTCGATATCGCCGGGCTGGTACTGGGGGGCGAGGTCCGTGCTCACGCAGACCGCCCTTCGAGTGTCAGCTCGACGGGGGTAGGGACATCATCCTCGCCATGCACGAGGATGCTGTTGATGATATCGACGAGATGGGGGACCTGGACGGCGACCCGGACCGCCTGCGCCCGGGTCCGGCGGTCGGGCACCCAGCCGGTCAGCTCGACGGTTCCCCGCGTGACGGGGACGGCGCGGAGCCCGTGCGCGGCGAGGGCTGGATCGGCCTGCAGGGCGGATTGGACCGCCTCGGCGAGCGCCACGCTGGACAGGCCGCTGGGGGCCCGGAACGCCCGGACTTCGTCGCCGATCCGGCCCCGCGTCACGCGGCCCAGCCAGCCGGCGGCCCAGAGTCCGCCGACCAGTCCCGCCCCGAATCCGACCACCGACCAGCCCAGCGTTTCCGCCGTGCTCAGACGCTCCCGCTTCACGCGCGTGCTCCTTGTGCAAATATTGGCTAAGACGCGTTAAGTTAACATGTTCGCGGGTGATCTCGCAGGTATCGCTTCCCCTCATTCCCGGGGTGTCTCATGGCCGACGAACGCTCCCGGATTCCCGGTGCCGAGCTGGGCCGCTGGCTCTTCGTGGTGGTCCTGCTGCTCGCCGGGATCATCCTCTATTTCCGCTATGCCCCCGGCGCCAACCCCATCGTGAAGCCGACCATGCAGGACACCACGCCATGACGCAGATCCGCCTGACCCTGCCCGACAACTCCGTGCGCGACGTGCCCGCGGGTACCACGAGCCGCGAGGTGGCGCAGATGATCGGCCCGGGGCTGGCCAAGGCCGCGCTCGCCGCGCGGGTGGACGGCGTCGTCTGGGACCTCGACCGGCCCATTGAAAAGGACGCCACGTTCGCCGTCCTGACCGACCGCGACCCCGCCGCGCTGGAGGTGCTGCGCCACAGCACGGCGCACATCATGGCCACCGCCGTGCGCGAGCTCTTTCCCGGCGCCGGCATCGGGTTCGGCCCACCAATCGAGGACGGCTTCTACTACGACTTCGACGTGCCGCGCCCGTTCACGCCCGAGGATCTCGCGGCCATCGAGCAGAAGATGGCCGAGGTGGTGGAGCGGGACTATCCCTTCCGCCGCGAGGTGGTGGACCGGGACGAGGCCAACCGGCGCTTCGCCGACGACCCCCTCAAGCTCGAGCGGATCAGCGAGCTCGGCGACGACGAGGTGATCACGGTCTACACCGACGGGCCGTTCCAGGACCTCTGCCGCGGGCCGCACATCCCCTCCACCGGCCGGCTGAAGCACTTCAAGCTCCTGCACGGCGCCGGCGCTTACTGGCGCGGCGACGAGCACCGCCAGATGCTGCAGCGGATCTACGGCACCGCCTGGTTCAAGAAGGAGGACCTCGCCGCCTACCTCCACCGCCTCGAGGAGGCGCGCAAGCGCGACCACCGCCGGCTCGGCAGGGAACTCGACCTCTTCCTGTTCCACCCTTCGTCGCCGGGCTCCGCCTTCTGGACCGACCGCGGGACGACGATCTACCGGGAGGTCAACGACTACATCCGGGAGCTGCAGCAGGCCGCCGACTACCAGGAGATCAAGACCCCGGTCCTGTACAACAAGATTCTCTGGGAGCGCTCGGGGCACTGGGGCAAGTACCGCGAGAACATGTTCATGGTCCTCGACAACGAGTCGGGGGAGCACGACTACTCCATGAAGCCGATGAACTGCCCCAGTCATCACCTGCTCTATGGCCTGCGCAAGCATTCGTACCGCGAGCTGCCGGTCCGGTACGCCACCTTCGACGTGCTGCACCGGAACGAGCTGACGGGGGCGCTCTCCGGGCTGACCCGCGTCCGGCAGTTCCAGCAGGACGACTGCCACATCTACCTCCGGCCCGACCAGGTGCCCGCCGAAGTCCGCGCGCTCACGAAGATGATCCTCGAGGTGTACGCGACCTTCGGGCTCACGGCGACGCTCAAGTTCGCCACCCGGCCCGAGCAGCGGATCGGGGACGACGCGATGTGGGACCGGGCGGAGGCCGACCTGCGCGCCGCGCTCGAGGCGACCGGCCTCCCGTACGAGCTGAAGGAGGGCGACGGCGCCTTCTACGGGCCCAAGATCGACTTCGACGTGTCGGACTCGATCGGGCGGAAGTGGCAGCTGGGCACCATCCAGCTCGACTATGCCGCGCCCGAACGGTTCGAGCTCGGCTACGTGGGCGAGGACAACGCCGAGCACCGGCCGGTCGTGATCCACCGGGCCATGTGCGGCTCGTTCGAGCGGTTCATCGCGATCCTGATCGAGCACTTCGCCGGGGCGTTTCCGCTCTGGCTCTCGCCCGAGCAGGTGCGGGTGCTCCCGATTTCCGATGAGCAGGCCGAGGCGGCGGCGAAGGTCGTGGCCCGGCTCCGCGCGGCCGGCGTGCGCGCCACGCTTGGCGCCGGCAACTCGACGCTGAACTACCGGATTCGCGAAGGCGAAGTCGGCAAGGTGCCCTACATGGCGGTGGTCGGGCAGCGCGAGGCCGAGGCGGACACGGTCGCCATCCGCGTGCGCGGGGCGGGGAACAAGCAGGAGGTGGTGCCGGTGCAGGCGTTCGTGGCCCGGGTCACCGAGGAGATCCGGTCCCGTGCCCTCGGGACCGTGAGTTAGGGCGTCACCTCGCGAAGGGCCTTTTCGGCGAGTATCTTTCGGCGGTCGATTACTTCAACGGATGGATGCATCGTGAGCGACTCCACAACGCCCGTGCTGGTTTCTGCCGTTCGCACCCCTATCGGCCGCTATCTCGGTGGCCTGTCGTCCCTGTCGGCCCCGCAACTCGGGGCCGTCGTCATTCGTGAGGCCCTGAAGCGGGCCGGGGTCGATCCCGCCGCCGTGGACGAGGTCATCATGGGCCATGTCCTGCAGGGCGGCGCCGGCCAGGCCACGGCCCGGCAGGCGATGATCCACGCCGGCGTGCCCGGGGTGGTGCCCGCGCTGACCATCAACAAGGTCTGCGGGTCGGGCCTCAAGGCCGTCATGCTCGCCGCGCAGGCCATCAAGGCGGGCGACGCCCAGTGCATCGTGGCGGGGGGCCAGGAGGCGATGTCCGCCTCCCCGCACTATGTGTATGGCATGCGCACCGGGATCAAGGCCGGCAACCAGACGATGGTCGACGGGATGATCCACGACGGCCTTTGGGACAGCTTCGGCAACAACCACATGGGGGTCTACGCCGAATACACCGCCACCAAGGCCGGCATTTCGCGCGAAGACCAGGACAAGTTCGCGTTCGACAGCCACCAGAAGGCGGTCGCCGCCATCGAGGCGGGCGAGTTCAAGGCGGAGATCGTCCCGGTGGAGGTGCCGGGCCGGAAAGGGCCGACCATCGTCGACACCGACGAATCGCCGCGCAAGGACACCAACCTCGAGGCGCTGGCCAAGCTGAAGCCGGTCTTCCAGAAGGATGGCAGCGTCACCGCCGGCAACGCCCCCGGGCTGAACGACGGGGCCAGCGCCCTCGTCGTGACCTCGCTCGCCTTCGCCAAGGCGAACGGCCTGAAGCCGCTCGCGCGGGTGACCGGCTACGCCACCGGTGGCGGCGAGCCCAAGGATCTCTTCTTTGCCCCGATCCTGGCGGTGCAGAACCTGATGAAGAAGACCGGCGCCACGATCGGCAATTACGGCCTGATCGAGGCCAACGAAGCCTTCGCCGTGCAGGCGCTGGCCGACGGCCGCGCCCTCGGCTGGGACTGGTCCCGCGTGAACGTCCGGGGCGGGGCAGTGGCCCTCGGCCACCCGATCGGCGCCTCCGGTGCCCGTGTACTCACCACCCTGCTCCATGCCATGAAGGACCGCGGCGTCGGGACAGGCCTGGCAACCCTCTGCCTCGGCGGTGGCAACGCCGTGGCGCTCAGCGTGGAGGCAATGTGATCAGCAAGACCCAGACGCCCGCCCTGGCGGCCGCCCCGGTGTCGTCCGCCGGGCGCCGCGTCTTCGCCATCGCGGTCGGCGCCCTCGTGGTCGCCGTGGCCGCGCAAGTGCGGATCCCGCTGCCCATCACGCCGGTCCCCGTCACCCTGCAGGACCTCGCGGTGCTGACCGTGGGCGGCCTGCTCGGTCCCGCCGCCGGGGTCGCCGCGCTCGTCGCCTACCTGGGGCTCGGACTCGCCGGACTGCCTGTCTTCTCCGGCGGGGCGTCGGGCCTCGCGTGGCTCCTCGGCCCGACCGGCGGATACCTGCTGGCCTTCCCGGTGGCGGCGCTGGTTGTCGGGACCCTGGCCAGGCGCGGCGGCTTCGGCCGTGCCCTGCTGGGCGCGTTTCTCGGCATGCTGATCATCCACGCCGGCGGCGTCGCGCAGCTGGCCATCCTGACCGGCGATCCCGCGGCGGCGTTCCAGCTCGGCTCGCTGCCGTTCCTGCCGATGGGCCTCATCAAGGTGGCGCTCGCCGCGGCGCTGGTCTCGAGGATTTCGCCGAAGCTGGCCACGCTGCTTTGAGCCGCCGCGACATCGGCAGCGGGTGGAAGGGCCTGCTCAAGGCGATCGGCTGGTCGGTCGCCTTTGGCGTAGAAGGGTTGGTCATCGGTCTCGCGGCGGCGGTGGGCATCGGCGCCCTGGTCACCGGCGAGGTCAATCCCGACTGGTTTGTTGCCCCGGGTCTCGCGCAGGCGATGGCCCAGGGAGCGGGGCTGATCGTCGGATTCGGGATCGCCACCTACCACATCGGGCACCGGGTCCTGGGACGATCGTGGAAGGAGCTGCGATGGCAGGCCCAGGCCACGCGCGGGGGTTGGTTCGGGCGGGGCATGGCGGTGGGACTGGCGGCCGCCGCGCTCGCAATGGCGTTGGGACTGCCGGCCGCCGGGGCGAGCTGGACGCTCGGAGACGGGAGCATGCTCGACTGGCTGCGCTCCGCGGGACTGACCGCCGCAGCGCTGAGCCTGCCGGCGCTGAGCGAGGAGGTCATCTTTCGCGGGGTGCCCCTGGTGCTCCTGGCCGGGGTCCTCGGTCGATGGCCGGCGGTGGTCGCCACTTCGCTCCTGTTCGGGCTCTCGCACCTGGGGAATCCCGACGTGACGGTGCTGGGGCTGGCCAACATCAGCCTGGCGGGCATGCTGCTGGGGGCGGTGTTCTTCAGTCCCGGCGGGATCTGGGCGGCGTGGGGCGCGCATCTCGGCTGGAACCTGTCGCTGGCGGCGCTCGGCGCCCCGGTGAGCGGACTGCCCCTCGCGATTCCCGTGCTGGAGTATCATCCCGGCGGTCCCGCATGGGTCAGCGGCGGTGCCTTCGGGCCGGAGGGCGGGATCCTGGCCTCGGTGGCCATGATCGGCGCCATCATTCTCGTGTCACGCTGGACACCGAAGGGGGAGGGGGAGGCATGAAGCGAGCAGCGGTCGTGGGCGCCGGGACCATGGGGAACGGTATTGCCCACGTCTTTTCCCAGCACGGATGGCAAGTGGCGCTCATCGATGTCGCCCAGCCGGCGCTGGACAAGGGCCTGGCCACCATTCGGGCCAACCTGGACCGCCAGGTCAAGAAGGGGGCGCTCACGGCGCCGCACGCCGACGAGGTGATGGGCCGCATCGCCGGCCACCTCTCGCTGGACGCGGCCGCGTCCGCCGACGTGGTCGTCGAGGCGGCCTCCGAGCGTCCCGACATCAAGTTCGCGCTGTTCACCGAGCTCGACCGGATTGCCAAGCCGGAGGCGATCCTCGCCACCAACACCAGCTCGATTTCCATCACCGAAATCGCGGCGCGGACGAAGCGCCCCGGCCAGGTCATCGGCATGCACTTCATGAACCCGGTGCCGGTCATGCAGCTGGTGGAGGTCATTCGCGGCCACGCGACGTCCGACGCCACGGCCGAGTGGACGATGGAGACCTCGCGGTCGCTTGGGAAGACGCCGGTCGAGGTGAACGACTACCCGGGGTTCGTGTCCAATCGCGTCCTGATGCCGATGATCAACGAGGCGATCTTCTGCGTGATGGAAGGGGTGGCCACGCCGGAGTCGATCGACACCGTGATGAAGCTCGGGATGGCCCATCCGATGGGACCGCTGGCCCTGGCCGACTTCATCGGGCTCGACGTCTGCCTGGCCATCCTGGAGGTGCTGCACCGGGGCCTCGGCGACGACAAGTACCGGGCCTGTCCGCTGCTCCGCCGCATGGTCGCGGCGGGGTACCTCGGCCGGAAGAGCGGCCGCGGATTCTACGAGTACACCAAGTGACGCTGTCGATGACCGGCCGGACTCTTCCGGCCGGTCCCATAACCGCCATTTCCCAGTGAGCGCCGCCATGGATCTGTTCAAGGACATCGCCGGATACGGTCACGAGCAGGTGGTCTTCTGCCACGAGCCCGCGTGCGGCTACTTCGGCATCATCGCCATTCACGACACCACCCTCGGCCCCGCCCTCGGCGGCACCCGCTTCTGGCAGTACGACTCCACCGACGCCGCCATCACCGACGCACTGCGCCTCGCCCGCGGCATGACCTACAAGGCGGCGGTGGCCGGGCTCAGTCTCGGCGGCGGCAAGTCGGTCATCATCGGCAACAACAAGCGCACCGACCGGGAGGCAATCTTCCGCGCCCACGGGCGCTTCGTCGAGTCCCTCGGCGGGCGCTACATCACGGCCGAGGACGTGGGGACCAGCCCGGCCGACATGGAGTTCGTGCACTACGAGACGAACCACGTGGCGGGACTGACCGGCCTCTCGGGCGATCCGTCGCCAGTCACCGCGCACGGGGTGTACGTCGGAATCAAGGCGACCGCCAAGGCCAAGTGGGGCAGCGACTCGCTGACGGGGAAGACCGTCCTGGTCCAGGGGTGCGGGCACGTCGGCCAGTACCTCTGCACCTACCTCAAGGCCGAGGGGGTGAAGCTGATCGTCGCCGATGTCGACGAGGCCAAGGTGAAGCGGGTGGTCGAGGCCACCGGCGCCACCGCCGTTGCGCCGGACAAGATCTACGACCAGGCCGCCGACATCTATGCGCCCTGCGCGCTCGGCGCCACGATCAACGACGACACCCTCAAGCGGCTCAAGGTCGGCATCGTGGCCGGCGGCGCCAACAACCAGCTGGCCGAGGAGCGCCACGGCGACGCCTTGGACGCCAAGGGGATCCTCTACGCCCCCGATTTCGTGATCAACGGCGGCGGCCTCATCAACGTCTACGGCGAGATTCACGGGTGGTCGGCCGAGCGCTCCAAGAAGAAGGCGGGCGAGATCTACGACACGCTGCTGCGGATCTACGACCTCGCCGCCGCGGAGAAGATCCCTTCGTACCTTGCCGCCGATCGACTCGCCGAAGGCCGGCTGCAGCAGGTCGGCGGGATGCGGCCGATGTGGATGCCGGCGTAGGCGGGGCCGCGGGGCGGGGAGGCGGCGGGGCAGGTCGCCCCGCATCCCCGCCCGGGTCCCCTTACATTGATGCAGATGCCAGAAATCATTCCGATCGCGTCCGATCACGCCGGGGTCGAGCTCAAGGAACGCCTGAAGCGCGAGTTGACTGCGCTCGGGTATGCGCCGCTCGACATGGGCACCAACAGCACCGAGTCGGTGGACTATCCTGACTTCGCGCATCCGCTCGCGGAGAAGGTGCAGCGGGGCGAGGTCGCGCGCGGCATCCTGCTCTGCGGCACCGGGCTCGGGATGGCGTACGCCGCGAACCGTCATCACGGGGTGCGTGCAGGCGTGGTCTGGACGCCGGAAGTCGCCGCCCTGGCGCGCGAGCACAACGACGCCAACGTGCTGGTGCTCCCGGCGCGGTTCGTGAGCGAGATGCAGGCTGTGGACATTCTCAAGCGCTGGCTGGACACTCCGTTCGCCGGAGGCCGGCACGGCCGTCGGGTCGCCAAGATCGAGGAAGGGGAGGGGACGTGAGTCGTCACAACACCGCCGGCCTGCGGGAGGCCGATCCGGCCGTTGCCGCCATCGTGGACCGCGAACTGCGCCGCCAGCGGGATGGCCTGGAGCTGATCGCGAGCGAGAACTTCGCCAGCCGTGCCGTCATCGACGCGATGGGCACGCCGCTGACCAACAAGTACGCCGAGGGGTACCCGGGGCGCCGGTACTACGGCGGGTGCGAGGTGGTCGACGAAGTGGAGCGGCTGGCCATCGAGCGCGCCAAGCGCATCTTCGGCGCGGGGCACGCCAATGTGCAGCCGCACAGCGGCGCGCAGGCCAACCTCGCCGCCTACATGGCGCTGATCGCCCCGGGCGACCTGCTGATGGGCATGTCCCTGCCGCACGGCGGGCACCTCACCCACGGGGCCTCGGTCAACCACAGCGGCATGATCTTCCGCGCGGTGCAGTACGGGGTGGACCCGGCCACGGGGCTCATCGACTACGACGCGGTCCGCGACCTGGCCCGTGCCGAGCGGCCCAAGCTCATCATCGCCGGCGGCAGCGCCTACGCCCGGATCATCGATTTCGAGGCGTTCCGCAGCATCGCCGACGAGGTCGAGGCGTACCTCCTGGTGGACATGGCGCACTTCTCGGGGCTGGTGGCCGGGGGCGTCTATCCGTCGCCGATTCCCTTCGCGGACGTCACCACCAGCACCACGCACAAGACGCTGCGCGGCCCGCGCGGCGGGATGATCCTCTGCGGCGAGGCCCTCGCCAAGCAGGTGGACAAGTCGGTCTTCCCCGGGCACCAGGGCGGCCCGCTGATGCATGTCATCGCCGCCAAGGCGGTCGCCTTCGGTGAGGTGCTCGAGCCCGACTTCCGCCTTTACGCGCGCAAGGTGGTCGAGAACGCCAAGGCGCTCGCCGTCGCGCTGCAGGGACACGGCTTCGACATCGTGTCGGGCGGCACCGATTCCCACCTGATGCTGGTCGACCTCCGGCCCAAGGGACTGACCGGCAAGCTTGCCGAACAGCTGCTCGACCGCGCCGGGATCACCGTCAACAAGAACACCATTCCCGACGACCCGCAGTCGCCGTTCGTGACCAGCGGCATTCGTCTCGGGACGCCGGCGCTCACGACGCGCGGCATGGGAACGGCCGAAATGAAGCGCATCGCCAAGCTGATCGACCGCGTGCTCGTGGGCCAGGACGATCGCACCATCGAGACGGTCGGCGGCGAGGTGCAGGCACTCGCGCGCGCCTTTCCGCTCTACCAGGCGGATCCCGCGTGAACGACCTCACGTTCGTCGCCGACGTGCTGACCCGCATCCGGTCGCGGGGCGGTCCGTTCGACGAACGCGCGTACCTGTTCGTGCTGGGCGCCATCGAACATGCGCAGTCCCGGCTCCCGGCGCGGCGGCATCTCGCCGGGGCCGAGGTCGCCTGGGCCTGCCGCGACCTCGCCTGGGAGCAGTTCGGGCTCCTGGCGCCGTCGGTGCTGGCGCACTGGGGTATCACCTCGACCGATTCGGTCGGGCGGGTGGTGTTCGCGCTGGTGGAAGCGGGGCTGTTGGTGGCGCAGCCGGGCGATTCGGCAGATGATTTCATCGGGGTGTACGACTTCGCGGAGGCGTTCCGGACGGGCTATGTCTGGCAGGGCGCCGCCTCGGGGCAGGTCGAGACCTAGACTGGGAGGGGCACCATGGAAGGGAAAGACTGGCCGGCGTGCCAGAAGTGCGCCGACGGAAAACTGATCCCGCTGTCCGACTACGGCCGCGAAGGCGCGCCGATCACCTACAAGGCCTGGGTGTGCACCAACCCGGAGTGCGGGTTCAACCTGCGGATCGACAACGGGGAGATTTCCTTTGGCCGGGTGATCGGTCAGTCATTCAAGTAGGGGCTTGAGGCCGTGGGCCCGTTGCCTTCGGGAGCGGTGCGCGATCGCGGGCTGTCCTGATCGGCCCCACGTCCTCGTGTGGAATTGAGCATGCACATCCCCGTACTCACCCCAGCACAATCCGCCGATTGGGATCGTCGTGCCGAGGCGGCCGGCATCGCCGTCGCGACGCTGATGGATGCGGCCGGGCGCGCGAGTGCGGCGGTGATCGCCGACCGGTTCGGGCCCGCCCTGCGCGGGGGCGTGCTGGTGGCGGCAGGCACCGGAAACAACGGTGGCGACGGCTGGGTGGTCGCCCGTACCCTCCACAAGCACGACATTCCCGTCTGGGTGGCGCCACTGTCCGGGGCATCCTCCTCCCTCAACACGCGGGTCCGCGCCATTGCCATCGCCGAGGGCGTCCGGCAGGTCGCTCCCGAAGGCCCCTGGCCGACGGTGGCGATCGCCGTGGATGCCGTGCTCGGTACCGGCGCGTCGGGTGCTCCCCGTGGCCCCGCCGCCTCCCTCGTCGAGCGGCTGCGCGATCTTCGCGTGCCGCTGGTTGCGCTCGATGGTCCGACGGGAGTCGACCTGTTGACCGGCGCCGCCTGGGGTCCCGCCGGCGCCGATCTCTCCATCTCGTTCGGCGCCCCGCGACGGGGGCACCTCCTCGCGCGCGACGAGGTGGGCGACGTCGTGATCGTGGATATCGGTCTCCCGGCGGCGGACCCCGCCTGGCCGGTCCTGATGACCGACGCCCAGGCCGCCGAGTGGCTGCAGCCCTTCTCGGCCCGTGCGCACAAGGGCAATCGCGGGCGCGTCGTGGTGATCGGCGGCAACGTCGGGATGAGCGGTGCCCTGCGGATGGCGGGGCGGGGCGCCTTCGCAGCCGGTGCCGGGCTGGTCTACGGGGTGGCGCCGGCGGAAACGACCGCGGCACTGACCGGCGCGGAGCCGGACCTCCAACTGCGTGCCCATCCGTTCAAGGGGACACCGAGCGCCGACCTCCTCGCGCTCGTCGACTCGGCCGACGCCGTGGTCATCGGCCCCGGACTCGGCCGCTCCCGGGACAGCGCCGGCTTCGTGGAGGCAATTCTGAGGGGCGCGACCGCCGCCGTGCTCGATGCCGACGGGCTGGCGATGTTCCATGGCGCGTTGCCGCTCCTCCGGGACATCGCGAGCGGGCGTGAGCTCGTCCTGACGCCGCATCCTGGTGAGTTCCGCTCGCTCTTCCCGCACCTGGCCGGCACATTGGACACCGACCCGTGGGGCGCCGCGGAGTCGGCCGCGGAAGAGACGGGGGCAACGGTGCTGCTCAAGGGCGTCCCGAGCGTCGTGGCCAGCGCGGGACGTGCCTCGCAGTCAGTCGCCGTCGGCACGCCGGGCCTGGCCACCGGTGGCAGCGGCGACATCCTGGCCGGCATCTGCGGCACCATGCTCGGCGCAGGGCTGCCGGGGGCGCAGGCGGCGGCGTTCGCGGCCCAGGCCCTGGGGCGTGCCGGTGAACTGGCGGCGCGGCGTCACACCGCCCGTGCGATGCGACCGATGGACGTCGTGGACGCCCTCCCGGACCTCTGGCGCGCCTGGGCCCTCCTGCGCTCCAGCCCTCCCCGTCCTAACCTGCCCGTGCTCGTGGAGCTCGACCGCCCGCGCTCCTGAGATCCACGACGCCGGTCGACCCGGAATGCGATACCTTTCCCCCATGCGACTGACTCGCGCGCTTTCACTCCTCTTCCTCGGTGCTGTCTCGCCGCTCTCCGCCCAGGCCTCGCGGAACTGGCGCCCCGACGATCGGGTGTTGATCGGGGACTGGACCGTCATCCGTGCGGTGGCCGCCGGCCCCGAGCGCGTCTTCGTGGTGTCGCCCGACGCCGTCCTTTCCTGGAGCCCCCTCGTCCGCCGCTGGGCAGGGCCATACGAACCCCCGGTCCCTGGCGCGCTGGAGCGGGTGACGGCGGGCATGATCGACCCGCTCGACAACAGTCTCTGGCTCGCCACGACCACCGGGTGGGTGCATTTCCAGGCCGACCTGCAGCTCTGGGAACGGGGAGAGGTTGACGCCCGCGTACTCCAGATCGCCTTCGACATGGCCGCCCCGTACGACGGGCTCTTCATTCGCACGGCAGGCGGGTGGCTGAAGGTTCCGCGTGGAGGGTTCACTGCGGTGCCTTCGGCGGCCCCCATCCGTCCGGTCTCGCCTGCCACCGTGGCGCAGGCCATCGCGTCGAATCCGGCGCTCGGGGGCTCGTCCTCGGCGTTCCTGCTCGATCCCTCCCTGCGAACCGCGCGGCTGACCTCCGCCGCGCGCTCCTTCGACAACCTCGGCTGGTTCCTGGGCACCGACGGGGTCGGGGCGCTCTGGATGCCGGACGGGACGGTCGTCCCCCAGCGGCTCAGCTTCGGGCTTCCCGGCTCGGTGGTGGGCGCCATCTATGCCGTCCCGGGGGGCATCTGGGCGATGACCGACCGGGAGGAATCGTCCCCCGCGGCGTTGACGTTCATCGCGAGCGACCTGTCCGAATTCCGGGTGTTCAGCGGTCCCGCCGCGACAGGCCTCCCATTCACCCGGGCGCGCCGTCTCATCGGGGTCGGATCGGCGCTCTGGGCCGCGACCGATGCGGGGCTCGTCAGGTTCAGCACCGACAACCCCGCCAACGTCACCCGCATCGCCGAGGCGCAGGGACTCCCCGATCGCCGCGTCAACACGGTGGTGTCACGCCGAGGCGTCATTGTCGCGGGCACCGCGCGGGGGCTGGCCCGTGTGGTCGACAGTACGGGCGCCGAAGGCCTGGCCCCGGATTACGCCGGTGCCGTGAGCGCGCTGGCCATGGGCACCGACACGGTCTGGGTGGGCACACCGAACGGGCCCCGGGGCGCGGTGGCCGACCAGTCCGCCCTCATTCGGCCGGTCTCGGTGGAGGAGACGGCGGCGTTCGGGCGCCCGATCTATGATTTCGCCTGGATGGCGGACACGCTGGTCGGCGTGACCAGCGACCAGTTCGCCTGGAAGGCCCCGGCGGAGGACCGGTGGACGCTCGGCGCACCGATTTCCGGGGTGCTCGGTCCGCTGCGGCGGCTCGTGGCCGAGGGCGACGGCTTCTGGGTGGCAGGCGACCTCGGGGTCGGCTGGACCCGCCTGGAGGGCATCCCGGTTCGGCCCCTGCTCGTCGGGGCGGACCTGCCCGGCCTCCCGCTCGACCTGGCGGTGGATGCGGAGTACCTGTGGGTGGCGACGACGGACGGGTTGGTGCGCTTCCGGCTGCGCGAGGTGCGGCCATGACGGACATTCCGCTGGGTGGCGGCGCGGAGTTCGACCGGATCCGGGCGATCGCCGCCGCGCTTGGCCCGGCCGCGACCGGGCTGGGGAACGACTGTGCGGTCCTGCCACCAGGGTTCGGCGAGGTGGTCCTCAGCACCGATCTCAGCGTCGAAGGGATTCATTTTCGTCGCGACTGGCTCTCCCTGGAGGAGATCGGGTGGCGGGCCGCTTCCGCCTCGCTGTCCGACCTGGCCGCCGCCGGCGCGGAGGTCGTAGGACTCACGGCGAGCGTCGGTGCCCCCGGTGATGCGTCCGCCGACGATCTGGTCGAGCTGATGCGCGGGGTGGGCGCCGCCGTTGCCGCCGTCGGCGGGCGGGTGCTCGGCGGCGATCTGACCCGCGCGCCGAGCTGGGTGGTGGATATCACCGTGATCGGACGGTCCGCGC
>DAOLIZ010000016.1:0-1065 GCA_035328285.1 Gemmatimonadales bacterium
CCCCGGCCCCGCGGCCCCGCCTCGAGGCCGCGCCCGCCAAGGGCGTCGGCCTCGACCTGGATGCGCTCATCGCCGCCTGGGAAACCGTCGTCGCGCGGGGACGCGATCAGGGGAGCTTTCTCGGCGCCGCCCTCCTGGTCTGCACCCCGGTCGGTATCCAGGGCAACGTGGTGCGGCTCGAACTGAGCGAGGAGAATCCGATGTATCGCGAGGCGCTCGACCGGCAGTCGGGCGCGGTCGACGAGATCATCTCCGCGGTCGTCGGCGCGCCGGCGCGCGTGGAGGTGGCGCCGGCGGTCACCGCGGCGCGGCCGGAGCGGCTGACCGAGGAGGCGGTGCGCACCGAGCGGCTCACCAAGGTCCGCAAGAAGGACCCCTCCCTCGATGTGGCAGCGACCGTCCTGGACCTGGAGGTCCTGGAGTAGGAACCCGGGTTGCACCCCGGTGTGGGCACCCGTACTTTGCACTCTGACAGCGACTTAGGTGTGGAATGGCAGATATTCAGCAGCTCTTTCAGCTGGGCCAGCAGGTACAGGGCCGGCTGCAGCAACTCCAGGTGGAACTCGCCGGTCGCACCGTCGAGGCCACGGCGGGCGCCGGACTGGTCCGCGCGATGGTCGACGGCCAGGGACGGGTCCGCGGCATCGCCATCGATCCCGAGGCCTTCGAGGGCCGCGACGCCGAACTGCTCGCCGACCTGGTGATGAGCGCCGTCGCCGAGGCGCAGCGGCAGGCCGCCGAGATGGCGCAGACGGAAATGCGTAAGGTGCAGCCCGGTCCGGCAGGGCTGGGGCTCTAGCCGGTGCGGGCCATCGAGGCGCTGGTCACCGAGCTGGCGCGTCTCCCGGGTATCGGGCGGAAGACGGCGCAGCGCCTCACCTTCCACCTCCTGCAGCAGGGGCCGGAAGAGTCCACCCGGCTGGCGCGCGCGCTCGACGCCGTGGCCACTACCGTGCGCGCCTGCGCCGAGTGCGGCTACGTGGCGGAGGAGGAGCGGTGCGAGTTCTGCCGCGACGCCCGCCGGGACGCCGGCCTGATCTGCGTGGTCGAGGAGGCGGCGTCGGT
>DAOLIZ010000016.1:1165-28036 GCA_035328285.1 Gemmatimonadales bacterium
GTCACGCTGGCGCATGCGCTCCTGGCCCGGCAGGACGTGGCCGGATGAGCGCGCGGGGGCTCCTCTTCCTCGGCGGCGCGCTGGCCGGCCTGGCGCTCGGGTGGCAGATGGCGCAGCGCAGGCTCGACCGGCATCGCGCCGACCTGTTCAGCCCGGTCGAGCGCCGCCGGTTCGACGCCCTCGCGTACCTGGCGGGGTCGCGCTCGCCCGCGGTGGCGCGCGTGCTCCGCGATTACCTGGTTTGGGAAACGGACCCCGGCTTGCGCCGGCGCGCCGCCACGCTGCTGCGGCGGCTCGAAGTCTCCCTCGGATAGGAAACCTGCATGTCCGGTGCGTCCAGCTGGTCACTCGCCGAGGCGGATCACGACCGGATCGTGGTCATGCTGAACGCGTTCCTGCGCGAGTCGAACGCGCGGACCGCGCTGCTGGTGGACCGCACCGGCCAGATGGTGGCGACCGCGGGGGAGCCCCCGGAATTCGATCCCACGACCTTCGCGTCGCTGGCGGCCGCGGATTTCAGCGCCAACGACCAGCTCGCCCGCCTGATCGGCGAGCCGGAGTTCGGCAGCCTCTTCCACCAGGGAGAGACGGCCTCGATGTACCTCGCCGATATCGCGCGGCGGGTGATCCTCGTGGTGCTGTTCGACACCCGCACGACGCTTGGCCTGGTCAAGCTGCGGGTCCGCGGGACGGTGGGAGACCTCTCGCAGGTCTTCACGGAAATGTTCGCGCGGGACGGCGGCGCGGCGCCGCGGGTCGAGCAGGACTTCCTCGGCGATGCCGAGGACGAAATCGACAAACTCTTCGGCGAATAGAAGGCACGCGCGCATGTCGATGATCAACTACGCGTCCCGCGAAATCAACTGCAAGCTGGTCTACTATGGCCCCGGCCTCGGGGGCAAGACGACCAACCTGGAGCACGTCTACAACAAGGTCGCGCCCGGGGCCAAGGGGAAGATGATCTCCCTCGCCACCGAGACGGAGCGCACCCTCTTCTTCGACTTCCTTCCCGTCGACCTCGGCACCATCCGCGGGTTCAAGACCCGGTTCCACCTCTACACCGTGCCGGGCCAGGTGTACTACAACGCCTCGCGGAAGCTCATCCTCAAGGGCGTGGACGGCGTGGTCTTCGTGGCCGACAGCCAGATCGAGCGGATGGAAGCCAACATCGAGGCGATGCAGAACCTGTACGACAACATGGCCGAGCATGGCTACGACCTGACCAAGATTCCGTTCATCATCCAGTACAACAAGCGGGACCTGCCGAACGCCGCCTCCATCCCCGACCTGCAGGCGGCGCTCAACCCCGGCTGGCCGGTCGAGGACACGGCGCGCCAGCGCCCCCTCGCCGATCCCTATCACGAGGGCGAATTCCTCGTCGGCCGGACCCAGGACGGCGAGTGGATCGAGCGCGCCACCTACTTCGAGGCGGTGGCCGTCAACGGCGAGGGGGTGTTCGACACCCTGAAGGCGGTCAGCAAGCTCGTGCTCAAGACCCTCGGCTAGGGGGCCGGGCAGATGTGGAACCTGCCCAACATCATCACGCTCATCCGGATCTCGATGACCCCGGTGGTGGCGCTCCTCCCCTTCATCGAGGGGTACTGGCCGAAGTTCATCGCCTTCCTGGTATTCGTGGCCGTCGCGCTGACGGACGTGCTCGACGGCTACCTCGCCCGGAGCCGGAACCAGATCACCGACCTCGGCAAGCTCCTCGATCCCCTCGCCGACAAGCTCCTCCTCCTCGCCAGCCTCATCCCGATCTACTTCATCTCGCGCACCCGGCACGATCTCTATGACATCCCGGTCTGGGGCAGCATCCCCCTCTGGGTCTGTCTCCTCATGCTCGGGCGCGAACTTGCGATGACCGTGCTCCGCTGGTGGGGCAAGCGCCGCGGCATCATCATCTCCGCCGGGGGCGCTGGCAAGCTCAAGGCCGCGTTCCAGAGCATCTTCATCGGCGGGATCTTCCTCTGGTTCGCCTTCCGCGACGCGGGACGCCCGCTGGGTTGGGAGCACACCCCCTTCTTCGCGTGGTGGAGCCGCTGGCACGGCGGGTTCGTGGCCGTGGCGCTCCTCCTCGCCGTGGCCCTGACGGTCTATTCCTTCCTGGTCTACCTCTACCGGTATCGCGCGCTCTTCTCCCAGCGACCCGAGTAGGACGGCGGTCCCCCCCCATGAACATCGAACTGGTCACGGTCGGCACCGAGCTCCTGCTGGGCTTCACCGTGGACACCAACGGCGCCGAGATCGGGCGGACGCTCGCGGCCCTCGGCGTCCGCGTCGTCCGGCGCACCGCGGTCTCCGACGACCGGGCCGCCATCCGCGATGCGGTGTCTGCCGCCCTGCAGCGCACCGGGGCGGTGATTACCACCGGGGGGCTCGGCCCGACCGCCGATGACATCACCAAGCGGACCGTCGCCGACCTCCTGGGAGTCGGACTCGTCTTCGATCCCGTGGTCTGGGCCGCGGTCGAGGCCCGCTTCGCGCGCTTCGGCCGCGTCCCGACCGCCACCAATCGGAGCCAGGCCGAGGTCCCCGACGGCGCCGTCGTGCTCCCCAACGAATGGGGCACCGCTCCCGGCCTCTGGCTGGAAGGGGAGGCGGGGCTGGTCATCATGCTCCCTGGCGTGCCGGTCGAGATGCGGAACCTGCTGGCGAACCGGGTGGCACCCCGGCTCGCCGAGCGGGGACGCGGGGGAGGCGTCATCCGGTCGGTCACGGTGCGCACCACCGGCATCGGGGAGTCCGCGCTGGCGGAGCGGCTGGGCGACATCGACGCGGTCCTCGCCCCCCTCACCCTCGCCTACCTCCCGGGCGTCGGCAGCGTCGACCTGCGGGCGACCGCCTGGAACCTCCCGCCCGCCGAGGCCGACCAGCTGCTGGAGGCTGCAGCCAATCTCCTGGCCGAACGCGCCGGCCACTACGCCTACGGCCGCGGGGACGCCGACCTCGCCGAGGTCGTCCTCACCGAGCTGCGCCGCCGCGAGTGGACCGTCGCCGTGGCGGAGTCGTGCACCGGCGGTTTGCTTGGCGGCCGCCTGACCGCCGTGCCGGGGAGTTCAAGCCAGTTCCTCGGCGGGGCCATTGCCTATGCCGACGAGACGAAGCATCGCCTGCTGGGGGTGCCGAGGGAGCTCCTGGAGGCGCACGGGGCCGTGAGCGAGCCTGTGGCGCGCGAGATGGCCATCGGGGCGGCCCGGACGCTGGGGGCCGATGTGGCGGTCTCGATCACCGGCATCGCCGGGCCGGATGGCGGCTCCGACGACAAGCCGGTCGGGACGGTCTGGCTCGGCTATGCGCTCCCCGGCGGGGCGGACGCGATGCTCCTCAAGCTGGTGGGGACACGGGCCGAAATCCGCGGGCGAGCCGCCCACCAGGCGCTGTACCAGCTGTGGCGCCGCCTGAAACGCCTGCCAGATTGACCCACCTCCGGGGCACGCCGGTTGCTATTAGCTTTCGTCTATGGACACCCCAATGGACCCCAAAGTGACTGCCAGCCAGAATGACGTGGACGACCTCGAGGAGGTCGTCGAATCCGCCCCGGCCGGTGGCGTCCCCCTCGAGCCTTCCGCCGAGGCGATCCGTCGGCTCGAGGAAGAGAATGACGCGCTGAAGGACCGGTTCGCCCGGCTCGCGGCCGAATACGACAATTTCCGGAAGCGGACGCTGAAGGAGCGCGAGGAGCTGACGTCGCGCGCCCAGGGCGCGTTCGCCGGCCGCCTGCTCGACGAGCTGGACGACATCGAGCGGCTCCTCTCCGGCGATCGGGCGGCCATGACGGTGGAGTCGCTGTACCAGGGCATGGAACTGGTCGGGCGCAAGCTCTGGAAGGAACTGGAGCTGGTGGGACTCGAGCGCGTCGACCCCGCCGGGCTTCCCTTCAATCCCGAGGAGCACGAGGCGGTCGCCACCACCCCACCGACCGAGCCGGAGCAGGATCATACCGTCTGCCGCACCTTCCAGGTCGGGTACCGTTTCAAGGGCAACCTCCTGCGGCCGGCCCGCGTCCAGGTCTACGCCGATCCGGGGCAGGCCTAGGTGGCGCAGCGGGACTTCTACCAGGTCTTGGGCGTCCCCGATTCGGCGACGACGGACGAGATCAAGAAGTCCTATCGCCGGCTCGCCAAGCAGCACCATCCCGACGCGAATCCCGACAATCCCGCGGCGGCGGAGCGCTTCAAGGAAATCTCCGAAGCGCACGCCGTCCTTTCCGACGCGGAGAAACGGAAGAAGTACGACCAGATGCGGCGGCTGGGGGCCTTCGAACCGCGGCCGGCCGGCCGCGGGGCGGGGCAGGGTGGCAGGGGGGCAGCCGGGCAGGGGCAGTCGGGGATGGAGGGCTTCGAGTTCGGGGACCTCGGGGGACTGGGCGACATCTTCTCGTCGATCTTCGGGCGCGGACGCCGCGAGGAGCCGGTCGCGGAAAACCTCGAGGCCCACGTCGAGGTGCCCTTCCGCGTGGCGATGTACGGCGGCAAGGTGCCGGTCACCCTCCCGGTGACGGAGACCTGCGCCACCTGCAAGGGGACCGGCGCCGCGCCGGGAGCCCGGATCACTACCTGCGACGAGTGCAACGGGCGCGGTTCCATTTCGTTCGGGCAGGGCGGCTTCGCGGTCAACCGCCCCTGTCCAAAGTGTCGCGGGAAAGGCACGATCCCGTCCGAGCGCTGCCCGACCTGCGGCGGCGCGGGCGACATTCGAGCCGAGCGGCGGGTCCTGATCTCGGTGCCACCGCTTACGGAGACCGGCACCAAGGTCCGGCTCAAGGGCCAGGGGCAGCCGGGCCGCGGGGGCGGGCAGGCCGGCGACCTGATCGTGGTCTTTACGGTCGAGCCCGATCGATTCTTCCAGCGCGACGGCCTCGACCTGCTCTGCGAAGTCCCGGTGAACCTGGCGCAGGCACTGCTCGGCACCCGCCTCCGGGTGCGCACGCTCGACGGCAAGAAGATCGTGCTGAAGGTCCCGGCCGGCACGCAGCCCGGGCGGAAGTTCCGGATCAAGGGGCAGGGACTCGAACGCGGAGGGCGTCGCGGCGACCAGATCGTGGCGATCAAGGTGGAGTTGCCGGAGAAGCTGACGCCGGAGCAGGAGGAACTGGCCCGGCAGCTGGCGGAGTCGGCGGGCCTGAAGTACTGAGCTCAGCGCCCCGCTGAGTCGAGGAGCCGCCGGTGCGTCGCGCGCTCTTCCTCGGGCGAGGGGGGCTGGCGCTGGCGGTAGGTTCCGTCGGGCAGGAGTTCCCACGCCTGGCGGTTGTCTTCCCACATCAACTCAAGCACGTCGCACATCGCCCGTCGGTGGTGGGGGTCCTCCACAGGCGCGACCGCCTCCACCCGGCGGTCGAGGTTGCGCGGCATCCAGTCGGCGGAACCGATGTAGACCTCGTCCGCCCCGCCGTTGTGAAACCAGAACGCCCGGCTGTGCTCCAGGAAGCGCCCCACGATACTGATGACCTCGATGTTGTCGCTCACCCCGGGCACGCCGGGCCTGAGGCAGCAGATCCCCCGGATGATCAGCTGGATCCGCACCCCCGCCTGCGATGCCTCATACAGCTCATGGATCATGCCGGGGTCGACCAGGGCGTTCATCTTGGCCACGATACGCGCCGGCCGTCCGGCCCGCGCGTGGTCGCACTCGCGGCGGATCATGTCCACGAACCGCCCGCGCATGGTGCGCGGGGCCACCAGCAGTTTCCGGAACCGCTCCGTCACGCCGAAGCCGGTGAGCTCGTTGAAGAGGTCCGTCAGGTCCTCGCCGAGGGCAGGGTCGCAGGAAAAGAGACCGAAGTCGGTGTAGAGCCGCGCGGTGCGGGGGTTGTAGTTGCCGGTGCCGATGTGCACGTAGCGGCGGATGTCGGCCCCCTCGCGGCGGACGACGAGCATGATCTTGGTGTGCGTCTTGAGGCCGGACACGCCGTAACTGACGTGCACCCCGACGTCCTCCAGTCGCTGCGCCCAGATGATGTTGCTCTCCTCGTCGAACCGGGCCTGCAGCTCGATCAGCACCGCCACCTGCTTGCCCCGCTCGGCGGCGTGCGCCAGCAGGCGCGCGATGCTGGAGTCGCCGCCCGTGCGGTACAGGGTGAGCTTGATGGCCAGCACATCCGGGTCGTCGGTCGCCTGCTGGAGGAACCGCTCGACCGAGGTCTGGAAGCTGTCGTAGGGGTGGTGCAGGAGGAGATCGCCCTCCCGGATCACGTCGAATACGCTGCGGCCGGAGGCGAGCCGCGCGGGGGTGACCGGGAGGAAGGGCGGGTCCCGGAGTTCCGGGAGATCCAGGGTAGCCAGCGCCATCAGGTCGGAACAGTCGAGGAGCCCCGGCACCTCGTAGACGTCCTCCAGGGTCAGGTCGATGCCCTCCTCCTGCGACGCGTTGAACTCCGCCAGCAGCAGCTGGCGCAGCGCCGTCGGCGTGCCGGGGCCGACCTCGAGACGCGATACCTCGGCGAACCGGCGGTTCCGCACCTCCTCCTGGATCAGGCTCAGCAGGTCCTCCGCCTCGTCGTGGTCGATCTGGAGGTCGGTGTTCCGCGTGATGCGGAAGGAGTGCCAGCTCAGGATCTCGACGCCGGGGAAGAGCGATTCGAGATGGGCGCCGATCAGCTGCTCCAGGGGGAGGTACCGGTGGGTGCCGGGCAGCACCACCCAACGCGGGAGGATTTTCGGGACCTTGACCCGCGCGAAGCGCTCCTCGCCATCCGATCCGCGCAGGAAGACCGCAATCGAGATGCTCAGGTTCGAGATGTAGGGGAAGGGATGGACGGGGTCCACCGCAAGCGGCGTCAGCACGGGGAAGACGTTGCGCTGGAAGTACTCCTTCAGGTGCGCGCGGTCCTCCGGGGTGGTCTCCTCGAGGTCGAGCAGCAGATGCACGCCAGCCCGGGCCAGCTCGGGCACGACCTCCTCCAGGAGGCACCGGTACTGGGCCGCCACCATCTCCCGCGCCAACTCGGCGATGCTCCGCAGCTGCTCATCGGGCGTCAGGCCGTCGGCCGTGCGCTCGCTGTAGCCGGCGTCCACCTGGCGGCGGAGCCCGGCCACGCGCACCTGGAAGAACTCGTCGAGGTTGCTTGCGAAGATCGCCAGGAACTTCAGCCGCTCCAGCAGCGGCGTCCGCGGATCCTGGGCCTCGTGGAGGACGCGCCGGTTGAACTCCAGCCAGGAGAGTTCCCGGTTGAAGTAGAGCCCGGCGTGATGGAGGTCGGGCCGGGTGGCGCTGGCGGGCACGGTTGTCGGCGAGGTCATCAGGCATGGAATGTAGCGCGGGGGCCGGCTGTCGGGAAGCGATGTCACGAATGTGTAACATATTGCGGCAAAAGCCCTTAGGCGGAGAAACGCGGGCCCCGGGACGATGCCCGGAGCCCGCGCTCCTGATCATACTGCACCGCTCAGGGAACGGCGCGATACGGAAAGGCCCAGATGTTCGCCCGGTAGTTGTCTCCCGACTGGGTCTGGAGGGCCTCCGAGTCGATGGCATCCACTGCCATCCGGGCAATGCCCGGGCGACGTACGGTCCATCCGATGCTCCAGGTGCCATCCTCATTGGGCTGCATCTGGATGCGACCCCAGCGGTCCTGGTCGGCCCGGTGATGACGGACATGCAGGAAGACCTGGGTCGGCGGCACCAGGTCGGTGCCGGTCACGTTGCGCACCGCCGCGGTGACCACCACGCTGTCGCCGACGTGCAACTCGGGCACCCCACCCTGGACGCGGAAGAGCTGGTTCGGGTCGGTGACCGTGCCGACGTCGACGCCGTTGACCGACACGGTGAGCGAGGCGATCTCCACGGTCCGCCGGGCCGGATCGGTGTCGACGATGTTGCCGATGCTCATGGCGACGAGGCGCCACCCGCGTGGCGCGGCGTCGTCCCGCACAAACACGGCGTGGTGCCGCAGCGTCTCATGCATGGGCTTGGCGCCGGGATTCACCACGCCGTCGAAGGTGGTGTCCACCAGGAAGACCCCGCGAAACCGGACCGCCACCGCGACCTTCGCGGTGTCGCCCTCGATGACCACGACCCGATCACGGCTCGGGCGCTCGGCGGCACGGCGCCGGCCCCAGCGTTCGGGCGTGATGTACGCGTCGCCGGGAGAGGCAAAGAGGGTGGAAGCGGGGGACAGGAGGCGAGAGGCGAGGACGTCGTCGCCGCCGGGGTCTTCGTCGAAGTAGCCGGCGTCGACGTCGAGATAGGCCTGCTGGACCGCGGTCTCTTCGCTCGACGTGCCGGTCGGAGCGTCGCTGCACGCGCCCGCGGCCAGGGCCGTGGCCGCCAGGAGGGCGGTGATGGGGAATCGCATGGGTCGGACTCCTCGAGTAGGTCAGGTCAGATGGGCACTACGCCCCATAGACGAGGACCTCCCCGAATCGTTAAGCGACCCCCCGTTCGGCAGGGGCGGGGCCCGTCACCCCGGTCCCGGCCGCTGGTCACCGCTGACCAGCAGCGCCAGCGCGAGGCTGACCAGTCCCACCACCAGCCCGCCCCAGAACGCCGGCATGAAGCCGTCCACGCGAAAGCCGAGGTTCCAGATGGCGGCCAGGCGCGCCGTCAGCATCAGCATGAGGCCGTTGATGACCAGGGTGAAGAGCCCGAGCGTCAGCAGCACCAGGGGGCAGGAGAGCACCGTCAGGATCGGCCGGAGGACCGCGTTCACCACGCCGAAGACGAGTGCGACCGCCAGAAGCTGGAGCGGGCCATCAGTGAAGTGAATCCCGGGAATGACCTGCACCGCCGCCGAGAGGGCGATGGTGTTGATCATCCACCGAATGAGAAACGATTTCATGGGTCCTCAGGCGAAGTCGGGAAACGCCGTTACGGCGTCGGGCGGAGCGAGGCGTCCAGCCAGTCGAGCACGGTGCCCCACCAGAGGCGACGGTCCCGCGGGCGCAACACGAAGTGCCCCTCGTTGGGGAAATAGAGGAACTTGCCCGGCAGTCCCCGGAGGCGGAGCGCGGTGTAGGCCTGGAATCCCTCCGAGACGTCCACCCGGTAGTCCTCCTGCCCGTGCACGATGAGCATCGGGGTCTGCCAGCGGGCCGTGTAGTTGGCGGGGGACCACTTCTCCATCGTGGCACGGGCCGACGGCATCAGTGGCGTGCCCCCGAACTCGTGAATCGGGTACCAGAGCTCCTCCGTCGTGCCCGTGAAGCTCACCGGGTTGAAGATGCCGTCGTGCGCCACCAGCGTGCGGAAACGGTTCGTCTGCCCCGCCATCCAGTAGATCATGTACCCGCCGTACGAGGCGCCGGCGGCTCCCACCCGGTTCGAATCGACCCAGGGGTTGGCGGTCACCACATCGAGTCCCTTCATCAGGTCCTCGTAGGGGTAATCGCCCCAGTGCAGGGAGATGCTGTTGGTGAACGCCTGGCCGTAGCCGGTGCTGCCGTGGAAGTTCACCGCGGCCACCACATAGCCCCGGGCCGCGAACATCGCGTAGTTCCAGCGCGGATGCCATTCATCGTTCCAGGCGCCCTGCGGGCCGCCGTGGATGAGGTACACCACCGGATACTTCTTGGCGGGGTCGAAGCCCGGGGGCTTCATCAGCCAGCCGAAGACCGAGTCGCCGAGCGCGCCGACGAACCCGAACGGCTCCAGCGGGGTGAGCTGCACGCCGCCCCGCCATTCGTCGTTGAGCGTGGTGACCTGGCGCAGGCCGGCGCCGCTGTTCCAGTTGGCGGCCCAGACCTCGGTCGGGCGGTCGGCGGTGCTGCGCAGGAACACCATGTCGTCGCCACGGGGCGGCACGCGCACGGAGGTATTCATGCCCCCCGAGACCAGGAGCGAGCGGCGACCGGTGGCCGCCTCGATCCGGTAGAGGGACACGCCGCCGCGCTCGGGCACCTCGGCGATGAGCGCGCGGGAGTCCGGCGTCCAGGTGATGGCGTCCACCGAGAGGGTCCATTCCGCGGTCAGGGCCCGCCGGCGCCCGGTCGCCCGCTCGTAGATCATCACCTGCTGGCGGTCGGCCTCGAATCCCGGGACCGTCATGGCGAGGTAGGCCACGTAGCGGCTGTCAGGGGAGTAGGCGGGTGAGTTGTCGTTGGCGGGGCTGGTGGTGATCGCCTGCTTGCCGGTGCCGTCGGGTCCCATCACGAAGATGTCGTTGTTGGTGCTCGTGGCGAGCGAGGAGTCGGGGTTGTACACCACGGCGACCTCGGTGCCGAACTGCGACAGCGCCACGCCGACCCCGCCGAGCGCCAGCGTCGGCACGTCGCGGTCGAAGGGGGTGATGTCGGTGCCGACGGAGTCCCCGGGCTCGAGCCGGAAGAGGTGCTGCCGCACCCCGACCCGCCACTCGTTCCAGTGCCGGTAGAACAGGTCGGACCAGAGCTTCGCCTCGGTGGGGTAGGGGCCGTGGCGGAGATCGGGATCGCCAGCGACGGGCCAGGGCACGTCCTTGACGTAGAACATCGCCTTGCCACCGGGCGAGACCAGGAACTCGCCGATGCCGCCCGGGACCGACGAGATCCGCGTCGGCTCCCCCCCGCGGATCGGGAGCTGCCAGATCTGGGCGCCGTCCTCCCGGGTGGAGATGTAGGACAGCGTCTTGCCGTCGGCCGACCAGCGCGGCGAGCGCTCGCTCCCCGCGCCGCTGGTGGCTTCCCAGGTGTCCCCGCTCCCGAGATCCGCCAGCCAGATGCGGCTCTGGTTGCGGTCCTCCTCGAGGGAGGGGGTGGACACCGTGAAGGCGAGAAGCCGGCCGTCAGGCGAGGGCTGCGGGTCGGACACGGCGTGGACCGCGAGGAAGGTCGCGATCGTCATCGGGGCCGGGGCAGACTGTGCCGAAGCGCTGGACGCGCCCGCCAGGACCGCAACCAGCGTGGCGAGCCACCGATACCTCTGTCTCATTGGATCACTCCACCGCCGAGGACGCGGTCGTCGGCGCCGTACAGGACGCCGGACTGTCCCGGGGAGATGGCCCGCCCGGGGGTGTCGAGCAGGAGCGAAATGCCGTCGTCGCTCCGCGCCGTGACGGTGGCCGGGATGGCCCGGGCGCGGTAGCGGATCTGCACGCCGCAGCGGTCGCCGACCGCGAGGGCCGGGCCCAGCCAGTTCACCTCCGACAGGGTGAGGCGATTGCCGTCGAGCGCCGCCTCGGGGCCGATGACCACCTCCCGGCGCTCCGGGCGGATGGCCACGACGTACATCGGCTCGGCAAATCCACCCGGCAGTCCGCGGCGCTGCCCGACCGTGTAGCGGGCAAAGCCCTCGTGCTCGCCGATCACGTCGCCGCCGACGGTGGTGAAGGGACCGCGGCTCAGCGCGGGGGCGTCGGCGGGGAGGTGCTGCTCGAGCACGCCGACGTAGTCGTCGTCGGGAACGAAACAGATCTCCACCGACTCCGGCTTGTCGGCGGTGGCCAGGCCGAGGCGTCGCGCCAGCGCCCGGGTCTCATCCTTGGTGGAACTTCCGACCGGCGTCAGCATCCGCGCCACCACCGCCCGGTCGATGCCCCACAGGAAATAGCTCTGGTCCTTCGCGCGGTCCTGGCCCCGGTAGAGCGCGCCGTCCCGCGCCACGGCGTAGTGCCCGGTGGCGATGTAGTCGCAGTCGAGGGCGTCGGCATGGGCCAGGAGGTCACGGAACTTCGTGAACGAGTTGCACCGCACGCAGGGAATCGGGGTCCGGCCGCGGCTGTACTCCGACACGAAGTTCTGGATCACGTGGAGCGAGAAACGGTCCTCGAGGTTCAGCACGTAATGGGGGATGCCGAGCGTGGCCGCCACGTCCCGCGCGTCGTTGATCGAGTCCAGGGAGCAGCAGGGCCGGTCCGGCACCGAGTCGCCGTAGCAGAAGAGCTTCATCGTGGCGCCCACCACATCGTAGCCCTGCTCGACGAGCAGCGCGGCAGCCACCGAGCTGTCCACGCCGCCGGACATCGCCACCAGCACCCGCTCAGGCACGACCGAGCACCCCCGCCAGCTTCCGCACCTTGGCCACGACCGCCGGAAGCACCTCAGCCGTCCGGTCGATGTCCCGCGGCGTCGTCTCGGCGCCCAGCGAGAAGCGGATGGTGCAGAGCGCCAGCTCCCGCGGGACCCCCATGGCGGTCAGCACGTGCGACGGTTCCGCCGCGCCGGTGTTGCACGCCGAGCCCCCCGATGCGGCAATGCCCTGGAGGTCCAGGTGCATGAGCAGCGCCTCGGCGTCCGCGCCCGGAATCGCCACGCTCAGCACGTGCGGGGCGCGCGGGCCGTGCTCGGCGATCCAGACCATGTCGGGGATGGCGCTCCGGATTCGGGCCGCCAGCTCGTCGCGCAGCGCGGCGAGGCGCGCCGCCTTGCCGGCCTGCTCCGCGGCGGCCAGTTCCGCGGCCTTCCCGAGCGCCACGGAGCCGGGGACGTTCTCGGTGCCGGGCCGGAGCCCGAACTGCTGCCCACCGCCGTGGATGATGGCCTCGACCGCGGCCCGGCTCCTCACCACCAACGCGCCCACCCCCTTCGGGGCGCCGATCTTGTGCCCCGAGAGCGTCAGGAGCGTGGCGTCCGCGGCGTCGATGGACACCGGGAGCTTGCCAAAGGCCTGCACGGCGTCGGTGTGGAACATCGCGCCGGCCGCGCGGCACCGGCGGCCAATCTCCTCGACCGGCTGCACGGTGCCGACCTCGTTGTTGACCCACATGACCGACACGACGGCCGGCGTGTTGCGCAGGGCCGTGTCGAGGGCGGCCAGGTCGAGCTGGCCGAGGGCGTCCACGGGGAGGATCGTTTCGGACCCGCCGAGCCGCGCCACCGCATGAGCGGCGGCGAGCACCGCCTTGTGGTCCGTGGCACAGACGGCCGCGTGCATCGGCCGGCCAGCCGCTCCGGCCGCGAGGGAGGCGCCGACCACGGCCAGGTTGTCCGCCTCGGTGCCGCCAGAGGTGAAGATGACCTGGCTCGGTTCCGCGCCGACGGCCGCGGCCACCTGGCGGCGTGCCTCCTCGACCCCGGCCCGGGCGGCGCGGCCGAACCGGTGGGCGCTCGCGGGGTTCCCGAAGGCCGCGGCGCCCAGGTAGGGGAGCATGGCCTCCAGCACCTCGGCGCGCACCGGTGTCGTGGCGGCGTGGTCCAGGTAGACGGGGGGAGCGGGCGTCATGGTTGGCGGGCGTCCTACATGCTCGAGACGTCGAGCGCGAGCACGTCGTCGATGCGGACTGTCTCCTGGGTGAAGTAGGGTTCCCCGAACCGGGTGCGGATCAGCGAGCCGTAGTGCGCATTCTGCGTCTCGACCAGTGAATAGAGGTCCTGGCCGGTCGGGAAGATCTCCCCGGCGGCCTTGGCGCCGTCGAACTGGCTCGCGTAGCACCGGATGGCGGCCAGCTTCCGCTCGAACTGGGCGCTGATGTCCACCACGAAGGTCGGCTTGACGGGGTCCTCGCGATAGCTGAGGGCGTAGAGCACCTTGTGCGGCCGGTGCGGATCGCCGTCCGCGCCGTACTTGGCCAGTCCGGCGAGGAAGCAGGCGTCGCGGCCGAGTTCGGACGCGATCCGGTGATCAGGGTGCCGGCCAACCGGGAAGGGAAGGATCACTACCCTCGGGCGGAAATGCCGGATGTGCGACACCACGATCTGCCGCGCCTCCTCGGTGTTCTGGAGGTGGGCGTCGGGGAGGCCGGCATTCCGGCGGTCGGAGACGCCGAGGATCTTCGCGGCCGCCTCCGCCTCGGCGGCCCGCAGGTCGGCGCTGCCGCGCGTGCCGCTCTCGCCGGCGGTCAGGTCGAGGATGCCGGCGGAGTGCCCCTGGTCGATGGCGCGGAGCAGGGTGCCGGCGCACGTCAGCTCGACGTCGTCACGGTGGGCCGCGATGGCCAGGATATCTACGCGCATGCGTGACAATTTAGCCGTCTGGCGGCCTCCCCGCTCCCCCGCGCTCTCGCCTCCCCGCCTACTCGTGGCGGAGCGCCTCGATGGGGTCCATCGCGGCGGCCTTGTTGGCCGGGTAGAGGCCGAACCCGAGGCCGATCCCCACGGAGACCGCCGTGGCCAGCACGGCGCTCCAGAGCGGCACCGAGGACTGCAGGTTGAGCACGTGCTTCAACAACTGGCCGAGGCCCAGCCCCAGCACGATGCCGAGAAGTCCCCCCATCAGGGTGAGGGTGGCCGCTTCGATGAGGAACTGGAGGAGGATCTCGCGGCGCGTGGCTCCCAGCGCCTTCCGGAGCCCGATCTCCCGGGTCCGGTCGGTCACGGACACCATCATGATGGCCATGACGCCGATGCCGCCGACCAGGAGGGCCACCCCGGAGAGGGCCACCATGACGCCGAAGAAGGCGGTGGTCAGGCTGCCCATGATATCGAGAATCTGGTCCTGGGTGATCAGGTCGAAGGTGTTCGGCACGCCGGGGCGAAGCTTGCGCTCGCGCCTGAGGGCCACCGTCACGAGGTCCTGGGCCTTCGCGACGCTGACCTCGGGCCGGCCCTTGACCGAGATCCAGAGGGTGTTCGTCTCGTCGTAGCGCAGGTTGTACTTCGCGGCGCGGTAGGGGATGATGCCCGCGGTCTCCTGGCCCGGCGGCTCGAAGATGTTGTCGGGCTTCAGGTAGACCCCGATGATCCGGAACGGCACGCCGTTCACCCGGACGGTCTGCCCCATCGGGTCGAGCCGACCGAACAGGTGGTCGGCGGTCTTGTCCTCGATGACCATCACCTGTTCGCCGGTCAGTTCCGCGCGGGTGAAGAAGCGCCCGCGGAGGAGGGTGCCCCCCTGGAGTTCCATGTAATGGTCGTCGGCCGCCCAGACCGTGATCATCTGCGTCTGGGTCCCCTGGTACTCGAGCCGCGCGAAGACCTGGATCCACATCCCGGCGTACTGGATTTCGGGCACCTGCCGGATCGCCTCGGCGTCGCTTTCCCGGAGCACCGGGCGAATGCGCACCTCGTAGGGCAGGTTGTCGGGATTGAGGGGGGTCTGGGAGAAATACCGCATCACGTAAAACGTCGTCGGGCCGGCCACCTCGATGGCGTTGAAGATCTGGGAGCGCACCCCCTGGACGATCGACGCCATGGTCATCACCGTTGCGACCCCGATGATGACGCCCAGCACCGTGAGCGCGGAGCGCAGCTTGTTGGCGCGCATGGCGTCCAGCGCCATCAGGACGCCCTCACCCACCCGGCTGATCGGCATCATGGCGTCACTCCGCGCGGAGGGCGGTGATCGGGTCGAGCCGCGCGGCGCGTGACGCGGGGTAGACGCCGAACAGCAGGCCGGTGCCGACGCCAAGGGCCAGCGCCACCGAGATCGACCAGAGGGTGACGCGCGCCGGGAGCGGCGTGAAGGACGACACCAGGAAGGCGAGGGACCAGCCCGCCACCACGCCCAGGATCCCCCCAAAGAAGGAGAGCGTGGCGGCCTCGACCAGAAACTGGCGCTGGATGTCGCGGCGCGTCGCGCCGAGGGACTTCCGGACGCCGATTTCCCTGGTCCGTTCGTTCACCGTCATCAGCATGATGTTCATGATGACGATGCCGCCGACCACGATCCCGATGCACACCACGGCGGGGATGATGGTGAAGAGGATCCGCGTCAGGCTCTTCCAGAAGGCGACCAGCGCGTCGGCCTTGTCCACCGTAAAGTCGTCGGGCTCGTTGGGTCGCAGGCGGTGCGCCAGCCGCATGGCCTCCTGCGCGCGCGCCATGGCCGGCTCCACCTCGTCGGCGTCGCGCATCTTGACCGAGACCACCGTCGTCTTCCGGCGGCCATAGATGGACTCGAAGGTGGAGTAGGGCACCAGCGCGAAGCCGTCGAAGGACTGGCCCAGGACCTTCCCCTTCTTGGCGACGACCCCCTTGATGGTGAATTCGCGGCCGGCAATGCGGATGGACTTGCCGATGGCCTTATCCGGGTCGCCGAACAGCTTGTCCGCGACGTCGAAGCCGACGATCGCCACCATGCGACGCCCCTCGACGTCGGGATCGCTCATCGGCTCGCCGGCGGCGAACACGTAGTCACGCACGATCTGATAGGCGGGGGTGATGCCGAAGACGAGGACGTCGCCGATGCGCTGGTTCCGGTAGGTCAGGTCGCTGGTCGGCGTCGGCCATCCGGACTGGAAGGCGACCGCCTCCGCGTCGGGAAGGGCGCGCCGGACGACCTCGGCGTCGTCAGTGGTCACGAGCGGCCGTTTGGCGATGGCCCGCACCTGGTCGTCGTCCATCAACCCGATCGACACCGGCGTCCGTCGGACCTGGAAGGCGTTGGTCCCGATGACGGCGCCGGTGATGTTCTCCTTCACGTAGGCGTTCATCCCCTGGATGATCGCCACCACCGCCACGAGGAAGCCGACCGACACGATGATGCCCAGCAGGGTGAAGAACGATCGCAGCTTGCTGCTGAGGATCGACTGGAGCGCCAGGCGGAGGGCTTCGCGGAAGGGCATGAGGAAACTTAGCGGGGCCGCGGGGCAGGGTGGCAGGGGGGCGGCACGTCCGCCCCGCTGCCCCGCGGCCCTGCCGACTACTCGTACCTCAGTGCCTCCACCGGGTCGAGCTTGCTGGCCTTGTTGGCGGGGTACATGCCGAACATGATGCCGGTCACGATCGACGCCAGCAGCGCCACCACGACGGACCAGAGGGGCACGGCGGCGGGTATGGGGGTCAGCTTGTTGATGCTCAGCGCGATCAGGCCTCCGAGCATCATGCCGACCACCCCGCCCACGAGCGTGAGGGTGGCGGCCTCGACCAGGAACTGGAAGAGCACCTCGCGCCGGGTGGCGCCGAGGGCCTTGCGCACGCCGATTTCGCGGGTGCGCTCGGTGACCGAGATCATCATGATGGCCACCACCCCGACGCCGCCTACCATCAGGCCGACGCTGGAGAGCGCCAGCATCACGAGGAAGAAGGCGCTCGTCATGCTGTCGAACGTCTCGAGGATCCGGTCCTGGGTCAGGATCGCGAAGTTGTTCTCCTGCGACGGCTTGAGCCCGCGGCTGCCGCGCAGCGCCGCCACCACCTGGTCCTGCGCCTCCTCCACCGTCACGCCGTCGACCGGCATGACGGAGATGCTCATCCAGCCCTTCCAGTAGTCCGCGACCTTCTCGAAGGTGGTGTGCGGAATGGCGAGCCGCGCCTGGTCGCCGCCGCCGAAGAGGGAGGCGGCGGCCACGTGCAGGCCGATCACCTGGAAGGGCTGCCCGAAGATCTTGATGGTCTTGCCGATGGGGTCGAGCCCCGGGAACAGCGCCTCCGCCACCTTGTCGTTGATGACGGCCACGCGGGCCCCGGCCGCATACTCCATGGCGGTGAAGCTCCGTCCCGCCACGATCTCGCCGCCGGTCACGTACACCCACGCCGGGCCGAACCCGGCAATCCCCACGCTGGGCAACTCGGTGTCGCCGTACTTGACCGGCCCCTGCGTGGACTCGTCGATGGACACTTCCTGGATGGCCGGCAGCTGCCGGATCATCTCCGACTCCTCCACCGTGATCCAGGGGTTCCGGCGCCACGGCGAGAGCTCGTCCGAGCCGTCGGAGATGTTGATCCCGCCCTGGAAGAAGCGCTGCACGAAGAAGGTCCGTGGGCCCGCCGACTCCAGCTCCTTCTCGAGCGCCCGGTTGATGCCGGTGATGGCCGAGGCCATCGCGATGACCACCATCACGCCGATGGCCACGCCGAGGATGGTCAGCGCCGCGCGGACCTTGCTGGCCCGCAGCGAGTCGAGTGCGATGCCGATGCCCTCGAAGGCCCGGCTGAAGCTCTGGGACATGGAGTCGCCTCGCTATTCGGCGCGGAGCGCCACGATGGGATCCAGCCGGCTGGCGCGCGTGGCCGGGTAGACACCCGCCACGACGCCGACGATGATGCCCAGCGTGACGCCCACCAGGATGGACCAGGGGGCCACGGCGGCCGGCAGGGGAGAGAGCGCGCGCACCGCGAAGGCCAGGCCGATGCCCGCCCCGATGCCGAAGATGGCGCCCACCACCGACAGGGTGGCCGACTCCACCACGAACTGGGCCAGGATGTCGCGCCGCTTGGCGCCGAGCGCCTTGCGGATGCCGATCTCCCGGGTCCGTTCGGACACGGCCATCAGCATGATGTTCATGATCACGATGCCGCCCACCACCAGCGAGATCGCCACCAGGCCGGGAAGGGCCATGAAGAGGATCTTGGAGAACCGCTTCCACCCCTCGAGCGCCCCCTCCGCCGTCTGCAGGTAGAAGTTGTTCTCCTGCGCCGGCTTGAGCTGGCGGCGGATGCGCATCATCGCCTCGACCTCCGCCATCGCCGCCACCATGTCACCCGGACCCGCCGTCTGGATCTGGATGTCGTCGAGGATGTTGATCGGGCAGATGTACCGCCGGGCCGGCGCGGTGTACGGCATGATCGCGAACTTGTCCATCGAGAGGCCGAACATCGTCCCTTGCTTGGCCGCGACGCCGACGATCCGGTAGGGGAGGCCGGCGATCGTGACCTCCTTGCCGACGGGGTCCTGGCCCGGGAAGAGCTTCTCGGCCACCAGGTCGCCGATGACCACGACCGTCTGCGCCGCGCGGACTTCCTGCGCGGAGAAGGCTCGCCCGTTGGCGATCTCGAGGTTCTTGATCTGGAAGTACGTCTCCTCCGTCCCGACCAGGTCGATATCCTTGGCCGTCTTGCCGTTGTAGGTCAGCGCCATCCGGTCCGCGCAGTACATCGCGATGGTCGCGGGCGTCTTGAGCCGCGCCTTGATGTAGTCCGCGTCGGCATAGGTGATCCGCGGGCGCCGGCGCCAGCTGAGCCAGGTCTCCCGCGTCACGTTGCCGGTGGTGAAGTTCGGTCGCTGCCGCACCTGGAAGACGTTCAGCCCGATGAGCCGGTTGGCGAACTGGTCTTCCATGTAGACGTTCATGCCCTGCACGATCGAGACGACCGCGATCAGGAACATGACCCCGATGAGCACGCCGATCAGGGAGAAGAAGCTCTTCAGCTTCTGCGCCCGGATGGTGCGGAGCGCCATCGTGACCGCTTCCCAGATCGGCATCGGCTCAGGCCGCCTTCGTCTGGTTGAGCACGTCGCTCTCGACGCGGCCGTCGCGCAGCACCACGACGCGCTCGGCGTGGGCCGCGATGTCCGGCTCGTGGGTGACCATCACGAGGGTCTGCCCCTCGCGATGGAGCTGCTCGAAGACCCGCATGATCTCGTCGCTGGTGGTACTGTCGAGGTTGCCGGTCGGCTCGTCGGCCAGCAGGATCGAGGGGCGGTTGACCAGGGCGCGGGCGATCGCCACCCGCTGGCGCTGGCCGCCGGAGAGCTCGTTCGGCCGGTGGTGCATCCGGTCGGCCAGCCCGACCCGCGCCAGCGCCTCCTCCCCCCGGGCCCGCCGCTCGCGGGCGGTGGTGCCCGCATACACCAGCGGCAGCTCCACGTTGTGCAGCGCGGTGGCGCGGGGCAGGAGGTTGAAGGTCTGGAAGACGAACCCGATTTCCTTGTTCCGCACGCGGGCCAGGGCGTCGTCGCCCATCCGGGACACTTCCTGCCCGTTGAGCCAGTACTCGCCGCTCGACGGCGTGTCCAGGCAGCCGATCATGTTCATCAGCGTGGACTTGCCCGAGCCGGACGGCCCCATGATGGCCACGTACTCGTTGCGGCGGATCTCCAGGTCGAGTCCCCGGAGGGCCTGGACCACTTCGGCGCCCATCTCGTAGGAGCGGGTGAGCGCCCGGACGGCGATGACGAGGTCGCTCATTATTTCTTGCCTCCCGGCGCGGGCGCCTTGGCCGCGCGGACCTTGGCGCTGTCCTGCAGGTCGCGGATGGTCTGGTAGGTGCCGGCCACGATCGAGTCGCCGAGCTGCACCCCCGAGACGACCTCGAAGTATTCCTCGCCGGCGATGCCCACCTTGACCGGGGTGAAGGTGGCGATCCCGTCGCGCACCACGAACACCCCCTCCGTGTCCGTCATCTTCGATTCTGACGAGTCCGCCGCCTCGCTGCCGGCCGGCGCGCTCTCGTTCGGCACGACCGCATGCTGGCGCACCGTCAGCGCGATGATCGGCACGCTGGGCACCTGGGTGCGGGTGTCGGTGATGATCTTCGCGGTGGCGCTCAGGTCCGGCCGGATGTCCGACGGCGGGTTCGTCAGCGTGACCTCGACGTCGAAGTCCACCGCGCGGTCGGAGGAGCCGGCGGCCGTGGCCGTCGCGGTCAGCTGCGCGCTGTTGCTGATCTCGGTGACGCGCCCCACGAACGCCGTGTCGGGAAAGGCGTCGATGGTCACCCGCACGGAGTCGCCGAGCGCCAGCCGCACCACGTCCGTCTCGTCCACCTGCACCTTGGCCAGGATGACCGAGAGGTCCGCCACGGTCATCAGCAGCGCCGTCTCCCGCGAGAAGGTGCCGGGCACGGCCACTTCGCCGACCTCGACATTCAGGCGGGTGACCCGGCCGTCGAGCGGACTGACGAGTCGCGTCTTCGACAATTGGTCCTTCGCGTCCTGCAGCGTGGCGCGGTTCTGCGCCATCTGCGCGCTGGCGGCGTTCAGGTTGGCCTGGGCCACCTCGAAGGCCGTCTGCGCCTGCTCGACGGCCTCGGCCGAGATCAGGTTCGGGCTGCTGACGCTCAGCTCCTTGGCGCGGTTGACCGTGCGCTCGGCCTGGTCGTAGTTGGCCTTGGCCTGGACGTAGGAGGCCGTGGACGCCGACAGCAACGCTTCGGACCGGGCGACGGCGGCCTCGTACTGCGCCGGGTCGATCTGGAGCAGGAACTGCCCCTTCTTGACCCAGTCGCCTTCCTTGACCGCGATCTGGGTGATGCGCCCGGTGATGTCGGCGCTGATGTCCACCTTGGTCTGCGGCTCGATCCGGCCGCTCGCCGTCACCGAGGCCACGAGGTCCTGGGGCTGGACCGTGTCAAACCGGACCTCGACCGCCCGCTTGTTGCGGTTGGCCGCGGTGAGGAAGAACAGTCCGCCGACCACGACAATCAGGATGGCGGCGATGAGTCCGAACTTGGTGCGACGTGACATGAGCGTCCTCGGGATTAACGAAGGGGTTGCCCGACCGCCTCTTCGAGCGCGACCACGGCCTTGTGAAATCCATAGATGGCGTCAACGTAGGTGCCGTCGGCGCGTTGAACCGCGCCCTCGGCGTCCGACAGTTCCAGCGCGGTGCCCTGGCCAAGCCGGTACCGGTCCTGCGCCAGCCGGAGCTGGTCGGCGGCGGCCGCCTTGTTCTCTTCGGCCACGCCGATCGCCTTGTACGCGGCGCCGATGGCGAGATACCGGCTGGTCACCTGGCTCCGCACGAGGAGGGACTGGGCCCGGACTTCCTCGGTGGCGTCGTCCCGCTGGGCCTTGGCCTGCGAGACACGAGTCTCCCGCTGCAGGCCGTTGAAGATCGGGAGCGAGATGCCCGCGAAGATCTGGAACGGCTGCGTCGTGAAGTCCCATGGGAAGGTGTTGTTCGCGTCGATGATCTGTTGCGACACGATCGGATCGAGGGCGGTGCCCGTGGCGTTCAACCCCGAATAGGCATTGCAGTCGGGAATGATCCCGCCGTTCGGCTGCCCGGGAATCCCGCCCGGTCCGTACGTCAGGCCCTGGATGACCTGGTTCTGGAAGGTGCAGTTGGCCGCCGTGCCGGACGCGCTGGCGTACGCCTGGGTCACGAGCGACTGCTCGTCGGTGTATTCCTGGGTGTACCCGCTCCAGTTGGCGCTGGCCCGCAGCGAGGGGAAATATTCGCTCTTGACGGAGCTCAGGTTGTACCCGCTGGCGTCGGCGGAGGCCACCGCGGCCTTGAGGTTCGGGTTCACCTCGGCGGCCGTGCTCAGGAGGTCGTTGAGGGAGTAGGACGGTTCCACCACCGGGAACGAGTCGGTCAGCGCCACGGTCTCGAATCCGTCCGGGGGGGTCACGCCCATCAGGCGAAACAGTTCCAGCCGGGCGTCAGCGTTCTGCTGCTTCGCCACGAGGAGGTCCACCTCGGACTGCCCAAGCGTCACCTCCGCCTGCCGGGTGTCGAGCATGGTCGCCTGCCCAACCTGGTAGCGGGCCTTGGCGAGGTCGAGGAAGACGCGGTTGCGGGCCACCTGCTGCGTGACGACGTCGATGCGCGCGTTGGTCTGCAGCACGTTGAGGTACGCGGTGTTCACCGCCGCGCGGAGCTGCACGTTGGCCGCCGCAATCTGCTCCTTGGTGGCACGGAGGTTTGACCGGGCCAGCCCCGGCTGGTTGAGGACCTGCCCGTTGAGGTTCCAGGCGAGGTCGATGCTGTAGTTGGACCCGACCGACGCCGACGTCTTGACCACGTTGGTCCCGCCGAAGTTGGAGGAACCGGATCCGGTGTAGTTGAAGCCGCCGGAGACGCTGGCGCTCGGGATGAAGGTCGCGTAGGCGCTTTTCACGGCCATGTTCGCCGGGCTCTCGTTGTTGAGCCACTGGAGGTACCCGGGGTTCTTGGCCAGGGCGGAACTGATGGCGTCCTGGAGCGAAATGCCGGCGGTGGCGGCGGGTTCGAGCGTGGCCGTCGGCGTCGTGGGCTGCTGGGCCAAAGCCAGGCTCGGAACGAAGAGGCCGAGCGCGAACAACCGCATCCAATGCGTCATGAAGTATTCCCCAGTGTCATCAGGCCAGAGAGAAGATCGTGCGCCCCCTACGCAGGGGGCCCACGTCAAGTTTCAGCTTGGGACGAACTGGAGGAAAGGTAATGCCAGACAACAACTTCCGTACGGCGGGGCGTCGCTACTTGGATTGGCGAATGGCGGAAATTCCATCGGAGAGCACGACCCGCATCAGCCGACCGGAGGCGTCGACGGTGAGCGTGCCGCCCACCACGCCTGTGAGGTCGATGGTTGTCGGATCGGAGCGAGTCGCCGTGAGTTGCCCACGGCGGCCCGACCGCGGGAAGAGCACCTGCATGCGTGCGCCCGCCGTGGTGGCTCGCTGCGCCACGGCCTGGTAGAGGGCAAAGACGCTGTCGTCGAGAATGACGATGCCGGCCGCCCGCGGGTATTCTCGCACCGTCTCCGCCGCCGATGTGGACTGGCGAATGGTGAGATTGTCCTTGAGCGCCGCACCCAGGACGCGATTCACGCCGCCCGGCCTTCGGGTGTCGAGCTGGAGTGCGACGACCGCCCCCCCGGGCCCCTGCTCGAGCATCGCCTGGATCTGGACCGTCGGCCCAGTGGCAGGGTAACGCGCGAGCGAGGCCAGCATGCCGCCGCCGTTCGAATCGGCGGCGGGCTGATAGCTGAACTCCTCCCGTCCCAGCGGCGTTCCGCCGCGCTGGATGGAGAAGACACCCCGGTCGGCCTGCTGGGCAGTGAGTGTCGAGGCGACGCAGAGCGTGCAAAGCAGCAGGTGCCAGATTCGCATCACGACTCCTGGTGCAGGCAACGGACCGCAATCCGGTCCAGGATGAACTGGTAAAGGCGGGCCCCCTTCTCGGGTGTCGACAGTGACGGCCTGGCCCGGGGCGAATCCACCGCAACTTCCATGCGCACGAGGTTTGGCGCGAGGTGCAGGAGGAGCGAGGTGTCGAGTTCCCCGCCATGGGCCGGGATCCCAGGCGCCTCAAGCAGCGAGCCGAAATCGAGCGAGAAGATGTCAACCACCTGGACCTTCGCGTTCTTGACCAGGAGGGTGCTGAGCGCCTCCTGGTGGGCCTCGTGTCCCTCGGCGGTGATGATGATGAACTCCAGCACGCCGCTCCCGAGCTCCCACGCTTCCACCAGTTCGTTCATGAGGCGATGCAGCGTCTTCCGCCCGAGCGGCGCGCTGCCGGGCAGGGGACGGTGCGGGTCGCGGTTGGCGGCATACTCAACCGACGGGGCTCGCACGACACCGAAACGCGCGGAGAGGTCGTCCGCCAGCCGCTCCACGAGAATCGTGTCGATCCCGAGAGGGAGGTGGGGGCCGTGCTGCTCGGTCGAGCCGACCGGCAGGAGCAGCGCCGGCCGGCGGGCGAGGCAACGCTCCACCTCGGCTGGGGTCATTTCCTTGAGACGGCAGGGCAAAGTCGAACTCATCCTGCGTATAATACGCGGGTGAACCCCTCCCCGCATCGCTGGTGGTTGCCCCCGGCCGCCCTGACGGTTGTCGCCGCAGGGGAATGGCTTCGCACGCCGACGCCCTGGTGGGTGCCGGTGGCGTGCCTCGGCGTCGCGCTTGGTCTCTGGGCCCTTCGCCCCTGGCGTGGATGGCGGCCGCGGGTGGTCGGGCTCGCGATCGTCGTCCTGGCGCTGGTCCCGCTGGTCACCGAGTGGCGGCTCGCACAACTCGAAACCCACTGGCCGACCATTCAGCAGGCGCGCGTCGACCGGGCCACCGACCGCCTGGCCGGCGACCTCCACGCCGCCTACCTGCTGGCCAACCGCCTCGCCGACGAGGCGAGCGCCGCCCCCTCCAACCTGCAGGCCACCTTTCCGGCGCTCGAACATGCGGTGGCCCATGCCGAGCTGGAGGCGGGTGTGGCCCTGCTGGACGAGGCCGGTCAGGTGCGAGCATGGGCGGGCTCGCATCGGCTGGCACCCAGGGGCGACGGCCGGCCGGTCTCCACGACCAACAATCCGTTCTACCTGGTCCTGGAGGTCACCCGCGAGGCCCCGCTCGAGCGACGAGCCGTCGGCTCGGTCGTGGTGTGGGCCTCCTCGGCGGTGCCGGAGCGCGTGCAGTCCGTGACGGAGGACTTCCGCGCGCGGACGGGCGTCGGGCTCCGAGTGTATCCGGTCGGCACCGCACCCGACACGCCGGACGTCTTCGATTACTCCGAACCCACCACGGCCGGTCCCCGGCTCCTCTTCAGTGTGCAGCCGGTGCCCCCGCGCCTCGAGGAGGCCACGGCGGCGACACGGGACGCGGGTGCCCGGGTCACGGCCTGTGTACTGCTGCTCACGCTCATCCTCATCGTGGTCGCCTCGAGCACCGCGGTCGCCCGCTATGCCGTGCTCGCGCTCGGGGTCGGGATCCTTGGTCGGGCCCCGATCGGCTCGCTGCTGGGCCTGGAACTCTTCTTCTCCCCGATGTCGTTCTTTCGTCCCGCCCTCGGGCCGATGGGGAGTTCCGCCGGCGCACTCGCCATCCTGGCCCTCCTCTGTACGCTCCTGGCCGTGGCGCTCTGGAACCGTCCCCCGCGCCGGCGGTGGTTCTCGCTCCCCCTGGGCATCCTGCTCCTGCTCGTGGCTCCCATCGTGCTGCGCTACTTCTCGCGCGGCATCACGCCGCCCGCCGCCGGCGTTTCGCTCGGCCTCTGGCTCGGCTGGCAGCTGACGCTGGCGCTCGCGGCGATGGCGCCGGCGGTGATCGCCGCGGCACTCCTCCGGGGTGCGCCGGCCCGGGGTCAGTCGCCGACGGCGGTCTGGTTCGGCATGGGGTTGACGATCGTCGCGGCCGCGGTCGGACTCTTCGTGTGGCAGCCCGGGACCGGCTGGGAGGGGTGGTACATCTTCCTCTGGCTGCCAGGGCTGCTGCTGGTGACGAGGCCGGCCGCGCGGACGGTGACCATCATCGGGATCGCCACGGTGGCGGGAAGCGCCGCGGCGCTGCTGACCTGGGGCGCCATCACGGACAGCCGCCTCGAGGCCGCGCAGCAGGATGCCATGCGTCAGGGCCCTGACGTGGATCCGGTCGTCGTTCCGCTGCTCGATCGCGCCGGCGCCAGGCTGCGGGAGGCGCCTGCGCCGCGGAACGCATCGCAACTGTACGTGCGATGGCTGGAGGCGCGGACCGATCTGGCGGGGTATCCGGTCCGGCTTGCCCTTCGGCGGCCGGATGGTGCGGTCGCCGCCTCCCTTCCGCTCGATTCGCTCGACCTGCCGGAGGACTCGGTCGCGGCCCTGGCGACCGGCTTGCCCCCCGGCGATTCGATGCGCATCTCGGCGGTCCGGGGCGTCCCGGGAGTCTACCAGGTGCTGACCCTCCGGCTGGCATCGGAGGAACTGCTGACCGTCGCGATCGGGCCGAGAACCAGGCTGCTGGTACCGGATCGGCTCGGCTCGCTCCTCGACCCCACGGCACTCGCCGAACCGTCGTACCGGATGACCCTCTCGCCGCCGACGCCAGGACTGACGCCCGATGCGCGGCGCCTGCGGTGGCGGCGGGAAGGCTGGTCCGTGCACGGTGAGCGCGCCGTGCAGATGCCGGACGGGGTGCGCGGCACGCACGCAGACGTCGACTTGCGCGGGCCGTTTCCCCTGCTGGTCCGGGGCGCGCTGGTCGTCGTGTTCGACGCGGTGGTGCTTGCGCTGATCTGGCTGCTTGCCGAGGCCATTGCCGGCATGCCGCCCGCACTCCCGAGCTGGCAGCGCCTCAGGCGTTCCTTCCGGGTACGCGTGGCCATCGCGCTCTCGGGGTTCTTCCTCGTACCGGCGGTCGGGTTCTCCGTCTGGGAGCTCTCGCGCCTCAACACCGAGGCCGCCCGGCAGCGGGACGACGCGATCACGCAAGTGCTGCGCGATGTCGTGGCCGTCTCGACCGACCCGTCCGCCGCCCCGGCGTTGCCGGGGGCGGTGCTCGACCGGCTGGCGGGTCGGTTTCATTCCGACCTCGCTGTGTACCGGGGCGGGGCACGGATCGCCGCAACGGATTCGGTGCTCGCGGACCTGGCCATCCTGGCGCCACTCCAGGATGCCGCCGCCTTCCAGGTCATGGCGTTCGATGGCGAGGTCGAATCGGCGGCCAACGAGCCGTTGCTGGGCCGCGGGGGCCGGGTGGGCTACCGCGTGGAACGTCCCGGTCACGGGGATCAGCTCGTGGTCCTCGCCGCCCCACGCGGAGCCGAGGTGACCCGGCTCGCCGCGAGCCAGGCCGACCTCGGCTGGCTCCTCCTCCTTGCCACCGCGCTCGGCCTGACCGCCGCCGTGGCCGCCGCACTCGACCATGAAGCGGCCGTCGGACTCGACGGCGTAACGCACCTCGACGCGCTCGTCGCGGAGCTGGAAGGTCACCTCCTGCGGCCGCCAGCGCACGTTGCGCCAGCCGGAGGGG
>DAOLIZ010000017.1:0-23082 GCA_035328285.1 Gemmatimonadales bacterium
ACGGCGTTGGGTGGCACGGGCTCGGCGGCGGGCGTGGCAGGGCTCACCGGCGCATCGAGGGCGGGGCTCGCGGCCGTCGGCTTGCCGTTCCCGGCGGCAGTGCCGACGCTCGGGGTCTCGCCGACGACGCCGCTCTCGAACAGGCGGCGCCACTCCTCCGAGACCGCCGCGGGGTCGCGCAAGTATTCCTCGTACACGGCCTGCGCGAATCCCGCATTGGCCGTCTCGAACACATTCAAGTCCACAAACCGCTCCACTGCCTCAGGAAGTCCGGGTCGCAGGGCCGGGAGCCCCGATTGACAGGAGGAAAGATAACCGCCTCGCCGCAGCCGTAGCGCGTGCACGGATGGTCCGGTCCCGCACTCGGCCAGGCCAGAGGTGGTGGGCAGGACCAGCCGGCACGGGCCTGGGCGCTCTTGATTCCCTCCACTCCTCACGGTAACCTCCCGGGAGCCCCGCGCACCTTCCTCACAATCCCTTCGCCATGCGAATCTCTGCGTCCTTGCCAGCCGTGGTCGTTGCCGCAGGGCTGGCTGCCTGCAAGCCGCCGACCGGCGCGGCCGTCATCGGCTACGCCTTTCCGCGGGACGGTCAGCAAGCGGCGCTGGTGGCGGCGGCAGCGCTCCCGTCGGATACGACGCTGGGCGCCATCCGGGTAGTGGGTGACTGGGACTCCGGAGGGACCGAGTCTGCCGTGGAGATCGCGCGGGCACGCCGGCTGGTGGCGCTGCCCGGGGTCATGGGTGTTGTCGGCCATGCCGGCAGCCGGGGCACCCTGATCACGGCGCCCATCTACAGCGACGCCGGCATTCCGCTCGTGGTGCCCACCGCCACCAGCGGCCGGCTCTGGGAGCTGGGGGAATGGATCTTTCCCCTGGCGCCGACCGACTCCATCGAGTCGGCGTTTCTCGGGGAGGTCGCGGTCGACGGGCTCAAGGCTTCCCGGATCGCGGTCTACTTCGTGAACACCGCCTATGGCGCCGGGATCCGGGCCGAGCTCCGCCGTTGGCTGGCCAGCAGGAACCTGCAGCCGGTCGATGAAGTGCCGTATGTGATCGGCTCCGACCTTCCCACCCTGGTCGAGGCGTCCCTGCAGCGGAGCCGACCCGATCTCGTGGTCCTGGTCGGCCGCCGGGTCGAGGTGGCCCAGATGGCCGCCATCATCTTCGAGCATGACCCGTCGATCCGCCTCCTGGCCGCCGACGGTGCCTACGATCAGCTCGCCGACCTGATGCTGGCCGCCGGCGCCGCCGCCGACTCCCTCTACCTGACCACGTTCTGGGTGGCGGATACGACCGTCCCCGTCCAGCGTGACTTCATCCGGCGGTATCGCCTGGAAACCGGCCGGGAGCCTGCGGCCTTCGAGGCGATGCGGTATGACGCCATCATGGTGCTGGCGCAGGCCATCCGCGAAGTGGGGCCCGATCGGGCCGCGGTGCGCGACTGGCTGCACTCGCTGGGCGGCGATCGGCCTCCGTTCCGGGGGGTGACCGGCGACATCACCTTCCGCCGGGGCGCCCGCCACAATCTGGTCCTGGTCCGCCTGCGGGATGGCGTGCCGGTCACCGTGCCCGAAGCGGGAGTCTGGTGATGGCGACCGGCAACTTCCCCGTGGTCCCCCGATGGCGGCGGGCGCTCAGCATCCGGACCCTCTTCCTCCTGCTGGTGGGGATGGTCGGGCTGTACGTGCTCGGCGTGTCCATCTTCCTCGCGTTACGCATGCATCCCGGCGCCGTGCTGCTGCGGCGGGACACCGAGCCGGTCGTCGAGCTCTTCGGGATCCTCAATACCCGCTCCCAGCGGCTCGAGGCCGAGGTGCGCGACCTGCAGGGACTCGTGGCGCTGGGTCCGCCCGGATATCCCGCCTCGCTGAATCGCCTCCGGGAGCAGCTGTCGGAGCCCCCTGACGAGCGCAGCACGCGCGCGTTCACGGCGGTCCCGGAGGCCATGCGCACTGCCATGGCCACGGCCGACGAGGCGATCGCGCAGCTGGAGAGCGGGGCGCTCGAGGTGGTGAGCCTGCTGGAGCTGGGCCGGTACGAAGCCGCGGCCGCGCGGATGATGTCGGTCAACGTGCTGGTCGGCGAGATGAACCGGCACCTGGCGGAGGCGGAACGGCGTGGCCTCTCCGACCTGGTGCGTCGCGAGGACGAGCTTTCGCACGCCACCGGGCAGGCGTTGCGCGCCGTGATCGTCTGGCTCGTGATCGGTCTTTTCTTCCTGCCCACCGTGCTGCTCCTGGCGTATCGCCGGCTGGGCACCCCCTTGCGCGACCTCGAAGCGGGGCTGACCCAGGTGGCCGAGGGGGACCTCCAGGCGCAGGTGCCCGTCCGCCACGCCGACGAAATCGGACGGCTCGCCGACCACTTCAATCAGATGACCTCGGTGCTGCGGGAGCGGGCGGAGGAACAGGGCCGGTTTGCGGCCGCGGGGGAGCTCATCGCCGGTGTCGCGCACGAGGTCAACAACCCGCTGATGGCCATCTCCGCGATCGCCCAGCAGCGGCTCGAGGACGACGACCTCCGGGCGGACGACCGGCAGGACCTGACGCAGATCCTCCGCCAGTCGCGCCGGGCCGGCAAGCTGTTGTCGGGCCTCCTCCGCTTCGCGCGCAGCGGAAGCGAGCCCCGGGCCGAGACCGCCAATCTCGGAAAGGTGCTGCGCGAGGCGATCGACCTGGTGTCCTACCAGTTCGGCGTCGCCGAGATCACGCTCGACGCGCGCATCGATCCCGACCTCCCGCGGGTCTATGGTGACCCCGCGCGCCTCGAGCAGGTGTTCGTCAACCTGCTCAGCAACGCGGTGCACGCCGTCCGCCAGGTCATCCCGCCGCGGCGGATCACGATCGCGAGCGGCGCGGATGCCGACGGCGTGTGGCTGACGCTCTCCGACAACGGTCCCGGCATCCCGGCCGGTCTCCACCGGCGGCTCTTCCGCCCGTTCGTGACGACCAAGGGTCGGCAGGGGACCGGGCTCGGGCTGTACATCTCGCGACAGATCCTGCGCGATGCGGGGGGGGAGATCGAGGCCGACGAGGCGCCGGACGGGGGGGCGCGGTTCACGCTCCGGTTCCGCAGTGCCGGGGAGGGCGACTGGCTCATCACCCCGCGCGATCAGGCGCGTCCCGGCCTGCCGGCCACGCTGGCGGGGGTGCGCATCCTGCTCGTCGACGACGAGGCGGCGCTCCGTCGGCCGATCGCACGGTTCCTGGCGCGGCGTGGCGCCGCCGTGGAGGAGGCGGGCGACGGGATCGACGCCCTCGAGCGGATCGCGGCGTCGGGGGGAAAGTTCGACGTGCTGCTCGCCGACCTGCGGATGCCGCGGATGGATGGCGTGGCCCTTCACACCGAGCTGCGCCGTCGCTACCCCGCGCTGGCCGACCGGGTCGTCTTCCTCTCCGGCGACCTGTCCCACCTGACGAGCGGATCGCACACCATGCGGGCGGGGGAGAGTACCATTCCCGCCGACCGCATCCTCCTCAAGCCGGTGTCGCTGGAGGAGGTGGAGACGCGGCTGCTCCAGGTGGTGCAGCAGGCGCCACCGGCTGGCTGAGCGGCTGCCAGGCGGCCAATTCGCTCCGCACCCGACCCTCGTCCCAGTCCAGCTCCCGGCCGAGCAGCGCGGCGACCTTCGGCGCCGCCTGCGCGCCGTGATCGGTGGTCTCGTAGTGGAGGTGGATGCGCCGGACCAGCACATCGTCGATGTGGGTGGCCAGCTCCCGCCGGGCGTGATGGATGACCTCGGCCTCGATGGCGGGGTGGTCGGGGTGCAGGCGCTCGAGCAGGCCTCGCTCGAGGCGGCCGAGATTGCAGATCGCCGCGGCCTCGGTGCCGTAGTGGCGCAGCAGGTGATCCGCCGTCTCCGCGCCGAGGCCGAGGTCCAGCATCGTCTGCCGCATCGGGTCGAGGTCGGCGGCCTCGCCGCCGGGGAGCGGCTCGGTGTCCGTGGCGGCCCGGGCGGGGCGGGGCCGGCCTTCCCGTCGCGTCAATTCCGCGGCCACCTGGTCGACGAGCTCCGCGGCCATGGAGCGGTAGGTGGTGAGCTTGCCCCCGGCGATCGTCAGCATGCCGGCCGGACCCCGTCGAATGACGTGCTCCCGGCTCACGGAGGACGCGGACCCGGGCTCGCCGGTGTCGAGCAGCGCGCGCACCCCGGCCCAGCTCGAGACCACGTCCTCCTCGGTCAGGTGGGCCTGGGGGAAACAGGCGTTGGCCGAGCGGAGGAGGTAGCGGACGTCGTCCTCGCTCGGGGTGGCCGCCTCGGGGGGGCGCGGCTCGTCGGTGTCGGTGGTGCCGATGTAGGAGAACTCGCCCCAGGGGATCACGAACATGACGCGGCCGTCGATCGGGCTGGTCAGGGTGATGGCGGCGCTGTTCCCGATCCGCTCGCGGCGCACCATCACGTGGGCCCCGCGGGTGCGGCGGAGGATCGGCTTCGCACCGGGGTCCTCGAGGCGGCGGATGCCGTCGGTCCACGGCCCGGTCGCGTTCACCACCACCGCGGCGCGGATCTGCCCCTGGCGCATGTACTCGTCCTCAACGACCGCCCCGCGGACTTCGCCTCCGCTGCGTTCGAGGCCGATCACCCGGGTGTAGGTGGCCACGTCGGCGCCGTGCAGCATCGCCGAGCGGGCCGTGGCAATGACGAGGCGGGCATCGTCGCACTGGGCGTCGTAGTACCGTGCCCCGCCGACCAGGCCCCGCTCGCGCAGCATCGGCTCCTGCGCAAGAAGGGCGCGCTTGCCGAGGATGCGGTGTCGGCGCACATTCCGGAGCGGGGCCAGCAGGTCATAGAGGAGCATCCCGGCGGCCAGCTTCCAGAGCGGCACCCGGTCGCCCTTGTGCACCGGGAAGACGAAGGGCAGCGGTCGCACCAGGTGCGGGGCGATGGTGAGGAGGGTCCGGCGCTCTCGCGTGGCTTCCCGGACCAGGTGAAATTGCCCCTGTTCGAGGTAGCGCAGGCCGCCGTGGATGAGACGGCTGGACAGCGAACTGGTTCCCGAGGCGAGGTCCCGGGCTTCAATGAGTGCCGTGCGGAACCCCCGCATGGCGGCGTCCCGGGCGATTCCCGCGCCGGTAATGCCGCCCCCGATGACGAGCAGGTCGTACGGCCGCGCCGTCAGCCGGTCCAATGTCGCACAGCGGAAGGAAACGTTACGAGTGTCCATGGCGTCCGAGGGCCGGCTTCCCCTGCCCAGTACCTGGTTCACGTGGCATGACTACCTCATTCGTCCGGGAATGCGCGTCCTCGATCTCGCGTGTGGCACGGGCCGGCACAGTGTGGCTGCCGCCGCCCGGGGGGCCGAGGTCACCGCCTGGGACCGGAGCGCCGCCAAGCTCGAGGAGGGGCGTGCGGCGGCGGCGGCGCGCGGCGTTCAGGTCGACTGGCAGGAGGTCGACCTCGAGGGCGACTGGCCGGCGGCGCCCCCTTTTGATGCCGTTCTCCTGTTCAACTATCTTGACCGGGAGCGCATGGCGCGCATAGTGGACGCGCTGGCCCCGAATGGCACGCTCATCATGGAGGCGTTCCTGACCACCCAGCGGGAGCTTGGCTGGGGGCCGACCAACGAAAAGCACCTGCTGGGCCGGGGAGAACTGGCCCGGTTGATCACGCCGCTGGAAGTCCTCCACGGCCGCGAGGTGCTCGAACCGGTGGACGTGGAGCGCTGGCGCGCGGTCGCGAGTGTCGTGGCCCGCCGGCGCCCTGGCGAACCTTAAACAGACGAACGATAACATGCTGACGATCCCAGCCGGACGACGGGCAGCCGTTGTCGCCGGCATGCGGACTCCCTTCGCAAAGAGTGGCACGGCGCTCAAGGACGTCAACGCGGTCACCTTGGCCCGCCACGCCACGCGAGAATTGCTCTACCGGATGGACCTGTCGGGTGCCGAGGTGGACGAAGTCATCTTCGGGCAGGTCATCCCCTCGGTCCTCGTGCCGAACCTCGCCCGCGAAGTGAGCCTCCTTCCCCAGTTCCCCAAGACCATCCCCGCCTACTCGCTCAACCGCGCCTGTGCGTCCGGGGCGCAGGCCATCGTCAACGCCGCCGACCAGATCATGCTGGGCCGGGCCGACGTCGTCATTGCCGGCGGGGCGGAATCGCTGTCGGACATCCCGATCCTCCACTCCCGCCGGTTCAGCGCGCTGCTGGTCGAGGCCAGCAAGGCGCGGAGCCTGCCCCAGCGACTCGGCGTGCTCTCGAAGGTCCGGCCGCGGGACCTGGTACCCGTCACGCCCGCCATCGCGGAGCCTTCCACCGGCGAGTCCATGGGACAGTCCGCCGAGAAGATGGCCCAGGAAAACGGCATCCGCCGCGAGGATCAGGACCGGGTGGCCTTGCTGAGCCACCAGCGGGCCGCCGCGGGGACCGCCGACGGCCGGCTCACCGCGGAGATCGCCCCCTGGTTCGGCGGCCGCGGCATGGACGATATCCTGGCGAGCGACAACGGCATCCGCGCCGACACCTCCCTCGAGGCGCTGGCCAAGCTCAAGCCGGTGTTCGACCGCCGTTACGGTTCGGTCACCGCCGGCAACGCCTCCCCGCTGACCGATGGGGGGGCGGCCGTGGTCATGATGGCCGAGGAAAAGGCCAGTGCGCTCGGGTACCGTCCCCTCGCCACGGTGCGCAGCTATGCCGTGTCGGCGGTGGATCCCGGCTGGCAACTCCTCATGGGGCCGGCCATCGCGGTGCCGCGCGCCCTGGAGCGTGCCGGGCTGACCTGGAACGACCTCGGCCTGGTCGAGATTCACGAGGCCTTCGCCGCGCAGGTACTGTCGAACATCCAGGCCTGGGGCTCCAAGGCATGGGCCGACCGGCTCGGCCTGCCCGGCCCGGTGGGCGACGTCAACTGGGACGTGACCAACGTGCTCGGCGGTTCCATTGCCATCGGGCACCCCTTCGGCGCCACGGGTGCGCGCATCGTCACCACCCTGGCGAATGAGATGCACCGTCGGGACGTGCAGTTCGGGCTGGTCTCGATCTGCGCGCAGGGCGGCATGGGCTTCGCGATGGTCCTGGAGCGCGCATGAGCACCTTCACCGTGGTCGAGGAGCAGGGCGTCGCCGTCCTCACGATCGACCAGCCCGGTTCGCCGGTCAATATTCTCAATGCCGCCGCCAAGGCGGAGTTCGAGGCCCTCCTCGAGCAGTTCCGCAGCGACCAGGCGGTGCGCGCCGTCGTGATCATCTCGGGCAAGCCCGACAACTTCATTGCCGGCGCCGACATCGAGGAGTTCGTGGCGCTCCCCAACCAGGCGGCCGCCGAGGCGCTCTCCCGCGACGGACAGGCCATCATGGACCGCGTCGCCGACTTTCCCAAGCCGATCCTGGCGGCCGTGCACGGCAGCTGCCTCGGCGGCGGACTCGAGCTGGCGCTCGCCTGTCACTACCGCCTCGCCACCAATCACCCGAAGACCCAGCTCGGATTGCCCGAGGTGCAACTCGGCATCCTGCCGGGGGCCGGCGGGTGCCAGCGGCTGCCGCGACTCATCGGCGTCCGGGCGGCCCTCGACATCATCCTGGCCGGCAAGTCGGAGCGGGCCGCCAAGGCCTTCAAGCTGGGGATGGTGGACGAGTTGGTTCCACCGCCCCTCCTCCGCAGCGTGGCGCTCGCGGCCGCACGGCGGCTCATCGAGTCCGGCGTGCCCCGCCGCCCGCGGCGTGGAGGCCTGACGGCGCTCCTCCTCGACGCGAACCCGCTGGGACGGGCGCTGGTGTACCGGATGGCGAGGAAGTCGGTGCTCGCCAAGACGGGCGGGCACTATCCGGCGCCGCTCGCGGCCCTCGCGGCGGTGCGGACCGGCCTGACGCGCGGGATGCGCGCGGGCCTCGAGGATGAGCACCGGCGGTTCGGGGAACTTGCCGTCGGCCCGGTCTCCCGGAAGCTGGTGCAGATCTTCTTCGCCACCACCGCCCTCAAGAAGGACGACGGGGTGGCCCCCGGCTCGGCGACCCCGCGCCCCGTCCGGCGGCTCGGCGTGGTGGGCGCGGGGTTCATGGGAGCGGGGATCGCGGGCACGGCGGTCGCGCAGGCCGGGGTCGAGGTCCGGATGAAGGACGCCGATCTTCCCCGCGTGGGGAAGGGGCTCAAGGCGGCGACGGGCGTCCTCGACGGGCGACTCAAGCGCCGCCGGATCACGCGACAGGAGTACGCCCGGTCCGCGGCGCTGCTCTCCGGGACGGCGGATTTCTCCGGCTTCCCGCGCACCGACCTGGTCATCGAGGCGGTGTTCGAGGAGCTCACGGTGAAGCGCACGGTCGTCGCCGAAATCGAGGCCAGCGTCGGCGACCAGGCGATCATCGCCACGAACACCTCCACCATTCCCATCACCGAGATCGCCACCGGCGCCCATCACCCCGAGCGGGTGCTCGGGATGCACTTCTTCAGCCCGGTCGATCGCATGCCGCTGCTGGAGGTCATTCCGGGCGCGCAGACGTCGCCCGATGCCATCGCCACCGCGGTGCAGTTCGGGCGGCGCATGGGGAAGACGGTCATCGTCGTCGCCGACCGCCCCGGCTTCTGGGTCAACCGGATCCTCTCCCCGTACCTCAACGAGGCGGGGCACCTCCTGATGGAGGGCACGCCGATCGAGGCCATCGACCGGACGATGACCAGGTTCGGGTTTCCCGTCGGGCCGATCGCGCTGCTCGACGAGGTCGGCCTCGATGTAGCGGCCAAGGGTGGCGGCGTCATGCACCAGGCATTCGGCGAGCGGCTGACTCCGGCCGATGCCATCGGGAAGATGCTGGCCGACAACCGGCTCGGCCGGAAGAACGGACGCGGGTTCTACCGCTACGAAGTCGGCAAGAAGGCAGGGGTGGATCATCCCGTCTACCGGCTGCTCTCCATCACGCCCTCGGACCGGGTCAGCCCGCAGACGATCGAGCAGCGGCTCGTCTACGCGATGCTCAACGAGGCCGCGATGGCGGCCAGCGAGGGCGTCGTGCGCTCGCCGCGCGACGGCGACATCGGCGCCATCTTCGGCATCGGCTTCCCGCCCTTCCGCGGCGGGCCGCTCCGGATGATCGACGATCTCGGCGCGGCACAGGTCGTCTCGACCCTCCGCGCGCTCGCGGCGGAGTTCGGGCCGCGTTTCACCCCGGCCGGCTCGCTGGTGGCGATGGCGGAGCAGGGCGGCCGGTTCTATGACGACGGTGGGTCACGGTAATTCTCATCTTGAGGAGTCGCATGATGCGCAGATTGTCCGTATTGGTCCTGCTGGTGGCCTTGGCGGGGGCGGCGACGCCCGCCTGGGGCCAGGGGTTTCCCTCCAACGACCCGATCATCAAGCGGATCTGGGCCCTGGGCATGGACAGTTCGCATGTCGGCATGCTCGCCCAGGTGCTCGATGACTCCATCGGACCGCGCCTCACCGGGTCGCCCGGTATCAAGGCGGGCAACGACTGGCTGGTGAAGACGTATGCCGGCTGGGGCATCAGCGCGGAGAATGTCCAGTACGGCACCTGGAAGGGGTGGCAGCGCGGCATCAGCCACCTGGACCTGGTCGCCCCCCGCGTCCGCTCGCTCGAAGGGATGATCCTGGCCTGGAGCCCGGGCACCAAGGGCAAGCCGGTCGACGGCCCCGTGGTCATCCTGCCGGATGCCGCCGATTCGGCCGCCTTCGCCGCCGCCATCACATCGGTCAAGGGCGCCTATGTCCTGATCAGCGCACCGGAACTGACCTGCCGTCCCGATTCGAGTTACAAGGAATCGGCACTGCCGGAGGAGTGGGACCGGCTGGTGAAGGAGCGCGATGAGTACCGGGCGGCCTGGTCGGCGCGGCTCAAGCGCACCGGGCTCAACAACAAGGCGCTGCAGTTGGCGCTCCAGGGCGCCGGGGCCAAGGGCGTGCTGACCAGCAACTGGTCGCGCGGCTGGGGCAGCTTCCGGATCTTCGACGGCAAGACGACCACGGTGCCGGCCGCCGTTCTCAGCTGCGAGGACTACGGGCTCGTCTACCGACTCGCGGAGAACAAGCAGGGGCCGGTGCTGCGGGTCACGGCGGAATCGCAGGACCTCGGCGAGGTCCCGGTCTTCAACACCATTGCCACCATCCCGGGCACCGATCGCGCCGATGAATACGTGGTCCTGTCCGCGCACTTCGACAGCTGGGACGGATCCTCCGGCGCCACCGACAACGGCACCGGGACGGTCGTGATGATGGAGGCGATGCGCATCCTCAAGGCGGTCCTGCCCCGCCCGAGCCGGACCATCATCGTCGGGCACTGGAGCGGCGAGGAGCAGGGGCTCAACGGGTCGCGCGCCTACATGGCCGACCACCCGAAGGTCGTCGAGGGGCTGCAGGCGCTGTTCAACCAGGACAATGGCACCGGGCGGGTGGCCTACGTCAGCGGCGCCGGCCTGATGGACGCCGGCGGATTCCTGGCCAATTGGTTCTCCAACATCCCGTCGGAGATTACCGGCAACTTCAAGTCGTTCAGCGTGCCCGGCACCCCCGCCGGCGGCGGGTCCGACAACGCCTCCGTCGCGTGTTACGGCGCACCTGGATTCGGCCTTGGGTCCCTGCCGTGGGAGTACTTCTCGTATACCTGGCACACCAACCGCGACACCTACGACAAGCTGGTCCTGAGCGAGGTGCGCAACAACGCGACGCTGACCGCCATGCTGGCCTACCAGGCGGCCCAGGATCCGAACCAGATCCCACGGGAACGCCGGGTCATGCCAATCGACTCGCGGACCGGAGCGCAGACGCTGTGGCCTGAGTGCCAGCCGGCCGCGCGCTCCTTCTCGGAGTACACGCGATAGGCGCTGACCCCACTGCACGAGGGATTCAATGCGAGGCCGTACACGACGCTCCGGTCGCCCCCTGGGCCGCCTGGGCCACAGCATGGCACTTGTTCTGGCGCTGGCGTTTGGCGCCACCGGCCGGGCGGCGGCGCAGGGCGCCCAGGCCCACGAGGGATTCTGGATCGGCTTCGGCTTCGGATACGGCTCTGCCGAGGTCTCGTGTAACGGCTGCGGGGCCAGCGACCGTCAGGGGGGCGCCGCCATGTTCCTCGCGATGGGTGGAACCGTCAGCCAGAAGCTGCTGCTCGGCGGGGAGTTGAACGGCTGGGGCAAGTGGGGGAGCGCAGTAGACGACGGGGGGCTGATTCTGGGGAACACCTCGTTCGTCGCCTACTACTACCCCGGTGCGACCAGCGGCTTGTTCATCAAGGGAGGCATCGGGCTGGCCTCGTATGTCTCGATCGACTCGTCCGGCACCACCACCAGCGGCAACGGCTTCGGGGGTGTGGTCGGCGTGGGGTACGACATTCCGGTCGGCAGGACGGTCTCCCTTACACCGGTCGCGAGCTTCCGGTTCGGGAGCATCGGAACCATCTCGAATGATGCGGCGTCGTTCCCGGTGGGGCTGGACCAGAATGTGGTCGATGTGGGGCTGGGGATCACCTGGCACTGACACGGCACAAGCAGGATGGGCGCTGGCCGGGGCACCGGCTGGCGCCCATGCGTGTTCCCGGGGCTACCGCGTCAGCGTCGGGATGAGCTCGGCGTTGGTCTTGGCCCCGCGGAAGAGCGAGAGGACGTCCTGCATGGCGTTGATGCCGGTCATCCCCGCAGTGCGCTGCCGGAGGGCGTGGGAGGCCGCGAGCGCCTCCGGGGAGAAGAGCAGCTCCTCCCGGCGGGTGGAGCTGGCCGGGATGTCGATGGCGGGATAGATCCGGCGCTCGGCCAGTTCCCGGCTCAGGACGAGTTCGCTGTTGCCCGTCCCCTTGAACTCCTCGAAAATCACCTGGTCCATCTTCGAGCCGGTGTCCACCAGCGCGGTCGCGATGATGGTCAGCGACCCGCCCCCGCGCGAGGGGTCGACGTACCGGGCACTGCCGAGAAAGCGCTTCGGCTTCTCCATCGCGTTGGCGTCGAGGCCGCCGGACAGCGTCCGGCCGGTGCCCCGTTCCAGGGTGTTGTACGCCCGCGCGAGCCGGGTGATCGAATCGAGGATGATGACCGAATCCCGTCCGAGCTCCACCTGGCGACGGGCCCGCTCCAGCGTGAGTTCGGCGACCTCCGCGTGGCGTTCCGGCGGCTGGTCGAAGCTCGAGGCCACCACCTCGCCCGCGCCGGCCATCTCCATTTCCGTGACCTCTTCCGGCCGTTCGTCCACCAGCAGGATGAACAGCTGGGCGGAGGGATGGTTGCGCGCGACACCCTCCGCCACCGCCTGCAGCACCGTGGTCTTGCCCGCCTTGGCGGGGGCGACGATGAGGGCGCGCTGCCCCTTGCCGAACGGGCAGAGGAGGTCGATGAGCCGGGTGATTTCGTGGGAGGTCCGCCTGGTGCCGGGCGGCACCTCGAGCGTCAGCATGTCCTTCGGGTGCGTGGCCGGGAGCTTCGAGAACTCGGGGCGCCGCGCGATCTCCGCCGGCTCGAGGCCGTTGATGGCGGTGACCTTCTGGAGGCTCGGTCCCCGTCCCTTGCCGCCGCGGCCTCCTTCGCCGGCGATTTCGTCGCCGGTGCGGAGGCCGTATTGCTTGACGAGGTGGGGAGGGACGAAGAGGTCGCCGTCCGAGGGGGCGTAGCCCGATTCACGACGACGTACGAAAGCGGTCCCGCGGTCCGTCAGCTGGAGGATGCCGAGAAGGGAATCGCTCACTGCGCCCCGGCGTCCCACGAGTCCCACGTCAAATGACAGCGTGCCACGAAGTACTCCGGCGGATGGCCTGTGCGCTCCAGCAGGTCGTGGAGCATCTCGTGGCGAACGACCATTTCGTTCCCCACGTAGTCGCCGGCGATGGTGATGCGCGAGACGTTGCCCACCCGTTCCCAGAGCCCCACCTTCTCGCCGATCGTGGTCTCGAAACTAGCGACATCGGGCACGACATACCACTCGATGCCGTCGAGATGCCCGCGCAGCTCGGAGCAGGCCTCGGTGCGCGCGTACCAGGTGGCGTACTCGGCCGGAGGGGTCAGCAGGACGGCGCCCTCGGGCGGCGCGCTCGGTTCGAGGCCGGTGCACGACGCCGCGACGAGCCAGATGGCCAGGACGGGAACAACGCGATGTGAAACGGATGCTGGGCGCATGGTGTCTCCACAACGCCCGATAAGCTCAAGGCCATGGGATCGCGCCCCCGGAGGGACACCGATGCTGGCCCCGCTTGTCTGCCTGCCTTCGGCACCGAGCTATCTCCGGCCGGTTCCGGCCTGAGACCTCAAGTTTTGCGGCCCCGGATCACTCCGGGTGTGCTCTTATCGGGCGGGTCGTTGGTGGACTGCGGGAGGGGTAGAACGCAAGTCCGGGGCCGATCATGCCAACTGGCGTGTAAGTCGAACCAGCGGCCCCGCTTAGCCCAGATGGCCAGTCCGGAACTTGTTGTCCTGACATAGTTTAGCTACCTTCGTGGCGGTGCCTGGACCTCCGTTCCGGGCCGTTTGGGACCCCCGTCAAGGAACCCCTGCTGATGATGCGCACCTTCCTACTGTGGCTGTCGGAGCAACAGGGTGTGTTCAACTTCCTGCGGCGGAACAGCCTCGCCCGGAAGTTCGCCAGCCGCTTCGTCGCGGGGGAAACGCGGGAGACCGCCACCGCCGCCGCCCTCGAATTGAAGCACCTCGGCATCGGCACGACGCTGGACCTGCTCGGCGAAAGCGTCAACCGGCCGGCCGACGCGGTTGCGGCCCGGGACGAGTACCTGCGGATGCTCGACGGGCTGGCCGCCAGCGGCGCCGACATCAACGTCTCCGTCAAGCTCACCCAGATGGGGTTCGATATCGACGAGGCGGTCTGCCTCGACAACATGCGGCGCATCCTGGCCAAGGCGCGGGACCTCGGCGGCTTCGTGCGCCTCGACATGGAAAGCTCGGCGTACACGCAGCGGACCCTCGACTTCTTCGAGCGCCACCTGCTGGCCGAGTTCGGGAAGCACACCGGCGTGGTCATCCAGTCCTGCCTCCGCCGCTCCGCGGCGGACGTGCAGCGGCTCATCGAGATCGGCGCGCGCGTGCGGCTCTGCAAGGGCGCCTACCTCGAGTCGCCCGACGTCGCCTTTCCCGACAAGAAGGACGTGGACCAGCAGTTCATCACGCTGATGGAGGCGCTGCTCCGGCACGGCAATTACCCCGGCATCGCCACGCACGACAACCGGATGCTCGAGCACGCCAAGGCGTTCGTGACCCGCGAGGGCATTCCCGCCGAACGGTTCGAGTTCCAGATGCTGTACGGCGTCCGGCGGGACCTGCAGGAACGGCTCCGGAAGGACGGCTTCAACATGCGGGTGTACATCCCCTTCGGCACCCAGTGGTATCCCTACCTGATGCGGCGGCTGGCCGAACGCCCGGCCAACATCGTCTTCATCTTCGGCAACGTGGTGCGCGAGACGCTTGCCTTGAAGCCCTGATGGAGGCCACTCTCGGCGGCTACATGGCCCAGCACGGACGGGCGGCGGCCTTCGGCGGGAGCGACGGCCACGCCTATTCGGTGGGGCTGTACGTCGATGACGACCCCGACGAACGGGGACGGTTCGGCGCGGCGCTGCTCTTCGTCCGGTGGGACGCCGCCGGCGCCGCACCGGTGGGGCACGTGGAAACCGACTTCCTCGCCTGGGGGCGGAGCGCCGCCGAGGCCGAGGAGCGCCTCAAGGCGCTCTCGCTCTACGATGTGAAGGCCGCGCTGGACGAAGCGATCGCCAACCAGCCGGGGGAGTGGTGACGGGCCTGGCCGGCACGGTGCTGGAGCGGGACGGGGCGGCCTACCGGGTGATGACCGCGAGCGGGGAAGTGCGCGCAGTGCTGAGCGGCAAGACCAAGCGCGACACCCCGAGGGTCGTGGTCGGCGATCGCGTGACCCTGCTCCCCGATCCCGTGGGCGGACTCCATGCGATCACCGACGTCGCGGAGCGCAAGACCCTCCTCGAGCGACGCGTGCCCCTCGGTCGCGGCACCCGGCCCATCGCGGCCAATATCGACACTGTCTTCGTCGTCACCTCCAACTGCGATCCCGCTCCCGTCCCCCAGCTGATCGACCGCCTGCTCGTGGTGGCCGAGGCCAACGAGATCCCCGCCGCCGTGGTGATCAACAAGGTGGACCTCGATGGCGGCGCGTGGCTGGCGGAGCGGTTCCGGCGCGCCGGATACCCGGTGTTCCGCACCAGCGCGAAGACTGGCGAGGGACTCGGCGAACTGCGGGCCGCGATGGCCGGCCGCGAGTCGGTGGTCACGGGCCCCTCGGGCGCCGGCAAGTCGAGCCTGCTCAACGCGCTGCAGCCCGGGCTCACGCTGCGCACCGGCGAGTTGAGCGTCAAGGTACGGCGGGGTCGCAATACCACGGTCTCCGCGCTCATGGTGCCGTTCGAGGACGGGTACCTGGTGGACACGCCCGGGTTCAGCGAGGTCGGCTTGTGGGGGATCGAGCCGAGGGAGCTGGCCAGCTGCTTCCCGGAGTTCCGGCCGTTCATCGGCGAGTGCCGGTTCCAGGACTGCCGGCACGTCAGCGAGCCGGGGTGCCGGATCCAGGCGGCAGTGGCGGACGGTGCAATCGCCCCCGACCGCCTGGAAAGCTACCGGATGCTGCTGGCGGAAACGGAAGCGGAGCCGGAGGAGTGGGAGTAGCCGCTACGGACGCTTTCGGGTCCAGCGATCGGCATCGCGGCCTTCCACCTTGGCCATCATGCGGTCGAAGGACGCCTGCAGGTCGATGCCCTCCCGGTTGGCCATGCAGATGAGCACGAAGAGGATATCGGCCATTTCCATCCCCACGTCCCCGTCGGGCTCATCCGCTTTCTTGGTCTTCTGCCCGAAACGGTGATTGATTTCCCGTGCCAGTTCCCCCACCTCCTCGGCCAGGCGGGTCATGTTGGTGAGGGGGTCGAAGTACCCCTCCTCGAACTGGCGGATCCAGGCATCCACGCGCTGCTGGGCGTCGGAGAGGCTCATCGGGGGCGTCCGGTTGGGGTGGAAACGGGGTCGGGGGCGGGCCCCTCGCCAATCGCTCCGGAGTATAGCATCTTCTTCCATCCCCCCGCAGGCGGCACTCCCTCGATTCCGGCACGCAGATGCGCTCACGTGAACGAATTCTCGGCAACCTCGAAGCGCTCTACCGCGAGACCTTCGAACGCGCCCGCGCGGCCGGCGACCAGCACCGGGTCGACGAGCTGGACGCGGCGTTCGTCCGCGATCAGCTGATGCTCGAGATTTTGCTCGACATCCGCGACCTCTTTTCGGTGGCCCCCGCCGCACCATCGCAGGGCGGATCCGCGCTCGAGAAACTCGAGGCACTGCGCCGCCTCACCACGCTCCGCTAGGAACCATTCCATGACGCCGTTGCTGCTCCTCCTGCAGGCCCGGTCGGTCGGGCTCGCCTCGCTCCTGACCGCGGGGGCGCTGGCCTGTGCTTCCCCCCCCCCGCCCGCCACCGTCGTGACCTTCGGCCGCGTCTGGACCGGGAATCCCGACCAACCGTGGGCGGGCGGCGTCGCAATGCGGGGCGATACGATCGTGGGCGTCGGCGACAGCGCCGACGTGGCGAAGTTCGTGGGGGAGCAGACGGTGGTGACCGGTGCGCCCGGAGGCATGGTCGTGCCCGGCTTCATGGATGGCCACACCCACTTCCTCGACGGCGGCATCCAGCTGGTGAGCGTCGACCTGCGGACCGCCGATTCGCCGGAGGAGTTCACCGCCCGGATCGCGGCCTTCGCCGCGGAGCGGAAACCGGGCGAGTGGATCATCGGCGGGGACTGGGACCACGAACGGTGGCCGGGCACGCCGCTGCCGACGCGGGAGTGGATCGACTCGGTGACGCCCAACAACCCGGTGTTCGTGAATCGACTCGATGGACACATGGGGGTGGCGAACAGTGCGGCGCTGCGCGCCGCGGGCATCACCAGGGCGACGAAGGACATTCCCGGCGGCGTGATTGTGCGTGATCCCCGCACCGGGGAGCCGACCGGCATCCTGAAGGACAACGCGATGGGGCCGGTCTATCGCGTCATGCCGCCGCCGAGCGAGGCGCAGCTGGATGCGGCGCTGGCCCGGGCCCTGTCGTTCGCCGCCAGCAAGGGCGTCACGGCCACGAACTACATGAGCGCGCCCCCGGCCTGGCTGGGCGCCTTCCAGCGCGCCCGCGCGGCCGGGACGCTGACGGTCCGCACCAAGATGTTCTTCCCCATCCAGGCCTGGCGCTGGGTGGCGGATACGGTGGCCCGCATCGGCCCCGGCGACGACTGGCTCCGCATCGATGGCGTGAAGGGGTACATGGACGGCTCGCTCGGCTCGACCACGGCGCTGCTCTTCCGGCCCTATCGCGACGCGCCCAACACCCGGGGCCTGGAGACGACCCCCCTCGATTCGATCCGGCGGTGGGTGCAGTCGGCCGACTCGGTGCACCTCCAGGTGGCGGTGCACGCCATCGGCGACCGCGCCAACGCCCTCCTGCTCGACACCTTCGACTCGGTGATGGTGGCCAACGGGCCAAGGGATCGCCGGTTCCGGATCGAGCACGCGCAGCACCTGCGTCCCGAGGATATCGTCCGCATCGCGAAGATGAACGTCATCCCGTCGATGCAACCCTACCACATCATCGACGACGGACGGTGGGCCGCCAAGCGGATCGACACCCTGCTGCTCCAGACGACCTACGCCTTCCGCACCCTCATCGACGACGGGGCCCACCTCGAGTTCGGGTCCGACTGGACCGTGGCGCCCCTCGATCCCCTCCTCGGCGTCTACGCCGCCGTCACCCGGCGCACCCTCGACGACAAGAACCCCGGCGGCTGGTTTCCGGCCCAGAAGATCACGGTGGAGGAGGCGCTCCGCGCGTACACCGCGGAGAACGCCTACGGCGTGTTCGCCGAGGGACGCCGGGGGGTCCTGAAGCCGGGAGCGCGGGCCGACCTGGTCCTGCTCGACCGGGACATCACGGCCATCGATCCGGTCGACATTCCCAAGACGCAGGTGCTGGTGACGGTCGCGGGCGGGCGGGTGGTCTACCGGGCGCCCTGAGGGCGGGACGCACCTTCGCATTCCCCGTTGCCAGGAGGTTTCTCGCATGCGTCGTGAAGCGATCTCGGGACTCGCCGCGTGGATCGTGCTGGCCGCTCCGGTCGCGCTGGCTGCGCAGGCCGCCTCCACCTGGGACGGGGGCTACGCCGCCATCCAGGGCATGATGCCGGAGCCGGGGCGGGGTGCCCCGGCAAGCGGCCTGGTCCTGCGCCGGGAAGCCGGGACCTTCACCTTCGCCAGCGGAAGTTTCGCCCTCCTCGCGCCGGTCGGCGGGCGCGTCATGGGCGCCGCCTTCCGGGGCAGCGGCACGTTCACCTTCGCGCCGACGATGGAGATGGAGCAGCAGCAACTTGCCCGGCGGCACAAGGGCGCCACCTACACCGTCCCTTTCAGCGAAGCGATCTTCCTGTTCTCCGACACCACCCGGGCGGAGCTGGAACATCATCTGCAGTTCGAGGCCGGCGACGCCCCCGGCCTGTCGGGGAACCGGCTGTCGCAGGCCCTCGACTTCCTCGGCGACAACCAGGATCACAGCATCGACCCCGATGTCCTGCTGGACCTCCTGAACGCCGCGCCGGGCGGAATGTTCTACGCCCACCTCGTTACGACCGGCGGGACCCCCGTGGGCTTCCTGGTGACGCCGCGGATGACGGAGGGGGTGGAGTTGCGCGAACGGGAGCGAACGGGCCTGGCGACGGGCTACGCCACGGTCACGGCCAAGGAGGCGACCGCGGCAGCGACTTCCGAAGGACCGGCCCGCGACCGCCGGGGCGACGCGCTCGTGAATCATTACGCCCTTGATGTGTCGTTGCCGAGCACGGGCTCGGGGGACATCGGGTTCTCGGCGTCGGCGCGGATCGTCATCGTCGGCGAGGTGCCGCTCGGCCCCTGGGTCGCCTTCTCCCTGTTCGGGAAGTTCACCGTCGACTCGGCGCGCTGGGCGGATGGGGACGCGGCCGTCGTCGAGAAGAAGAAGAACAGCCCGTACCTCTGGGTCCGGCTGCCAAGGGTGCTCCCCGCCGGGGAAACCCTGCAGCTGGTCGTCTATTACCACGGCGACCTCATCGACCGCGTCGGCGACTTTTTCTACATCAAGGGGGCGACGGCCTGGTACCCGCGCCCCCTGTCAGGGCTCAGTCTCGCCACCTTCGAGATGATCTACCACTACCCGTCCAACTTCGTGCTGGCCAGCGTGGGCGAGCTGATGGATTCCAGCACGACAGATCGCGTCACCACGAGCCGGTGGGCCACCGCGCGCCCCATCCGGAATGCCTCGTTCAACATCGGGATGTTCAAGAGCTATTCGCCGGTCGAACCGGGAGCGCCTCCCGTGACGGTGCTGGTGTCGGAGAGCGGCCACCGCTCCATCGGGTCCAAGGCGTACTCGGCCAGCGAGGTGAGCGCGGACATCGCCCGGAGCATGAAGCTGTTCACCGCCATGTTCGGGTCGCCACCGGCCGACAACTTCTACGCGACCGAAATCCCCGCGGGCCGGGGCGAGGCGTTTCCCGGGCTGATCCACCTGTCGATGGCCACCTTCGACATGACCGGCACGAAGGGCCACAACGAGGTGTTCCGCGCGCACGAAGTGGCACACCAGTGGTGGGGGATCGGGGTCGACTTTGCCACCTATCGCGACCAGTGGCTCAGCGAGGGATTTTCCGAGTTCTCGGCGCTCTGGTACCTGCAGACCGTGCGCGGCGACGGGAAGCAGTATTTCCAGATTCTCGACGATTGGAAGGCGGACATCCTGGTGCGCGGCGCGGGCGCGGCGCCGATCGGGCTCGGCTATCGGACACAGGACGCGGACAACCCAGGTGATTACAACCTGATCGTGTACGAGAAAGGCGCCTGGGTGCTCCACATGCTCCGGGCGATGATGATCGACCTCAAGACGATGAACGAGGACCGGTTCACCGGCATGATGCGCGACTTCTACCAGACCTATCGCGGGAAACAGGCCTCGACCGCCGACTTCCAGCGGATGGTCGAACGCCATTCCGGCCAGGACATGGGGTGGTTCTTCACACAGTGGGTGTACCGCTCCGCCCTCCCGACCTACCAGACCGCCTACCAGGTGTCCGACGGGCCGGACGGCAAGTATGTCCTCCGGCTCCGGGTCCGGCAGGAGGGGGTCCCGGAGGACTTCGTGGCGTACATGCCGGTGGCCATCGAACTGGGGAAGGACCAGGTGGCGCGCATTCGGATGAAAGTCACCGGGCCGGTGACGGAACTGGAGCTGCCCCTGCTCCCCGCCAAGCCGAGGAGCGTCAAGTTCAACGATCTCGACGGGGTCCTGGCCGATCTCAAGACCGTCAGCTGGGGGGGCTGAGCCCCCAGCTTTCTCCCCCTCCATCGCGGAGGTATCTTCCAGCAGCCGGTCGATCCCGGTCACTTTCCGTCTCCACCGAGGGTGATACCCTGATGGCCACACGCACCTCGGCGCCCGTCAAGAGCGCACCGTCTGCCCGCCTCGACAAGGCGGAGCTCCTCGAGATGTGCCGCCTGATCCTGCTCTCCCGGCGGATCGACGATCGCGAAATCCAGCTCAAGCGCCAGAACAAGATCTTCTTCCAGATTTCCGGCGCCGGGCACGAGGCGGTCCTGGTGGCCGCCTCGAAGGTGTTCCGGCCCGCCTACGACTGGTTCTACACCTACTACCGGGACCGGGCCCTCTGCCTCGGCCTCGGCATGACCGCCACCGAGCAGCTGCTTTCCGCCGTCGGCGCCGCCGACGACCCCAACTCCGGCGGTCGCCAGATGCCCTCGCACTGGGGGCACAGGGAGCTGAACATCGTCTCCGCCTCCAGCCCGACCGGCACCCAGTTCCTCCAGGCCGTCGGCTGTGCGGAGGCATGGCTGCGGTCGACCCAGACGCCGGGCATCGACACGCCGGAGACCCCCTACCACGGCGACGAGGTGGTGTTCTGCTCGACCGGCGACGGCACCACCAGCCAGGGCGAGTTCTGGGAGTCGATGAACACCGCCTGCAACCTCAAGCTGCCTGTGGTCTATTTGGTCGAGGACAACGGCTACGCCATCTCCACGCCAGTCGAGGTCAACACCGCCGGCGGATCGGTGTCCAAGCTGCTGAGCGGCTTCCCCGGTCTCTACATCCAGGAAGTGGACGGCTGCGACACGATGGCATCGTACGACGCCCTCTCCCGGGCGGTCGAGTATTGCCGCCAGCGCAAGGGACCGGCGCTGGTGCACGCGCACGTCATCCGGCCCTACAGCCATTCGCTCTCGGACGACGAGGTCAACTACCGCACCGCCGCCGAGCGGGACAAGGACGCCGAGCGGGATCCGGTCACGACCTTTCCGCGGTGGCTGGTGGCGCAGGGCGTCGCCTCGGAGGCGGAAATCGAGAAGATCCGCACCGAGGTGGCCGAGGAGGTCGACGTCGCCACCGACACCGCGCTCGCCTCGCCGCAGCCGGGCACGGACACCATCCACGACTTCGTCTATTCGCCGGACGTGGACCCGACCTCGGATCAGTTCGACACCGAGGACGATCCCCACTTCACGGGCGAGCCGACCACCATGGTCGACCTGATCAACGGCTGCCTCAAGGACGAGATGGCGCGGGACCCGCGCATCGTGGTCTTCGGCCAGGACGTGGCCGACGTGAGCCGCGAGGCCTACCTCGGCGACGTGAAGGGCAAGGGCGGGGTGTTCAAGGTGACCTGGGGGCTGCAGAAGATGTTCGGCAGCGACCGGGTGTACAACTCGCCGCTCGCGGAGGCCAACATCGTGGGCCGCGCCATCGGCATGGCCACGCGCGGCATGAAGCCGGTGGTCGAGATCCAGTTCTTCGACTACATCTGGACCGCGTACATGCAGCTCCGCGACGAGCTGGCCCTGATGCGGTGGCGGTCGAACAACCACTTCAGCGCCCCGGTCGTCGTCCGCGTCACCTACGGCGGTTACCTCAAGGGTGGCTCGATCTATCACTCGCAGACCGGCGCCGCCATCTTCACCGGCGTGCCCGGGCTCCGGGTGGTCTGCCCCTCCACCGCGCTCGACGCCAACGGCCTGCTGCGCACCGCCATCCGGAGCGAGGACCCGGTCCTCTTCCTCGAACACAAGCACCTCTACCGCCAGACCTACAACAAGGCGCCCAATCCGGGCCCCAATTTCATGATCCCCTTCGGCAAGGCCAAGGTGGTCCGGGAAGGGTCGGACGTGACGGTGGTGACCTACGGCGCGGTGGTGCAGCGGGCGGTGGTGGCAGCCAAGGAGCTGGAGGAGTCGGCGGGGGTGAGCGTCGAGGTGATCGACCTCCGCACCCTGAACCCGGTGGACTGGGAGACGGTGTACGCGTCGGTCCGCAAGACCAGCCGGGTCATCGTGGCCTACGAAGACTCGCTGTCGTGGGGGTACGGGGCGGAAATCGCGGCCCGCATCGCCGACGAGGCGTTCGCCTGGCTCGACGCGCCGGTGCGCCGGGTGGCGGCCACCGACACCTTCGTCGCCTACGCGCCCGAACTCGAAGATGTCATTCTTCCGCAGGTGGAATCGCTACGCCAGGCGATGGCGTCCATCGCCGCATTCTAGAGAGGTCAGGGAACAGCATGACATCGACATGTGGAACGTGGGGTCGCCTGACGGTGCTTGCCGTGCTGGCGATGGCGAGCCCGCGGCTGGTGGCGGCCCAGGACACCGCCGAGTACAAGAACCACTTGTATGACAAGTGGCAGGTTGGGCTTGCCTTCACCACGGTCTTGAACAACTCGGATGTCCGGGTGGACGGCTCCGACGGGGACGTCGGGACCAACATCAACTTCAAGGATCTTCTCGGCGTTTCCGGAAGCACGGTGCAGCCGGCACTCATGCTGGCCTGGAAGCCGGGGCGAAAGACCGAACTCGACCTGGGCTACCAGTTCCTCAATACCAGCGGCAGCCGGGCGTTTTCCGATTCGCTCGTCATCGGTGATAACGAGTTCTTTGGCGACCTCAACCTGAACACGAAGCTTGGCTCGGATAACGCCACGCTCCAGTTCAAGTATTCCCTCTTCGCCAAGGAACGGCACAACATCGGGCTCGCCGTCGGGCTCGGCGCCATCTTCTTCAGTGCGGAGTTTGACGGCTCCGCCAGCGGCTGCGTCGGGGATGCCTGTGACGGCACC
>DAOLIZ010000017.1:23182-25653 GCA_035328285.1 Gemmatimonadales bacterium
CCGTCCACGTCGCGGCTGAGCGCCCGGGCCTGCTGGGTGGCGTTCGTCAGGTCGCCCAGCACTGCCCCCACCCCCGCCGACTTCAGCCGCAACAGGTCGAACCGGACGTTCTGCATCGCCAGGATGCAGGACTCCAGGTTGGCCGACACCTGGTCCCGCCGGCTCCGCAATTCCGTCAGCTGATTCTTCTGCCGCTCCAGCAGCGCGATGCGTCGGGCCCGCTCCTCGTCGTCGGGCTCCCGCATGATGGCCGCGATCCGGTCCTCGATCCGGCTGAACCCGCCCGTCTCGAGGTTGGTGTCCATGGCGTGCAGCGTCTTCCCGAGGTCGGTGGCCCGGGCGAAGAGGGCGTCGGCCGTCTGGATCACCTCGGGCAGCATCTTCTTGTCGGAGGCCGGCAGCCGCTCCATGAGCCCCAGGATGGCGACCCGGTCGCGATAAAGCTGCTGGATCTGCGGGAGCGCCAGGCCATAATCCCCCGCGGTCGGCGCAGGGAGGAGGCGCGGCAGCTTGCCGCCGCTCGAGGTCAGCTTGGTCTCGGCGGAATCGTGCGCCGCCGGCCGGCTCAGCACGTCCCGCCAGCTGTAGCCCGACTGCCAGAGGGTGGCATAGCTGCGAAGCAGCGGGATGCCCATGCCGCCGATGACGAAGAGGCACCAGGGATTGCCGATACCGGTGGCCAGGTTGATCAGGAAACATCCGCCGCCCACCGCGGCCCAGCGGGCGAAGATGGCGCGCGTCTTCTGCACGATTTCCGGCTCGCCGGTGTCGACCGGCGGGCGAATCTTGTCGTCCTTGTCCGCGTCCCACCGGGACTTCCGGTCCGGACGCAGCGGTCGGCCGTCCCGGCGCGCCAGCCCCCGCTCGCTCCGTCGCGCCGGCAGTGATCCGGCAAGCGGTCGGAGGGGGCGTTCCACCGTGCCGCCGCGGCTCGAGGCGGTCCGCCCGGCCGTGTGCCCTGCCTTCCAGCTCGTTCCGGTCGGCCGGTATCCGGTGACGGTGCGCGTCTCCAGGGCCCGCCGCAAGGCGTCCGCCGTGGGCCACCGGTTTTCCGGGTCCTTCTCGAGGCACCGACTGATGGCCAGGGCAAGATCCTCCGGAATGTCGGGGCGCTTCAAGGTCACCAGCGGCGCCGGCTCCGTGATCTGCTTCATCAGGATGCCCGCCACGGTCGGTGCCTGGAACGGCAACTCCCCCGTCACCATCTGGTAGGCCACGATCCCGAGACTGTACACGTCGGAGCGCCCGTCGATTTCCCGTTCCCCGGCGGCCTGCTCGGGGCTCATGTAGGCGGGGGTGCCGATCGCCACTCCCGCGCCGGTGAGGGTGGCCCCGGAGCCGGCGGCGGAGAGGGCCTTGGCGATACCGAAATCGGTCACCATTACCCGGCCGCGCGTTCCCTCGAGGAGGATGTTGTCGGGCTTGATGTCGCGATGCACCACCGAGAAGGCGTGGGCGGCGCTGAGGGCGTCCGCCGTTTCCTTCATGATGCGGCGAACCTCCTCGGCCGGGAGGTGGCCGCGCCGCTTGATCCGGGCGCCGAGCGACTCGCCGTCGACCAGGCCCATGACGAAGTACACCAGGCCGCCGCCTTCGTCGACGCCGTGGATCGGCACGATGTGCGGATGGGAAAGTCGCGCGGCGGTCTGCGCCTCGCGCATGAACCGCTGCCGGATCTCATCCTGGAAGGCGAGCTCGGGGGGCAGGACCTTGATGGCGACGCGGCGCTGCAGCCGCTCGTCGCGCGCCCGATAGACGACACCCATGCCACCCCGTCCGATCTCGCCCTCGATCGTATAGGCGTCTCCCAGGGCCTGGCCCAGACGGGAGGCGAGGGGTGTTTCCTCAGGTGCTTTCATCGCAGCTCAAGTCCTCGCGACGGGAGTGAGGTCCCGACGTTCATCGGGAACACAACAATCTGTCGCCCTTCCATCGATAGGGCAACAATTTGGGGGGTGCAGCCCCCGCACGCTCGTTGGCGCCGGAGGCCTGTCTCTTTGGCAGGACGCGCGGGCGGCCAGCCCTGCTTCGTTCCGAATTGCACCTGCGAGGCCCATACGGAGGATGGTTCCAAAGAGATTCTCCCTGCTTCGGATGGCACAGGGGGTGCATTTACGGTATCCCCTGAGAGTTTCGACTGCCATTTTCGCCCTCCGAACCGGAGGGACGTGAGGAATACTGATGACCGAACGCCTGACCATTCCAGTCCTGCCCCTGCGAGACGTGGTGCTCTTTCCCGGCGTCACCGCGCCCATCGGGGCTGGTCGCCCCGGCACCCTCCGCGCCATCGAGGCCGCCCTGGCGACGCCCGAGAAGCTCGTCTTTGCCGTGTCACAGCGCGAGAACGTCGAGCAGGTCAGCCCCGAGAATCTCTACACCATCGGCACGATCGCCAAGATCGGCCAGTTGCAGCGCGGCCTGGCGGGAATGCAGTTGCTGCTGCACGGCGAACGACGCGGCATCGCGATGCA
>DAOLIZ010000017.1:25753-27323 GCA_035328285.1 Gemmatimonadales bacterium
CTCTTCGTCGGCCCGCCGGGCGTCGGCAAGACCTCGGTGGCCAAGTCGATCGCCCGCGCCATGGGTCGCGAGTACGTGCGCATCTCCCTCGGCGGCGCACGGGACGAGGCGGACATCCGTGGCCATCGGCGCACCTATGTCGGGGCCATGACGGGGCGCATCCTCAACGGAATGCGGCAGGCGGGCACCCGGAACCCGGTGTTCCTGCTCGACGAAGTCGACAAGCTGAGCGTCTCGTTCCAGGGCGACCCGGCGGCCGCGCTCCTCGAAGTCCTCGACCCCGCGCAGAACGACTCGTTCGTGGACCACTACCTCGGCGTGCCGTTCGACCTGAGCGAGGTGCTCTTCATCGCGACCGCCAACTTCCCGCAGAACATCCCGGCGCCGCTCCTTGACCGGATGGAGACGGTGGAGTTCAGCGGATATACCGAGCGGGAAAAGGTCGTCATCGCGCGCAACTTCCTGATTCCGCGGCAGCTGAAGGAGAACGGGCTCTCGATCGAGCAGCTCGAGCTCACCGACGGCGCCCTGCAGGAGGTCATCTCGAGCTACACCCGCGAGGCCGGGGTCCGCCAGCTGGAGCGCGAGCTCGGGAAGCTCGCCCGGAAGGTGGCGCGCCAGATCGCCGCGAAGGAGGTCGAACGGGTGACGGTGAGCCAGGACGTCGTGGACGACCTGCTCGGGCGTCCGCGGGTCTTCCCTGAACGCGCCGCCCGGGAGGACCAGGTGGGCGTCGCCACGGGGATGTACTACTCGGCCACCGGCGGCGACATCATGTTCGTCGAGGCCTCCACCATGCGCGGCAAGGGGGAACTCACCCTGACCGGGCAACTCGGCGACGTCATGAAGGAATCGGCGCGCGCCGCGTGGACCTACGCGCGCTCGCACGCCGCCGGCCTGCACATCAAGGAGGACATGTTCGACCGGGACCTGCACATTCACGTCCCCGCCGGCGCCATTCCCAAGGACGGGCCGTCCGCCGGCGTCACCATGGCCACCGCGCTGGTCTCGGCCATGTCGGGCCGGCCGGTCCGCAACGACATCGCGATGACGGGCGAGATCACGCTCCGCGGACACGTGCTGCCGATCGGCGGCGTGAAGGAAAAGGTGCTGGGGGCGGTGCGCGCGGGGATCACGAAGATCGTCCTGCCGCGCAAGAACGAACCGGATCTCGAGGACCTGCCGGAGGAAGTGCGGAAGCTGCTTGAGGTGTACCCGGTCGACAGCCTCGGGGAGGTCCTGGCGCTGACCCTGCGCGGCGCCTCGCTGCGCGAAGGGCGCCTGCTCTTTGGCGACGAGAACCCGCGCGACGTGGCCCCGCTGGTGGAGCGGTTCGCGCACTAGACCGCTATGGGGCGCCCCCGCTGGTGAAGGCGTCCGCAATCTCCTGGATTCCCGCCTGGACTTCGGCCAACCGGGCGGGGGTCCAGTGGGGTTCACTCCGGAGCAGGCGCTCGAGTTCCCGCGCCGTGGTGCTCACCTGGGGAAATCCGTACGCCCCGCCCGATCCGGCCAGGCGGTGGAAGAGCACCATCAGGTCGGTTTCCGCCCCATCCTCCCCCGCCGCGAG
>DAOLIZ010000018.1:0-6654 GCA_035328285.1 Gemmatimonadales bacterium
GTTGGCCCCGATGATCGTGAGCAGGCCGCCGGCCGGCAGATCGACGACGTAGGTGCCGGCCGTGGTCGTCGTTACGGTCACCGTGACCGTGCAGCTTCCGCCAGCGGGAATCGTCCCGCCGGAGAGCGACGCGCTGCCGCCGCCGGCGGCCGCGGCGACGGTGCCGCCACAGGTCGTGGCCCCGGCAGGGGTCGGGGCGTTCACCATGTTGGCGGGATAGCCGAGCGTGAAGGCGGCCCCGCGCTGTTGCACGGAGGCGGGATTGGTGAGCGTAATGGTGAGGACGGAGGTCGCACCCGGGGCGCCAAGCGTGCCGGGCGAGAGGCTCATCGTCACGGTGGGAGGCGGCGCCGGCACCGACGCGAGGTCCTGGAGAGCCGCGGGGCCCGTCCCCACCAATGTCGCGGCCCCGCCGGTGATCGGCACCGTGTACAGGTTGTTGGAAGTGGAGCACTGCACGTACAGCGTGCCCGCGGCGTCGAAGGCCGCACCGGAAGGGTCGCACGGCATGCCCGTGAAGGTGCCGACACTGGTAAGCGCCCCACCCGTTACCGGCACCCGATAGAGGGTGTAGGGGTTGCCGGTGCCCGTCGGGATGTACATGTACCCGTCAGCAGGGTGGAAGGCGAGGTCGCCGCCGGTATTGCCGGCCGGTCCACCGGTCAGCCCCGCACCCGTCGCGGTGCCCGCACCGGTGGACTGGTTCAGCAGATAGATGCTGTTCGTCCCCATGTCCACGCCGTACAGGCTGCCCGACGTGCTGAAACCAAGCCGGGGCATGTACGGGACCCCGGTGTTGCCGACGAACACCGGCGCCGTGGCCGGGGTGGCCGGGTCCCAGCGGTAGAGGGCGTCGTTGCCCCCGCTGCCCACCACGAAGAAGAGCACGCCGTCGCTCGGACGCTGGGCGGCGCCGGCGGCATACCCACCAGAGAACGGGGTGCCGGTGTACACCTGGACTCCAGCCCCCGTGGCGCTGTTGATCCGGTAGATGCCGTTCGCGTTGGTGCCGTAGATCTGCAACTGGGCATGCGCGGCCGTTGCGGGCAGGGAGGCAAGCACCACGGTCGCCAGCATCGTGCGCGCGAGCCACGCCCAGCCCCGTGGGGCCGGCCGGCGCGACGTCGAGAGGCGGATACGATGCATGAACACCTACCTCCCCCCGAAACGCTGGCGCCAGAAGTCGGCGGCCGAGGCGATGCTCTGCTCGGTCACGCGGGCGCTGAAGGTGACAAACCACCCGTCGCCGCCATCGGTGGCGAAGTCGGGGTCCTGCAGGTCACCGAACCGGTACCCGGTCACGACCTCGAGGGTCTGCTGGGGCAGGAAGGCGAGCTGCGGCGAAAGCTGATACCGCGATTCACCGCTGGTCCGCTCCATCAAGAGCCGCCCATCCAACCGGGCCTCGAGCCGAGGCATGACCACGAGGCTGCCTCGCACCCCGACGAAGTCGGCCAGCGACTTGAGCGCCACGCTGGTGCCGTCCGAGGCCACGAGGCTCGAGCTGCTCCGCCGGCTCGCAACACGGGCGGCGATTTCGCTGATGGCCGAGGGCTGGTAGATCCCCTCCACCGCAACGATGGTCCGCCCCTCCTCGCCGGAGCCTCCCAGCACGCTGCCGCGGTTGGGATTCAGGACGTTGATCCACTGGAACTTGGCCAGGACGTTCAGCTTGTTGCTGCGCGTCGGCCGGAACGCGACGCCCCACAGCGACCCGTAGGCGTGGCCAACGATCGTCGTATCCGAGTTCGTCTGCTCCGTCTTGAGCACATTCTGCCGCGTCAGGAGCGCAAGCCCGGAACTCAGCGACACGTCGCCGGCCAGGGACAGCAGCCGGTTGCTGTTGATGTCGCCATCCTTGAACTCGGCGCGCGCGCTCAGGCGATACGGCGCCAGCTGTGGAAGGTACTCGGCCCCGGCGCCAACCGACCAGTAATTCTCCTCCTGCTGCAGGAAGGGCGCGGCCCGAACCGGGTCGAGGGTGCCAGCCGCGTTGAGCCCCATCCGCCGCTCGAAGAGGGTGTTGAGCGTCCAGCTCGATCCGACCTGGAGGCGGTTCCGCAGGCCGACGAGGGCGGCGTTGTCGGCGCCGGAGATGCCGGCCAACTGGTACGAACCATAGGCCTCGGTCCCCGTCCCGATGCGGGTCCGAACCCCGAGGTCGGTCACGCTGTAACTGCCCGAATCGCCGGGGAGGAAGGCGCGCCGATGCCGGGCCTCGAGGGAGACGGCACTCGTGACGTCGTAGGAGGCCCCGACGCCGACGAAGCTGGGGCTCTGCGACGCTCCGGTCCCCCCCAGGTCGACGCGTCCCTCGGTCCACATCCCGAGACGACCCTCCGGCTTCCAGCTGACCTTGGCTTCGGCGCCCCAGACATCGTCGTTCAGGTTGGGGCCCAGAAAGCGATGGCTTGCCAGCGACCCGAGCACCTGCACGTCGGACCCGATCGGCTGGAGGACGCTCGCCCTCGCCTCCTGGCGCTCCTGGTCCTGCACGTCGAATCGCTGCCAATTGTATCCGAGCTGGAACTCGCGCCCACTCCGCTTGTACTGTGCGCCAAGGTTGATGGCGCTGGTGCCACCCTGCAGCGCCGGGTTCGCCGGGTTCCCGAACTCGCGGCTCACCCCGAGCCACTTGGCCGTCAACTGCCCCGCCCCTCCGAGGAATCCGTACGAACCAGCCAACGCCGTGGCGGTGCCACTCGAATCGGGACCGTTGGAAAACGACACCTCTCCGCCGAGGGTCAACCCCTGCTGCGCCACGAGGTGCAGGTCGGCGCCGAGCAGCTGGTGGCCGCCGGCATCGGGGCTCTCGTGCACCCAGGTGGCGCCCACACGGGCCGAATCGAGCAGCGTGCTCCGGATCCACCTGGTGCCGTCGACTGCGGCACGCAGGCCCCAGACTTCGCTGCTGGCCCCGCCCGACTCGGCCTCGTAGATGACCACGAGATAGACCGGGTTGCCGTAGGTGTCGGCGGCGGGCACCGGTCGCTTCAGGAGCAGCGAACCCGACTCATAGTTGATGTCATAGTCGACGAAACGCGTGAGGACTTCGCGGCTGAGGATATGCTCGGCGTTGTTGCGCTCCCGCGTCTCCACCGTCACCTGCTCGGTGCCGAAGCGGATCGTGCTGCCGAACGTATAGGGGCCAGATGAGCCAGCTCCCCGGATCTGGGTCTGCTGCAGCAGCTGCGTCGTCACCGCGCCGAAGCCTTGCCACACCACCGGCCCCGTCGTGTAGCGGGCGGCCAGGCCCGGCAGCGCGCGCCGGTAGTCACTGAGCCCAAGCTCGGAGCCGAGCCCGCCGTTGACGCCGATGTCGCCGAACGCGAGCCAATCGTACCCGCGCTCGACCCGGGCGGAGAGCTGGTAGGTCGAGGCGCTCGACGTCCGGTAGACGCTGGCGTCGCCCAGGATGGGATACTGGGCCTCGGCCAGCGGGTCGGCGCTCCGCGCAAAGGCGTCGGTCCCCGCGTCGAGGCGCCGGGAGTCGTAACTCACCAGGAATGAGGTCCGGTCGTCCAGATGGCCGCGGGCCGTCACTGCGCCGTAGGCCTGGTAGCTGGCGCCGATGCCCACGAGGCCCGAGCCGGTGAGCAGGAGCGGCTGGACCGCCGGCAGGATGTCGAGCGGGAGCTCCCCATGCAGCGTCGCGTATGAGAGCTGCACGCTTCCCGCACCGACCGCATGTCCGGGCCGGAGGAGGATGGTCAGCCAGCCTGCTGCGTCGGCCGCCACCTGGACACCGACCGACGAACCGTCCATGTCGGGATTCACCACCTCGGCGCCTTCTGCAACCACAGTGACCTGCGGCCCGTTCACCACCGGCACGCCCCAGGCGTCAAGCACCCGGACGCGGGCCGTCGCGATCGTCTGCCCGTCGGCAACGAGCGCCACGCGCTGCTGCTCCGAGTGGAACGACGCCGGCGCGCCCGTCACGTGCACCGAGCTGCTGTCCCAGCGCTCGTTCGACCAGGAGTTCATCATGCGCACTCGCAGGCGATGCGGGCCGGGCTGGAGCGCCACCGCGATGAAGTCCTGCACGCCATCGGGACGGAGGCGGGCCTCCGCCAGGACTGAGTCCCCGTCGAAGAGGGTGACCGGCGCACCGGGCTCACCCCGGACCCCGATGTAGGCTCGGTCGCTCTTGAGAATCGAGCCGTCGGTCGGGCTGAAGATCTCCACGCCTGGCCCGGTCAGGAACGCATTCTGTTGCTCCGCGAGCCTCGCCTTCTGCGGGCGGAGCGGCTCCAAGCGTGCCGGCGCGCTTGGCGCCACTGCGCCGCCGGGAAGGATCATGAGTGTCATCGGACCGGTCGGCTCTTCGGGGAGCTTCCAGGTCAGGGCCTCGCCCCCCTCCACGACCCGCGCGTTGGCCGGTGCCGGGACCGGCGCGGCGCTGTCCGTCTGCGCGCGCCAGCCGGAGGGCAGGAGGAAGCTGGTCTGATTCTGCCATCCCGCTACCGGTGCGGAGAGGGTGACCGCCACCGCGCCCCCGGGAGGCAGGGCCGCCAGGTCCGGAAGGCTGTCGGCAGTGACGGCAGGAGCGGTCACCCCCGCGACCCGCACGACAGAGTCGGCCAGGGCGACCTCCAGTCGGCTCAGTGCACTGCCATTCAGCGAGAGTTCAGCGGAGGCGGCGGCGTCCGGTCGGCGGCTCCAGCCACGGAGCACGAAGGCGGCGTGCGCCGGGATGACCGGCAACGCGACCGTCACCCCGGCGGCCCGGCCCACCACGGAGTCGTTGATCCGCAGCTCGGCGGAGTCGAGAGGAACCGGGAAGGTGACGCTCAGGCCGGACCATGGAATGCCGTAGGAGTTCTGGAGGCCGACCTCGAGCATCATCGATTCCGCGGGCGGCTCCGCGCTCAGCACCCTGATCTGGTCGTCGACCTCGCGGATCTGGGTCGCATAGACGATTCGCAGCTCGACCCGGCGATTCCGCGCGCGACCCTCGGCGGTCTGGTTGCCCGCCACCGGGCTGGTCGCGCCGAACGCCACCGGGATGAGACGGCTGGGGTCGACACCGGCCGCCACCAATTGCTGCATGACCGCCTTGGCACGCTCCTCGGACAGCTGGCGGTTGTGTTCCGCGGAACCGACGGCGTCGGTATGCCCGCGGAGGATGACCGAGAGTTCCGGGTTGGCGTTGAACCAGGGAGCGAGGGTGTCCAGCATGCCGATCGCCGCCGGCGAGAGGACAGACTTGTTGGAGGCGAACTCGACGCTTCGGACCTCCACCGGCGGAATGTCCAGGTAGCCGTGCTCGGCGACGGAGTCGCGCTGCTGCAGCCTCGTCACGGTGGTGGCGGTATCGACAGGGACTGCAATGGCCTGCGCCGACATGCTCCAGCCGATGGGAAGCAGGACTCCCGTCATGCGGGCGGCGTTCGGAATGAGGCGGAAGTCCACCCGGGGCGTGGTCCAGCCGGTAGCGTCGCGGGTGACAATCAGACGTTCCACGCCCGAGTCGGCCAACTGGTAGCCGGCGGGGACAGTGGCAAGATCGGGCCGGAACGCGTGCTGGGTGCCCGGCTGCATGTTGCGGAACGAGAAGCGGCCATCGGTATCGGTGGTGGCGATATCGCCGTCCTCCGTCCACACGTCCACGCCCGGCATCCCGCCCTCACCAAAGTCCTGAATCCCGTTGTTGTTTGCGTCCACCCAGACCTTGCCGATCACGGCGCGGTCCTGCATGGCCCAGGAGCGGTTGACCCGGAGCGAGGCGACCGCGTTGGCGGAGCGTGTCACTCCGCCCGCGACGGCGAACGCGGTGTTCTCCAGCGTGGTCGACGACGCCGAGACGACCGCGACCGCGTAGTGCACCGAGTGGTCGTCACCGGGCGCCAACGGACCGGCGACGAAGAAGGTGAGGTCCCGCCCGCTCGAGCGCACCGAGTCCACCCCGGTGGCGGTGCCCTTGGCATACCGGGTGCCTTCGGGCAGTCGGTCGTGAATCTGGATGTCCGACAGGTCGACGACGCCCCGGTTGCCCACCACCAGGGTGAAGGGCGCCGTCTCGCCGAGGCTCACCTCGACGACGTCCGCGGTCTTGGTGAGGGAGAGCTCCCGCGAGGCCGGACCAACGAGGAGGACTTCGGAGGCGGTGGAGCTCTGCTCCGGGGCGTTGCCCGACGAGAGCACGGCCGTGTTGCTGACCCGCTGGGTATCGGTGACCGTCGCGGCCACAGCCAGCGTCAGCTGGATCTGCCCGGTGCTGCCGGCGGCGAGGTCGCCCAGCGACCACTGCAGCACCCGCCCCGAGAGGACGGCGGCCGGCAGGGAGGAGACGTACTCGAGTCCGGCCGGGATCGTATCGGTGACCATGGCTCCCGACACGACCGCGGTCGGGGAGGCGTTGCTCCAAATCATCTGGTACTGCACGGCGTCGCCGATGCCGGCCGTCGAGGGCCCGATCAGCGTCTTGAGCAGGCTCACCTCCGGGGCGACCACGGCGGTCTGCACCGGATTGGAGGCGACCGAGTCGGTGCCCGCCACGGTCTGGTAGGTGGCGCTCGCGGTGTTGGTGACGGCCTGCTGCCCCACCCGGACCTGGAAATTCACGGTACCGCTGGAGCCCCCGGCGACGGTGGCCAGGGAGAACACCGCGACGTTGTTGAGGGCGTCGAAGGTGCCCGCGTCGTCGCCGGCGGC
>DAOLIZ010000018.1:6754-26787 GCA_035328285.1 Gemmatimonadales bacterium
ACGGCAGCGTCGAACTGGGAGGTACCACTGAGCCAGAGGGTGTCCAGGGTGCCGCGGACCGTAGCCACGGCGGGGACATCCACGGCGAGGAGCAGATTCGCAGTGGCGCCCGCCACGAGCGGAATCGGCCCCACGACCAGCTGTTCCCCTGCATCGAGCGCTCCATTGCCGTTGGCGTCCTGGTAGACGCGGAGCGGCCAGCCGGCGCTGGAGCGCGCGGCAACGGTGAAGCTGTCGGTCCCGTTGCCGATGTTTTGTAGCGTGTGCGCAAACCACACGGTCGTGCCGGGATCACTGACCGAGGAACGGGGCGGCTCGACATCGACGCCCGCGACCTGGCCAACGGTCAGCACCACCATGTTCGAGCCGGCGGTGAACGCCAGCCCGTTTTCATCCTGCCAGGACACCTGCGCGACATTCGAAATCTGGGTCCCAGCCGGCAGGGCCTGGGCGCGCAGGTTGGCGACGGACACGAACAGGGCGAGCACGCCAAGGCCCCACCCTGCCCACTGGGCAGGATGGAGCCTCGAACGGCCTGTCGCCGTATGCGCCGCGTTACAGAACTTCATCCGAGCGGTTCAGACCGCTCACTTCACCTGGGCGCGAACCCAGATGAACCTGCTTGCACCGGGTGCGAGCGTGCCCGTCAGGTCGGCGGTCACGTTGTTGCCCGCGTTGCTGAAGGTCCAGCCGGCCGCGTCACCGGTCGCGCTATCGTAGGTGAGTTGCGCCGGCAGGGGGTCCGTGATCTGGACGACCGAGCTCGGGGCAGTCCCCGTGTTGGTGACGGTGATCTTGTACTGGATGAACTCGCCAGGCAGCACGCGGTCGGGCCCGGTGATGATCGTCGCCTGGTTGTCGCGATACGCCACCTTCGCCATCGTCAGGCTGGGCTTGATGACGGTGAGGTCGGCAAACCCGGCGTCGGTGACGAGCGGATCGCCCACCGAGGTCGCCGCCAGCACCAGGCTGTCCTTGCTGCCGGCTGCCACGTTCAGCACCGTGTAGACCACGGCGACCGTCTGTGAGATGCCGGAGCCGAGGCCGCTGAGCAGCGCGCTGCTGCCGGCGGTGCCGTTCACCGAGACGATGGTGAGCGCCGTGCCGGGGTGAGACGCGACGAGGTTGAAGTTGTCCGGGCCGTTGCCGGCGTTCTGGACGGTGAAGGTGAAGGTGTAGTTCGTCGCGTTGCTGGGCAGCTGCTGCAGGTTCTGCCCTCCGTCCGGCGTGACGTTCACGGCCGCCGAGAGGTTCGGGGAAACGATGGTGGTCGCCGCATCGGTCACTGAGGGGGTCCGTCGTGAGGCAGCGGTCATCGTGTAGTTGGACGGCAGGCCACCGCGGCCGGCCGGCACGTTGTAGATCACCCGGATGGCCAGCGTGCCGTTCTGGGCCACGAGGATCGAGGCGAGCGCGGCGTTCAGCGCCGTCAGGTCGGCGTAGGTCGTCCCGTTCACTCGGTAGCCAGTGATGACCATCGTCCCGGCATCAGAGTTCACGTCGCTGACCGAGATGCTGTCGTTGCCGTTGCCGATGTTCTGGTACGTGAACAACAGCGTGTCGGCGGTGCTCGGCGAGGCGGGGCTCACCGAGGCGACGCCGGTCAGGTCGACGCCGGCGACGAATCCGACGGTGACGGAGACGGACGCGGTCACCGGCGTATAGCTGTTGCCGTTGGCGTCGGTGTACGTCACCGTCGAGGTGTTGGTGATGACCGTGCCCTCGGGCGTCGGGCTCTGGGCGTACAGCCCGGAAACCGCGACGGCCAAGAGCAGGCCGGTGAGGACCGACAGGGTCCTCCGGATGAAGGGTGTGCGGCGCATGGTGTTCAACTCCTTGTGGGTGGTAAGGTGTGACTTCGACAACACTCCTGCGGTGTGCATCTATCGCTCAGCCGGCGCGCCCGAGGGCGCCGGCAGTTCAGCCTTGTACTCGGCGGTCACCTGCGACTTCGACTGCACCCATCCGCCGACGGTCCAGCGGATGGTGGTGTACTGCGACACCGGCGCCGGCTTGCGCACCGGCTTTCCGTCCACGACCACGTCGATCATCGGCTGCGCCGACCAGGTCTTGCCGCCGTCGATCGAGAAATCGATCGTCACGTCGCCGCGGTCGGCGCCGGCGGAGGCCGCCACGTAGCGCAGGCCGCCGGGAATCGGGTTGGTGAACTGGACGTTGCGGAGGGAGTCGGCGTTCAGGTTGGTGAACACCAGCCGGTAGCGGACCACGTCGCCGGCGAGGAGGGCGTTCTGGTCCCCGCCATTCTGGGCCACGTCTTTGTGCCGCTGGTCGCCGGCCATGAGGTTCGTGGCGGTCATGACCAGCGGTTGCGGGGCGGTCGCCGCCTGGGCGAGCACGCGGCCCGGCACTGCGAGCGCGGCCACGATTGTGAACAGGTGAATCCAGCCGATCCTGCGGGTCATGGTTCTTCTCCTCGGTCGAACGGTTTGTAGAGCCGGCCAGGGGCCCCCTTGGGCCACACGACAAACTGACCATTAATTTGACACACGAGACTCCCCAATGGAGAGCACCCCTTGTACCACAAAGTGCAGTTAGCTATGTGATTATTTGGTAATGACTTAGCTTTGTGAAGTGCAGCAATTTGCCTGATCCGGCGGAAATCCATCTGGCGTTATGCGGTAGGGGATTTCTTTTGGGGGAGGGCTGTGGAGTTGAGCGTGTTACTGTTCAGGCTGGTGGCGCACCCTCACCCGGGGAACCGACATGGAAGCGAAGTGGATCCGGATCGGCTCATACGGCACCGGCCTCGAGGCCGACATCGTGCAGGCGCAGCTGGAGAGCGCCGGCATTCCGGTACTCCGGCAGAACGACCAGGCGGGGGTCTTCGGGCCGTCATTCCAGGGGGCGGTGCCACGGGCCATCCAGCTCTCGGTGCCGAGCCCCGAGCTCGAGCGGGCCCGGGAACTCCTCGAGGAGTGACGCAGCCAGCACGCGATTGACTAGCTTCCATGGCGAAACACCGGCTATGCAGCCACGGTACCCTCGACGAGGTAAAGCATGTCCATCCTTCGCACGTCTCACCCTGGCTCCGGCCGTCGGCCGCTCCAGTTCTTCCTCTGCGCCACCCTGATCTGGGCGACGGCCGCAGCCGCGCAGCAACCAGCGACAGCCGCCCCCCCGCCGCCCGTGCCGCCCAGCACCGCCGACACCTCGCCGTTCCGCCAGCTCGACCTGGGCCCGGTCAACGTGTACCGCACCGCGTCCGGCGTGCCCGGTCCGTCGTACTGGCAGCAGCGGGCCGACTACAACATCCGGGTCTCCCTCGACACGGCCACGCACACGATCCGGGGCGAGGAGACGCTGGCCTACACCAACAACTCACCGGACACCCTGCGCTATCTCTGGATGCAGGTGGACATGAACATCGGCGCCCCGGACAACCGGATGGCGCCGCTGGCCAACCCCAACGCTCGCCAGGAGGAAGGGTTCCAGGCGGGGGCCACCATCGAGCGACTCAACGTGGTGCGCGGTCCCGCCGCGAGGACCACGAAGGCACCGCTCACCTATCGCATGAACAGCACGATGATGCGGGTGGACCTCGACCGGCCCCTCCCGCCGAAGGGCGTGGTGCGCCTCGATATCGCCTGGCATCACCAGATCCCACGGCAGGGCCGCACCGGGCGGACCAGGCAGGGTGATCTCGGCTGGCTGTACCAGGTGGCGCAGTGGTACCCGCGCATGGCGGTCTACGACGACGTCCGGGGCTGGAACACCGACCAGTACATCGGAAGCGGCGAGTTCTACCTCGAGTACGGCAACTTCGACGTGGCCATCACCATGCCCGCCGGATTCACCGTGACAGCCACCGGCCTGCTCCAGAACTCGGCCGAAGTGCTCCCCGCGTTGCTGCGCACACGGCTCGCCGCGGCGGCCAAGTCCGACACGATCGTCCGCATCATCCGCCCCGACGAAGTCGGCTCGGCGGCGCTGCTGCCGGCGCGCGTCGGCGCCACGCGCACCTGGCGCTGGCACGCGGACAACGTGCGTGACTTCGCATGGGCCACGGCGCCCAACTACCTCTGGGACGCGAGCAGCTGGAGCGGCATCCTGATGCAGGCGTTCTATCCCCCGTCCCAGCTCGGCACCTGGCAGGACGCCGCCGACATGACACGGCACTCGGTGATGCTGCACTCCCGCTGGTTCCACTACCCCTATCCGAGCGCGGTGAGCGCCCAGGGGCCGGTCGGCGGGATGGAATATCCGATGATGACCTTTGACGACGCCGACAGTCCGAAGGAGCTGTACTACACGATCGCGCACGAACAGGGGCACGAGTGGTACCCGATGATTGTCGGCTCGAACGAGCGGCTCTACCCGTGGATGGACGAGGGATTCAACACCTTCATCGACTACTTCAGCTTCCGCGACCGCTACCCCGACGATACGAGCCGGGTGAAGTCGCTGGAGTTCGGCGACATGGGTTCCTGGCAGCAGTTCCTGGCCCGGCGCGGCCCCGAGGAACCGATCATGGTGCCGCAGGATCGCGAGCCGAACGGCCTGATGAGCGGATGGAACGCCTACGGACGGCCGGCGGTGGGGTTGCACTTCCTGCGGAACCAGGTGGTGGATTCCACGGCCTTCGACCAGGCCTTTGCCGAGTACACCCGCCGCTGGGCGTTCAAGCACCCAACGCCGGCCGACTTCTTCCGCTCGATGAACGATGGGTTGGGAGAGGACCTGAGCTGGTTCTGGCGGAGCTGGTTCTATCGGACCGACCACCTCGACCAGGCGATCGATTCGGTCAAGGTCACCACCACCAACGGCCAGGACCTGGTCCGGGTCTTCCTGTCCAACCGCGGCGACATGGTCGCCCCGGTAGCGCTGCAGGTCACCTTCGCCAACGGGACCACGCGCTCCGTCAAGCTGCCGGTGGAGACCTGGTTCCGTGGGGACAACGCCACCTGGGCGTTCCGCGCGCCGGCGAGCCCCGCCCTGTCCGGAATCGAGATTGACCCGGCCCACGTCTACCCGGAGGTGGAGCGCTCGGACAACGTGTGGACGGCACCGACGGGCCCGTAGCCCTATTCGGGATCGACGTGCATCGTCATCATCATTCCTGACCCGAGATGCTCCGCGATGTGACAGTGGAGCATCCAGTCGCCGGGGTTCGAGGCGTCGATCAGGAGATCCACGGTGGAGCCGACCGGGATCAGCACGGTGTCCTTCCACACCAGGTTGCTGGTGGGCACGCCATCGCGCGACACGACCAGCATCCGCTGGCCGTGCAGGTGAATCGGGTGCTGCATCGGGTGGAATGACTTGGGGTCGTTGAAGATTCGCAGCTTCACGACCGACCCCTGGCGGACATGCCAGTCGATCGCCTCGTTCTCCTGGCCCGTCGCATCGTCCCGCAGGATCCAGCGAACCTGCTTGCCCGTCGAGAGCCAGTTCATTTCGGGCATCCCGTCCACCCACTCGACGGGGCTGTAGAACGCGGTGTCGATGCTCATGAACTGGACGGTGAGGAGCGGCAGTCCCGAGGTCGCCACCGTCAGAGTGATACGCCTGTCGGGAGCGGCGTCGAAGTACGGCCGGTACCGGGCGATGTCGGCGGACACCGCAGGATAGGTGCGCAGGGAGTCAAATGCGGCGCCGAAATCAGGGCGGGCCGGTGCCGCCCCCACTGTCACCCAGCCAAGCGTGTCAACTTGCGGGTCGAACTCGCCCTGATAGTGGTCGATCGCCTGGATGGCGTTGACCAGCGGGTAGCGGCCGGGCCGGTCGAACCGGGCCTCGATCACGTACCGCTCCGCGGGCGCCATGACGACGCTCTCCACCCATTCCTCCCTCTCGAACCGGCTCACGTCCGACGCCAGCACCTTCATCCGCACGCCTGGGATAGAGAGGTTCCAGGTGCGCGAGTTCGCGACATCGGTCAGGTGAAATCGCACCACCTCCCCGCGGCGAACTGTCAACGACCAGGCCGGCTCCCCGTTCACCAGGGGGACATTTCCCACCCGTCCCATCAGCGCGAAGTCAGGCGCCTCCTTGCCGAACGCGATGAGGGTGTCGGCGTTGATGAGGAGGTCGCTCAGCAGCAGCGCCACGTCGCGGTTGGCGGGCGAGTAGTAGGAGGGATCGGGACTGTCGACCAGCATGTTCCCATAGAGCCCCATCGACTGCTCGATGTCTTCGCGGACGTGCGGGTGGTACCAGTAGATCCCCGCGTCGGGGAACCGGACGGTGTAGGTGAAGTCCCCGCCCGGGGGCACCGCCTCCTGCGTCAGTCCCGGCACCCCGTCGGAATGGTTGTCGAGGCGCAGGCCGTGCCAGTGCACCGTGCTCGGGAGGTCGATCCGGTTGTGGAACCGGACGGTGACCGTGGCCCCCTGCGGCACGCGGATCATCGGGCCCGGCACTTGCCCGTTGAAGCCGTACATCACGTAGGAGCGGCCCCGGATGTCGCGGCGGAGCAGCCCGGCCGTGAGGTCCAGCGTGTCGCCGTCGCCCAGCGCAGCCACCTCGGAAGGCCGGGCGACGCCGAGCGTGGCGGGGTCAATCCCCTCACCCGGCAGGAAGGGTGTCACCGGAGGCCGCAACCCGACGAAACCCGGGAGCATGACCATCCCCTTCGGCATCGGGATCGGCATCCCCGTCCCGTCGTCGTGGTGCATGTGCTCCATTGGCGCCGGGTCCTGGGCGGCGAGCGGCGCGGCAAGCAGCAGCGCCGCGAACAGCGTGCCGGGAAGCGCTCGGGTCACTGGGAAATGCCGCGGAACAGCGGATGGGTCAGGAACTGCTGCAGCCAGGTGCTCGGGGAACTGCCGTGCAGGACGGTGGGGCCGGCGTGCTCCGCGGGGGCTGAGTCGGCCTCAGCGGCGATAACCAGGAGGAACTTGTTCCAGTCGGCGGGGCCGACGGTGGAGGTGCCGTTCCGCACCGTGCCGAGCCGGCGCCACGCCGACAGGTCGGTGCTCGCCTCCCACGCGACGTACGCCCGGTAGGGGCCGAGGGAGGCGGGATCGGGCAGGCCTGCGGCGGTGATGCGGATGTCGTAGCGGGCCCGCCCGTCCTGGGTCACCGCGATCCCGAAGGGCGACTCGGCGAAGTGCAGGCGGGCCGCCCCACTGGCCCCCGGCACCGCAGGGCCCGCGCGGAGGGGGATGTCGTACGGCCCGGGGTCTCCGGCCCAGATGCCGGCCACCAGGGCCACCGCAGCTCCCGCGGTGCGAAAGGTCGGGGACAATGGTGGTACGGCGATCACTTCCCTGTCGGGCCGTGATCCCAGTCCTGGGCGCTCGAGATGTCGGGCATCCCCACGCTCTTGCCGTTCCAGCCTTTGAACCCGTCCATCCGGAAGAGCCAGAGCCCTGTCCGCATGTCGGAGATCGCAACCAGGCCGTCGGTGTTCCGGACATCGACGCCGAAGGCGCCCTGCATGACGCTCGAGGTGCTCTCCCAGTCCACTTGGGGGCCCCCGCCGAAGCCGTGCTCATGGACGCAGCCGCAGGTGTAGTACCAGCCGCTGGTCTTCGGGTTCTTCGGGTCGTTCAGATCGAAGACAAAGAGGCCGTCCTCGTACGCCGACACGAAGACGTAGGGCCAGCGGACCTCGTGGTTGTGGCTGAGGTCCTGCCAGTCGGCGGTCCACGCCGAGAGCGTCTGGTCGAGGTTCTTCCGCTTCCCGTCCTGGCCCTCCGTGAGGTCCCAGATGCGGAGGGGGGTGTACTGGTACTCCGTCTCCGTCACGGCGTAGTTCCCGTCGGGGGAGGGGGTGAACGTGTGGGCCAGGTCGAGGCCGAGCCCCGTAATGGTGAACAGCTGCTTCGGCGCCGCAGGGTCGGTCACGTCCCAGGCCGAGTAGCCGCCGAGTCCGGCGCCGTAGAAGACATCGCGCTTCCGGGCCACGTCGTAGCCGACGTAGAAGTCGTGGTAACCGCCGGCGCCGGTCTGCCGCATTGGGGTCGGATTCGGGACGTCGCCAATCAGCCAGGCGGTGCTGTCGCCCCCGGCGACCACCTTGCCCAGATCATAGATGAGCGCCTTGGACTGGCCGACGGTCGCGAAATAGAGCGCCCGGCCGTCGGAGTGCTTGTAGGCGAAGGTATTGTGGAAGCCCCCCGGCGACGCGGGATAGCGGATCCGCGCCACCACCTTCACGGTGGAGGGATCGGGAAGGCCGGTCACATCGAAGATCACCGCTCCCAGGTCCGCGTCGGGACCGCCCTGGAAGAACTGGAACGACTGGGCGTAGTAGTAGCGATCGCCAATCTTGAAGTATTTCCCGTCCATGGCCCCGATGCCCCGGTGGAGTTCGGGATTCTCGATGCTCCAGTCGAGGAGCAGCTTCGGGCGGGCAGGGTCCTTGATGTCGTAGATCTGGAAATCGTTGTTGACGAACCCGGAGACGTAGACGTATGGCCGGTTGGCCTCCTGCTCGATTTCGATGTCGGAGGCCTTCCAGGCCCCGGGATGCGTCTCCACGTGGGCGAGCATGTGGACGTTCTTCGACCCGCCCTTCTTCTGGTCTTGGCGCGGCACCATGGATCCAGGGTCCTGTGCTACGGCACCGGTGGTGATTCCGCAAAGGGCTAGGGCAATGACGAATCCACGCATGGAGTCTCCTCGGGATACGTACTGATCGGTGGGGATATTGGCTGGCCATGGATTATGCCCAGACTCCCGGGCGGAGGCAAGCGCCGCCCGGCCGCTCCCGGCGCTCAATTCGACTGTTCCACCTTCACTTCCACCGCCCCGCCCACGCCCAGGCTGACGTGGACCTGCCAGGGCTGGCAACAGACCTCGCAGTCCTGCACATAGTCCTGGGTGGCGCCGCCCGCCTTGTCGATGACGAGTTCGACCACCTCGCCACAGTAGGGGCACTCGACTTCAGTTTCTTCCGTGGTATCGAGGTGCTCGGCGAGGGTACCTGCCTCCCACTCCGGCTCCTCGTCGCCGTATTCGTCGTCGTGCGACTTGCCCCGCATGCTGCACCTCCCTCGCTCAATATTCTGACCGGAACTCAGCACCAGCGTCGCCCCGTCCAGGCGTTTGCACGGCGCCGAGGGGCGAGGCATCTTATACGCTATGACTGACCGCCGCTACAGCGAAGACGAAATCGCCAGAATCTTCAAGCAGGCCGCCGAGGCACAGCAGACCGCCCGGCGGCAGCTGCCATCCGGTGAGGGCATGACCCTCACTGATCTGCAGGAGATTGGCCGCGAGGTCGGGATCCCGCCGGCTCTGGTGGCCCAGGCAGCGCGGGGGCTCGACCGCGCCGGCTCGCCAGCGGGCCGCCGGTTTCTGGGCCTCCCCCTGGGCGTGGGCAGGACGGTGGAGCTCGGGCGACGCTTGACGGACGAGGAGTGGGACCAACTCGTGGTGGATCTCCGGGAGACTTTTCATGCCCGCGGAACGGTCCGCCGGGACGGCTCCCTGCGGCAGTGGACCAACGGCAACCTGCAGGCCCTGCTGGAGCCGACCGCCACCGGTGACCGGCTGCGCCTCCGCACCATGAACGGGAATGCCCGCGGCTTGATGTTTGGCGGATTGGCCATCGTGGGAATCGCACTGGTCCCCGCGATGTCGGCAGCGTTCGAAACCGGGCTCGGCGCGGCGCTCAGTGGGCTGGTTCCGATGCTCTTCGCCGGGGCCGTCCTTTTCGCGGTGGGCGCCCTCCGGCTTCCTCGCTGGGCGAAGAACCGGGCACGCCAGATGGAGGAAGTGGCGGCGAGACTCGTCCTGCAGACCGAGGAACGCAAGGTGCCTCCCACGCCGATCGGCCCAGGCAGTTGAACCATCCTCAGGTCCGACTCGCCGTCACCTCCGATGCAGGGGCCCTGACCCGGCTGATCAACTCGGCCTATCGGGTCGAGGCATTCTTCATCATCGGCGATCGCATCGCCGAGCCGGAGGTCCTGACCCGCATCGAGGGCGACGACTCCGACTTCCTGGTGGTCGACGCGGCCGCGGGGGGCGCCCTGTCCGGCGCGGTGTATGTGGAACGCCGTGCCGAACGCGGGTACTTCGGGCTGCTCTCGGTCGATCCGGATGTGCAGGGGACCGGCCTCGGCCGAATCCTGGTGGAAGCCGCGGAGGCCCACTGCCGGGCGGCGGGATGCGGGGCGCTCGAGATCGACATCGTCAACCTGCGGACGGAGCTTCCCTCCTTCTATGCCAAGTTCGGGTTCACGCCCGTCGGCGTCACCCCCTTCCCCACCCCCGGCAAGCTGAAGCAGCCGGTGCACCTGGTCCAGATGCGGAAGTCGCTCGACTGATCCCCCCGAATGGCCCCCAATCCGACCTTCTGGATTGGCTCATCGCACCTTCATAAATCCTTCACGCCCCTCCGCGCAGACTCCGTCACAGCCTGTTCACACGTACTGGTGAGCGTACGCTATGACGAACCGGAAACTGCCCCGCCTCTGTCCCTCCCAGGACGTCCGCCCCGTCACGGAATTCCGTGCGCACGCCTCCGCCTTCCTCCAGCAGATCCGTGAGACGAAGCGGGCCGTCATCCTGACCCAGCACGGACGCTGCGCCGGGGTGCTGCTCGACGTCGAAGTGTACGAGGACCTCCTGGGCGAGCTGGCGCTCCTGCGCGAGAACAGGGGCCGGGACCGGCAGCTGGCCCCCGTCCCCGAACCCGCTGCTTCCGATACCCTGGCCGAGCGACGCCGCTTCGGCCCCCTCACGTGAGGAAGACCGAGCCGTGACCGCTACCTCCACTTCGACCATCGTGCCGCCGGCGCCGACCGTCACGCGCCTGCCCGAGCACACCATCGAGATCGTCTCCGACTCCGGCGAGGGCGCCCAGAAGTGCGGACAGATCTTCGGCGGCGTCTCCGCCAAGATGGGCAACGGCGTCTGGACCGTCGAGATCATCCCGGCCGAGATCCAGCCCCCGCCGCGGGCCCCCGAAGGAGCCAGCGGGTACCGCATCCGCCTCGGCGCGGGCCCCGTCACCAACTGGGGCGACGCCACCAACCTCGCCATGGCGTTCAACGAGCAGGTGCTCGTGGCCCGGCACCGCCTCGACGCGCTGGCCCCGGACGCGGTGCTCATCGTCGAGGACAAGTGGGCCACCCACGACGACCCTGAGATCCGGGCGGCCTGGACCGCGGCCATGGAGGAGCTCTCGCACCGGCAATACCGCATCATCCCCGTACCGATGGAAGTGGAGTGCCTGACGCTGGTCGACAACCCGCGCAAGGGAAAGAACATGTTCGCGCTCGGGATGCTGGCCTGCATCTACGGACGGGACATGGAGCGGATCAAGGAGCAGATCGCGCACACCTTCCGGAAGAAGAGCGAGGAAGTCTACGAGCAGAACGTCGCCCTGCTCGACCTCGGGTTCGCGTGGGCGGAACAGCACATCGACTTCCGGATCGACGTCGTGCCCCCGCCGATCAGGGAGGCGCTGGTGGTGATGAACGGGAACGAGGCGTGCGGCCTCGGCGCGATCGCCGCGGGGATGGAGCTCTGCTCCATGTATCCCATCACCCCGGCCACCTCGGTCTCCCACTACCTGAGCGAGGTGTTCGAAAAGTTCGGGGGGATCGTCCACCAGGCAGAGGACGAAATTGCCGCCGTGGGCGTGGCGATCGGCGCCTCCTACGCCGGCAAAGTCGCCCTCACAGTCACGTCCGGCCCCGGCCTCGCCCTCAAGACCGAATTCCTCGGGCTGGCCATCATGACGGAGATCCCGCTCGTGCTGGTCGACGTCCAGCGGGGCGGGCCGAGTACCGGATTGCCGACCAAGGTGGAGCAGTCGGATCTGTTGGCCGCGCTCTTCGCGAGCCCGGGCGACGCCCCGCATGTCGTGATGGCACCGGCAACCATCGAGGAATGCTTCCACATCATGGTGACCGCGCGCCGGATCGCCGAGGCGTTCCGCACCGTTGTCATGGTGCTGTCGGATGCCAACCTGGCGACCGGAGTGACCCCCTTCCCGCGGCCCAGGCCCGATACGAGCTGGCAGGCCGCCCCGATCGACCTGGCGCCGGTGGCCACGGGCCAGAAGGCCTACCAATGGGATCCTGAGACGGGGCTGTCGCAGCGGATCGTCCCGGGGCAGCCGGGTGGCGCCTATACCGTGACCGGCCTCTCGCACGACGAGGGGAGCAAGGTGGCCTACAGTTCCGGCGTCCACCAGCGCTCCTCCGCGATGCGGAGCCGCAAGCTCGCCGTGCTGCAGTCGCTGCTGACGCCGCCGCCCATCTACGGCGATGACGAGGGCGATCTGCTCCTCGTGGGATGGGGGAGCACCAAGGGCGCCATCGAGGAGGCGGTGGACCGGGCCCGGAGCGAGGGCCTCCGCGTCTCGTCGCTCCACCTCCGGTTCCTCTCGCCACTCGAGCCGGGGCTCAAGGAGATCTTCGCCCGGTTCGCCAAGGTGTGTACGGTGGAAATCAACTACAGCGACGAGCCCGGTGATCCCTACATCACCGACGAGAATCGCCGCCGCGGCCAGCTGGCCTGGGTCCTCAGGGCCACCACGCTGGTCGATGTGGACTGCTGGACGCGCGTGCCGGGCGAGCCACTGCGGCCCGGCTCCATCCTCGACGCCATCCGCGAGCGTACCCCGCGGGGAGGTGCAGCATGAGTATCACCTGCGGGCTCCTGCCGGTGCTCCAGCCCGGCGAGCACGAGTCACACTACGAGCTCAACGACTATGAAGGCGCCCGCGCCCGCTGGTGTCCCGGCTGCGGCGACCACTCCATCCTGGCCTCGGTCCAGAAGCTCCTGGCCGCCGAGCAGCTGACGCCTGAACAGACCATGTTCGTCTCCGGCATCGGGTGCTCCAGCCGATTCCCGCATTACCTCAAGACCTACGGATTCCACGGCATCCATGGCCGGGCGCTGCCGGTTGCGACCGGCATCAAGCTCACCCGCCCCGACCTGCAGGTGTTCGTGGTCATGGGCGACGGCGACTGCACCTCGATCGGCGCGGCGCACTGGGTGCATGCCCTGAGGTACAACGTCAACCTGACGGTCCTGCTGCTCGACAATGGGATCTACGCCCTGACCAAGAAGCAGACGTCGCCGACGACCCCCCAGGGCTTCGCCAGCAACACGATGCCCCAGGGCGGCGTCCTGCCCTCGCTGAATCCGCTCTCCGTGTCGCTGGGCGTGACCAACGCCTCGTTCGTGGCGCAGACCGCGGAATGGATCCCGTCGCACCTCTATGCCACGCTCCGTGCCGCGTATCACCATCGCGGCCTCAGCTTTGTGCGCATCCTGCAGCGCTGCCCGATCTACTCCGCGGCGGTCTACCAGGCGGCGGTCCAGGATCCTGCAAACATCGCGATGCTCATCCACGACGACGGCGTCGTGGTTCCCGAGCTCGAGAAGATCTACCGCTCGCAAGTGCGGCATGACCCACACGACCTCGATGCTGCCCGGCGCGTGGCGAGCGCCACCGACCACATCCATCTCGGCGTCCTCTACCGCGACCCGTCGCGGCCACGGTACGAGGAGATTCGCCGTGTCCCCCCCCGCACCCCCGAGGAGCGGGTCACCCTGATCGACGCGGAGCTCGATCGCTATGCCGTCTGACACCCGGTTCACCGAAGCGGTCGCGGCGATGGCCCAGCCGATCGCCGACTTCCGGTCCCTCATCGAGGGCGCACTCGCCCAGGCCGAGGCCTTCCTCGTCGAACAGGCGGCCGACGCCGGACAGCGGGCCCAGCGCGCCAGCCTGGAGCTCGGGAGCTTCGCCGCCGGACGGGTGGACGCCACCCGCTTTGCCGAGCTCTTTCCCGCGGTCTCCCCGGTCGAGCCGGCCGCGCTGGCGGCGCTGCACCGCGCCATCGCCACCCTCCAGGGGCTGCGCGACCAGGGCGACCAGGCCTTTCTCGTCGACCTGAAGAAGGGGGGCCGTCTCGGCGTGGCAGTCGGCGACGCACTGGCCGAGATCGGCCGCGCCTTCGGCGCCGTCATCCTCTCGGAGGTGGTGCGCGGCGGCCGGTACCGGCCGGAGGAGCACGACGCGCTCCTCGACCCGGTGGAATTCCGGTCCTGGAGCAAGGCGGCGCGACGGTACGCCCCGCCGCTCATCGTCTCGCTCGAGGGCGCCGACCTGCAGGTGGGCGCGCTGAGCGACTTTGCCGACGGGCGCGAGAAGATCGTGCTCGTGGTGCGGGGTCCCGCGGCGCCCGCTCCGCTCGCCCGCTGCATCACCCCGGGCACCCTCGTCCTCCAGACCACCGATGGCACCGGCCTGGATCGCGTCGCCACCTTCGACGGCCCCGCGGTGGCGGCCGTGATGCCGGAGGGCTCCGCCGTCTTCCTGCACGACCCGGCAGGCGGGCACGAATCGTGGCAGCGCCTGACCGTGCGCACCCTCGGGGAGGAACCCCGCAAGGCCGTGGGTGGCATGAGCGCCTGGCAGATGGGCGAGGAGCGGACCCTCCTGGCCGATCTCGGCCGCACCCCATTCAGCATTCCAGTGAGCGGCGGGTCGGCGAAGCCGGCCGTGGGCGCCGAGGATGCCGTGGACCGGATCGCCACCTGGCTGCTCGGCCAGTCCGGACTCGCCGGGAGCTGAGCCCATGACGATGCTGGCGGTCCTGATCCTCAGCGGGGTGGCGCTGGTCTTCGCGGTCCTGATCGCGCTGGCCAACCGCCGGTTGTGGGTCTGGGAGGACCCGCGGATCGACGTCGTGTCGTCCCTGCTGCCCAACGCCAACTGCGGCGCGTGTGGGCTGCCGGGGTGCCGCGCCTTCGCCGAGCAGGCGGTCGAGGGGCTGGTCAAGCCGAGCCAGTGCACGGTCGGCACCGATGACGTGCACAAGGCCATCGCCGGCTTCCTCGGCGTCGAGGCGGGGACGGCGGTGCGGCGCGTGGCCCGGCTCCAGTGCGCAGGCGGTCAGGACGTGGCCGGCACACTGGCCGAGTACCGCGGGCTCCAGACCTGCGCGGCCGCCACCGCCGTGGCGGGGGGCGGCAAGGGGTGCGCCTGGGGATGTCTCGGGCTCGCCGACTGCGAACGGGTGTGCGACTTCGGCGCCATCACGATGACTGCCACCGGGCTCCCGTCGGTGGACCCCGCCAAGTGCACCGCCTGCGGCGATTGCGTGGAGGCGTGCCCCAAGGGGCTCTTCACGATGCTGCCGGTGGACACCCACCTCTTCGTGCAATGCAAGAACCTCCTCAACGGCGACGTGGCGCTGGAACAGTGCACCGTGGCCTGCACCGCGTGCGGCAAGTGCGTACAGGACGCCCCCGACGGGCTGATCAGCGTGGCGACGGGCGTCGCCGTGGTGGACTACAACCTTGATGTGCAGGCCGCTCCGGGCGCGATTGCCCGGTGCCCGACCGGCGCGATTGTCTGGCTCAACGGGGTCCAGTTCGTCCCGGAGCCTTCCCTGTCCAGGAGTGCGGCAGCATGACCTCGATCTTTCGGCCCAAGCGCGACGCGAAGGCGCCGGCGCCTCCTCCCTATCCGGGAACCCTCGAGGCGCTCGACGGCAGCTACGCCGTGGTGGCCATGGAGACCGCCGCCGGCGAAGCCGCCGGGGCGTACCCGATCACCCCGTCGACCCAGATGGGCGAGGGGTGGGCCGCGGCAGTCGCCGACGGGAGCCGAAACGTCAACGGCCGCCGCCTGCTCTTCTTCGAACCCGAAGGGGAGCACGCCGCGGCCGCCGTGACCGCGGGCATGTCGATGGCGGGCCTTCGCGCCACCAACTTCTCGAGCGGCCAGGGCATCGCCTACATGCACGAGTCGCTCTACGCCGCGGTGGGCAAGCGCCTCACCTACGTGCTCAACGTCGCGGCGCGCGCCATGACGAAGCACGCGCTCAACGTGCACGCCGGCCACGACGACTACCACGCGGTGGACGACACCGGCTTCTTCCAGCTCTTCGCCAAGGACGTCCAGGAGGTCGCGGACCTCAACCTGATCGCGCACCGGATCGCCGAACTCTCGCTCAACCCCGGCATCTGCGCCCAGGACGGCTTTCTCACCTCGCACGTGATCGAGTCGCTCCGCCTCCCCGAGCGCGAGCTCATCAAGGCCTACCTCGGTGACCCCGCCGACCGGATCCCGTCGCCCACCCCCGCCCAGCGGATGGTGTTCGGCGAGACGCGCCGCCGCATCCCCGAGATGTTCGATCTCGACTACCCCGCGATGCTCGGGGTCGTCCAGAACCAGGAGAGCTACGCCCAGGGCGTGGCGGCGCAGCGCCCCTTCTACTTCGACCACATCGTCGGCCTCACCGACCAGGCGATGGAGGAGTACGCCGAGCTCACCGGCCGGCGCTATGCCCGGATCGGCCGGTACCGCCTCGAGGACGCGGAGTACGTGATCCTCGGCCAGGGATCGGTGGTGTCCAACGCCGAGGCGGTGGCCGACTACCTGCGCGCCAAGCGCGGGCTCAAGGTCGGCGTGCTCAACCTGACCATGTTCCGTCCCTTCCCCGCCGACCTCCTGAGCCACGCGCTGGCCGGGAAGAAGGGCGTCGTGGTGCTCGAGCGGACCGACCAGCCGCTGGCCGTCGACCCGCCGCTGCTCCGCGAATTGCGCAGCGCGATGTCCCAGTCGATGGAGAACGGCCGCGCCCCCCGCGACGAGAGGCCGTACCCCGGTGTCGCCTCCCTCGCGGCCGCCCAGGTGCCCGATTTCTTCTCCGGGTGCTTCGGCCTCGGCAGCCGCGACCTCCAGCCCGGTGACATCGCGGCGGCGGTCGACAACATGCTGCCGGGTGGCGCCCGGAAGCGGCAGTTCTACCTCGGCATCGACTTCGTGCGGCCCGACACCCGGCTGCCGAAGCTGCAGATCTGGCAGGAGCGGATGCTGGACAGCTACCCCGACGTCGGCGCGCTGTCGCTCCCGTCGGCCGGGCATATCAACCTCCTCCCCGAGAGTTCCACCGCGGTCCGCATCCATTCGGTCGGCGGCTGGGGCGCCATCACGATGGGGAAGAACCTCGCGATGACGGCGTTCGAGCTGTTCGGCATGCAGATCAAGGCCAACCCGAAGTACGGCTCCGAAAAGAAGGGGCAACCGACCACCTTCTACGCCGTGCTCGCGCACGACCCGGTCCGCCTGAATTGCGAGCTGAAGCACGTGGACGTGGTGCTCTCCCCCGACCCGAACGTGTTCCGGCACAGCGACCCGCTCGCGGGGCTGGCTGAGGGGGGCACCTTCGTCATCCAGAGCGACCTCTCTCCCGAAGCCTTTTGGCTGACCCTGCCGGCCCAGGCGCGCACCACGATCCGTGAACGGAAAATCAGGGTCTTCGTGCTCGACGCCTTCGCGATCGCCCGTGAGGAGGCCAGCGACGTCGAATTGCGGTACCGGATGCAGGGCGCCGCCTTCCTTGGCGCCTTCTTCCGGGCCTCGCCGATGCTCCAGCAGGAAGAGGTGACGGAGGCGCGGCTCTTCGAGGGGATCCGGGACCAGCTGAAGAAGAAGTTCGGCCACCGCGGGGCGGCGGTCGTGGAGGACAACGTCCGCGTCATCCGCCGCGGTTTCGACGAGATCCACCCGGTCGAGGCGGTGGCCAGCATCGCGCCCGACGCGCCCGGCGAGGTAGCGCACATCCCGCGCATGCTGGATGTGGCGGACGCCGAGCCCGGCATCGGCAATCCAGGGCGCTTCTGGGAGCAGGTCTGCTCCACCTGCACGACGGGGCTGGACGGCATCGCCGATCCGTTCGCGGCGATCAGCGCCATCCCGGCCGCCACCGGCGCGGTCCGCGACATGAGCGGCGTCCGGATGGAGATCCCCGCCTTCGTGGCGGAGAACTGCACCGGCTGCGCCCAGTGCTGGACCCAGTGCCCCGACGCCGCGATCCCGGGGCTGGTGAACGGCCCCGAGGACATCCTCAACGCCGTGGTCAAGGCCGCCGCCAACGGGAACCGCCTCGAGCGGATGCGCCCGATCGTGAAGCCGTGGGCGCGCGAGGTGCAGCGGTTCCTCGCCAAGGAGCCGGAAGTGGCAGTGCCCGCGGCATTCGCAAAGGGCTATGCGTCAGTGGCAGACAAGATGGGATGGGACGCGGAGCGTCGCGCGGCGACCGACGCCGAGGCCGGCATCGTCCAGCAGCGGCTGGCGGAATTCCCGGTGGCGCGCACCCGGCCCTTCTTCGACGCGCCGGAAGGCAAGGCGAAGGGGACCGGCGGCCTGCTGTCGGTCACCGTGAACCCGGAAGCGTGCAAGGGGTGCAACCTCTGCGTCGATGTCTGCCCCGACGGCGCGCTGGTCACCGTCCGCCAGGACGACGACGCGCTGGCGCTCCTGCGACGCAACTGGGAGGTGTGGCAGGAACTCCCGGACACCGACGACCGCTTCGTGAACGTCTCCGACGTCGACGAAGGCATCGGCGTCCTCTCCTCGCTCCTGCTCAAGAAGGCCACCTACCGCTCGATGGTCGGGGGCGACGGCGCCTGCATGGGCTGCGGCGAGAAGACCGCCGTCCACCTCATCGTGTCGTCCATTTTCGCATCGATGCAGCCGAGGGTGAAGGAACACCTCGTCCACCTCGACGAGTTGATCGCGGCCCTGGACGGGATGGCCCGGGAGCTTCTTGCCTCCGGCGCCGATCTCGAGGCCGCGGCGAAGGGGAGCGGCGCCGCCGCCGTGCCGGTCGATGCGGCCAAGCGGGAGCAGCTCGCCCGCCTGACCAGGACCATTGCCGAACTGCGCGACCTGCAGTGGCGCTACCAGGCGGGGCCGAGCGGCGTCGGCCGGGCGCCAATGGGCATGGCCAACAGCACCGGCTGCTCTTCGGTCTGGGGCAGCACCTATCCCTACAACCCGTATCCGTTCCCCTGGGTGAACCACCTCTTCCAGGATGCGCCGTCCATCGCCATCGGCCTCTTCGAGGCGCAGATGCGCAAGATGGCTGACAACGTGGCGCTGGTCCGTCGCGCCGAACTCCTGCGCGAGGGTTCCTATGATCCGGGGACCCACGACGAGCAGCTGTCCTCGCTCACCTGGGCCGATTTCGACGACGACGAGTTCGCGCTCTGCCCGCCGATCCTCGCCATGGGCGGCGATGGGGCGATGCTCGACATCGGGTTCCAGAACCTTTCCCGCCTGCTTGCCTCCGGCAAGCCGATCCGGGTCGTGGTGCTCGACACCCAGGTGTACTCGAACACCGGCGGCCAGGCCTGCACGTCGGGCTTCACCGGCCAGGTCGCCGACATGTCCGGCTTCGGCAAGGCGCAGCACGGCAAGAAGGAGGTCCGGAAGGAACTCGCGCTGCTCGGCATCGCGCACCGCGGGGTCTACGTGCACCAGAGTTCCCAGGCGGCGGCCTCGCATCTCATCGGCGGCGTCCTGCGGGGATTGCACAAGCGGCGCCCCGTGCTGATCAACGTCTACACCCCCTGCCCGGTCGAGCATGGGCTGGCCGACGATTGGTCACAGCATGCGGCGCGCCTCGCGCTCGAGAGCCGAGCGTTCCCCTTCCTCACCTTCGATCCGGACGCCGGCCCGACCTACGCCGACCAGCTCTCGCTCGACGGCAATCCGGCCGTGGACGACCTCTGGCCGACATACACCCTCCGGTTCCTCGACGACTCCGGGTCGGAGGAGGCGCTGGAGCTCCCGGTGACCATCGCCGACTGGGCCGCAACCGAGGCGCGCTTCAAGCAGCACTTCAAGGAGGTGCCGGCGAGCGAGTGGAACGAGGAGATGCGCCCCTTCCACGAGTTCTTCGCCCTGTCCGCCGAGGAGCGGGAGGGCCTGACCCCGTACATCCTCGCCCTCACCAAGGAACGGAGGCTCCGGCGACTGCGGGTGTCGAAGGAGATCGTGGAATTGGCTGAGGAGCGGCAGATGTTCTGGTCGCAGCTCCGGCAGCTGGCCGGGCTCGAGGTGGCGCCGGCGGTGCGGGACCTCGTGGCGACCTCCCTCGAAGAGGAGTTCGAATCGCGGAGCGCGGCGCTCCGGGCCGAGTACGAGCAGAAGCTGTCCGACCTCCGCGCCAGCTATCCCGCGCAGATGGCCCGCCAGCTCGCCACCGCCCTGCTGTCGAAGGCCGGCGGCTCGGCGGCGGTGGCGGAATTCCTCGCCGAACTCCCGGCGGCGAGCGGGAGCGCGGTCGCGACCGCACCGGCCG
>DAOLIZ010000019.1:0-25929 GCA_035328285.1 Gemmatimonadales bacterium
CGGGGTTCGTGCGTCCCCGGGCCCGCGAGGACGCGCTCCGGCATCGGCAACGCCGGCCCCAGCGCGCTCGCCACGCGCCGCTCCATCATGTCGCCGGCCAGCTCCGCCAGTTCCTTGCCGAGGGAATCGAGGGTGGCGCCTTCCATTTGCCGCAGCTTGATGACCAGTACCTGCAGGAGGTGCCGATAGCCGTAGGTGGCCGCGGTCCCCCGCCCCTCGGGCGGGCTCACGAGCCCGCGCGCCACGTAGAACCGGATGGTCCGTTCCCCCGGCAGCGCCCGCGCCGCCGCATTGACCGGCACGATGTTGGAAGCCTCCAGCAGCGCCCCGGCAAGGGAGGCAAGATCGCGCAGGCTCCACGGGGCGAGCGCGCGGTAGGCGCGGAGGGCGACGAGCGGGTCGGCACCTGACAGCGAGGCCAGCCCGGTGGGCAGGGTCATGCGAGGGTCCCGGAGGAATTTGAACGGTCCGGCGGAGCGTCGAGCACACCCCGCATCGCCGACGTCAGGTCGAGGAGGTCGAAGGGTTTCCGGATCAGGTGCGCCCCCCGACAGGCCGGCGGAAACGCCTCGACCGTCAGGTGCGGGTCTCCACTCACGAAGACTAACCGGCCGCCGAGCCGGGGCCAGCGCTGCACAATTTCGGCGCCGAGTTCCGCGCCCGACATCCCGGGGAGATGATAGTCCAGCACGACCCCGTCGGCCGGCGCCGTTTCCAGCGCGGCGATCGCCTCCCCCGCCGTGGCCGCCGTCACCACGGTCCACCCTTCACGGCGAAACAGCCGGCCCACCGCGTGGCGAATGGCCGGCTCGTCGTCGACGACCAGCACGCGCGCTGTCATACGCCACCAATCCCCAGGGGTCAGAAAGGACTCGCAGTATGCCTCCGCCAGGGAGCGGGAGCAAGGGGCGCCTGCGTGCGCAGGATGACAGTCGCCGCCCGGGGATGACGGGGGCGCGCCACCGGACGATATCGTGGCACCATGACACGCGGCGCCACCCTGCTCGAACTTCTCGTCGCCCTCAGCATCGTCGGGCTCGTGCTCGGCATTGCGGCCCCCCGGCTCTCGGAGCCGCTCGACACCCTGGCGGTCGAGCATGCCGCCGGGGAAATCGCCGGCGCCCACGCGCGCGCGCGTGTCGCAGCGGTGGTGGAATCCCGGGTCACCCTGCTCCACATCTCGTCCGACTCGCTCATCATGGAGGCAATGGAGCCGGGGGGGCCGGTCCGGCGATGGAGCCTCCCGGGCCCCGCCCAGTTTGCCGTCACCATGACCGGGGCGGCGCGGACCCTCACGTTCTCCCCCAGCGGCATCACCACGGGGCTGTCGAACGCGTCCTGGACCCTCGCCAAGGGGGGGGCGACGCGGCGGGTGGTCATCTCCCGGCTTGGACGGGTGCGCATCGAGCGGTGAGCGAAGCGAAGGAGGAGCCGGGGAGGGCGGTCACGCCGCGCGGTTCACGCCGGAAGACGGCACCGGCGGGGACCGGGTCCGGAGGTCCCGTGGACTCCGGGCCACGCGGTGTGCCTAACCCGCCGTTCGCCCCCGCACCGCCACCGCCTCGAGACCGTACTTCCGGATCTTGTGCAGCAGCGTGGACCGGGAAATCCCCAGCAGGATCGCCGCCTGCCGCTTGTTGCCCCGCGTGTGATTGAGGGCGAGGACAATGTGCCGCCGCTCCGCATCCGCCAGCGAATCGGGAGGCAGCGGGGTTGCCGGAGTGAGTGACCGTCGCAAGGCGGCGCGATCAAGCCCCGGCAGCGCCAGGTCCACCACAACCCCGCCCAGACCAGGCACGCCCAGCGCGAGTGCGGCCTCCGCTCCGCCGGACGCGGGAACCACCTGGTGGCCGGCACTGGCGAGGGCCGCCGTGAGTCGCTGCGCCGCTTCCGGGTTCGTCGTGACGAGGAGGAGGGGTTGAGCGTCCATGAGGGGAGAAGGTATCCGTCATCCGATCCGGGGCAAGGATCGCCGAGTCGGGCATGGTCACGCTCCCGTGGCATCCACTCCGTACCGATCTGGCGGAGGCTGTTACCTTTGCTCCGATCCCTTCTTCCGGACCGAGCCGCACCGATGAGCCACCCCACCGAACTGCCGGGCCTTTCTCCCGGCCAGCGCATCCAGGATCCGCTCCTGATCCTCGGCGTGGACCGCCGTGGAGGCGATACGCCCCACACGATCCTGACGCTGGCCAACGCGACCGGCAAGCTCGCCACCGCGCCATTCTGGCTCGAGGACCAGCCGAAGATCGCCGGGCTCGCCGCGGGCGACGTGGTGCAGGTCATTGGCGAGGTCGCGCTGTACCGCGGCGTCCGTCAGCTGAAGGTCACGTCCCTCCGGCCCCTGCCGAAGGGGGCGGTCGAGCTGAGCCAGCTGGTGCCGTCCATCGGCGACCCGGCGCCGTACTGGAAGACGCTCGACGGGTGGCGCGCCGAGATCGCCCGTCCACGACTCGCCGCCACCCTCGACCTGTTCTACGCCGACGATGACTTCCGGCTGCGCTACGAGGCCTGCCCCGCCAGCCTCGCCGGCCATCACGCGGAGCTCGGCGGCCTCCTCAAGCACACCGTGGAGGTGGCCAGCATCGCCCGCGCCATCGCGCGAGTGTGCCGGGCCGAGCCCGACCTGGTGCTCGCCGGGGTGCTGCTCCACGATATCGGCAAGCTGGAGGCGTACCGCTGGGAGGGCGGTCTCTTCGCGATGACCGAGGCGGGCAGCCTGCAGGGCCACGTGGTGCTGGGGGCGCTGATGCTCGACCGCGCGGTGCGCGCCGCGCAGCCGATGCCGTGCACCGAGCAGGAGCTCGGCATCCTTCAGCACCTGGTCCTCTCGCATCACGGGCGGCTCGAATTCGGCGCCGCCGTGGCGCCGATGACGCTCGAGGCCGAGGTGCTGCACTACGCCGACAACGCCAGCGCCAAGACGGCGAGCATGGCCGACGCCCTGGCGGATCCCGAGAACTTCGAGGGCGAGGACCTGGTGAGCGCCCGGGGCCTCTGGCAGCTCGACCGGCGGCGTGCCTATCGTGGACGGAGCGACTGGGGGGGCTGAGGGAAACGCCCGGGGGACAGACGCAGAAACGGCCGCCCGGTTCTTCACCGGGCGGCCGTTTCACACAAGGACCCGTCGGGGACCAGCCCCTTCGGTCGTGGCCCCGGCCCGATCAGGATCCGGCCGAGGTCGTCGTTGCGAGCGCTGCGAGTCGGGTCGGGTCGCGGACCGTCCCTTCGCACGGCACCCCGAGGCGCCAGATCGGGGTGGGCAGAGCGCGCGACTGGCTCCACCCGTTCGGCCGGCCTTGGTCCAGGCTCATCGGAAGCCGAGCCATTACGGCATCGACCCCCTCCCCTGCTCCTCCGGTCCGAACTCACCCGAACCATCGCCAGCGCGCCGCGAGGACGCACTGTCAGACCGCCCGGATGCCCTTCAAAGCTAGGGACCGGGGAAAATGGCGCAAGTGCCTGTATTTATTCGGGTTACGCTACTTCATGTGGGCTCTTTGTGGAACCCTAAATCATGACAGGGCAGCCCTGTAACGGCGTTGTCCACCCCATGTGGAAATGTGTATCCACAAACCCCCAGCCGCCCGCAGCCGGGACGGGGCGGTCAGGGGACTAGGCGCCGCTTGGCGGCAGGGTGATGTCGATGGATCGGAGGTAGGTTCGCACGCTGCGGTTGAACTTGTCGAGCTTGTCTTCGAGCACCTTCATCTGGTAGGGAGCGTTGTCCCGCAGGGAGACCTCGCTGGTGTCGGTGGCCAGGGCGGTCCATCGCTTCTCGCAGTCGGTGAGTACCCCCGCGAGGGAGGACATCTCCTTGAGCAGGTCGGACTGGGCCTGCTGTTGGGGCTTCTTTGGCCACGCCGCGTGCTCCGTGACCGCCCGCGCGGTGGCAAGCGGCCCGCTGGAGCTGGAGCAGGCCGCGACCACGCCCCGGGCTCGGGTCTGCATCCAGGCCAGGGACCTGGAGGGGCTCATGCCGCTCATCAGCTTGGCGCCGGCGGCGCTGATTGCGGAGGTCGAGTCGCGGAGGACCAGAAACGCCTGCTGCTGCGACGCGTGCGCTGCGTCGAGCGCGGTATCGGGGGTGATGAAGTGCTCCCGCCCATTCTGCGCGTGCACCGGAGCTGCGAGCGCGATGGTGAGCCCTGCGATCCAGGCCGCGCGGCTCACGACTCGAGCCCCACTTCGATGTACCGGCAGACCACGTCGCCGTCGGGATAGGCGAAGAGGCAGCCGCCCGCCGACGCGGCAAACCATCCGGCCATGAGGGGACGGGGCGCGTCGAGTTCCTGGAGAATGGGCCCGAGCCAGCGCCGGAGGTGCCGCAACTCGGGTGCCCGCCGTCCGAGCAGCGCCATCAGGGCGCCGACGCCGGAAGTGGCCCGGAGGAAGTGCGCGAGGGCGTGGGCACGGTGGTTGAACTCCACCGCCTTGACGCCGGGTTCGTCGTAGAGGACCGACCCCTCGAAGACGTCCATCGGGGGAGCGTCCAGCCGGGGACCGAGGTAGACGTACTGCGGACCCCGGTCGGACTTGCGCTCCACGACGGCCGCCGCGGTTTCGCTGGTGAGGCGGCCGGCGTGCAACAGATCGTCATCCCGGAGGATGCCGACGACCCGGGTCCATTCCAGGGCGGCCAGGGCGGTCTCCATGGGGCAGCCAGCCTGGTCATCGATGGCAATGAAGCGTGGCGCCTCCCCGGCCCGGAGCATGAAATGCGCGAGGCCTTCGGCGCGGTCGGTGAAGTTCTTCACGACGAGATTCTGGGTTGTGGTCATAGACGGGGAAAGATAGAGGGATGCCCCCGTTGCGGCCACCGTGACCCGGATCAGGGCGTCAGTTCGCTCTTCGGCTCCACCCGCACGACCCAGAGCCCGGAAAAGACATCCGGCACGTAGATGTTGCCGTCGCGGTAGATCGCCCCCCAGGCCATCGCCGCGTTGGGGAAGTTGCCCCTGGCGTCGCCGGTGTACACGTGGGCGATCTCGCGGTCCTGCGCCAGCAGGTCCCCGCGCAGCTCCCCGCTGATGTCGAGCACCCGGAGCCCGCCCTGGTAGTCGCCCAGGTAGAGGGTATCGCCCGCCACCCAGACGTTGTGCGTGCCGCCGTCCCGTGGTTCGTACCAGGCCACTTCGCGCGGCCGGGTGATGTCGGAGACGTCGAGGACATGCAGCCGCCCATAGGCGCGCCCGAGGCCGAGGAGGCTGGGCCCGGCGGTGACCTGGGGCTTGGCGGCGAAGACCTCGTCGCCGACGAAGACGTACCGGCCGCTCCGCCAGGCAGTGTGGGTGCCGCGGATGAAGCCGGGGCCGCCGACCGCCGCCACGTCCCGATAGAGCGATTCGAGGTCGTACTTGTACTGCGAGACGAACTGGGGATTCTCGGGGCTGCCCCCGCGCATGCCGTTGCCGACATCGAGCACCACGAGCCCGTCGTTCCAGTAGCTGAGGTACGCGAGCCCGTCCTGCACGTCGATGTCGTGCAGCATCCGGCCGGCGGCGGTGCCCGGCGTCTCCCACCGGGCCACCTGCTTCGGGGCCATCGGGTCGCGGATGTCGATGACGCGCATCGAGCCGGTGGCGTCGTCGGTCAGGTAGACGAAGCCCCGGTAGACAAAGGTGCTGTGGACCCCGCCGGTGACGGTCTCGGTGAACTCCGAGACCACCGTTGGATGGGCCGGATCCTCGAAGGAGAGGATGACGATCCCGTTCTTGCGGCTGGAGGCGCCTTCGCGGGTCATCACGCCGAAGCGGCCGTCCTCGGTGGTCATGATGTCGTTGATCGCGCGCGCGTCCACCATGACCGAATCGGTGATGACCGGTGCGGCGGGGTCGGCCAGGTCGACCGCGTAGACGCGGTCCCCGAGGGTCGAGAGGTAGCCGTGGCGCCCGTCGGGATGAAGCCAGAACTCCATCGTGGCGAACCCCTTGACCGGCAGGCGCCCGACGAGCGTGGTGGGCCGGACCACGTCGCGGGGGCCGACGGTGACCGTGGCGGCGGCGGCGCGCCCTGCGAACGCCCCGACGACGCGGTAGACGCCCGGCTCGCTCGCGACGAAGCCGCCGTCGGGCCCGATCAGCGCAGAGCCGGGCGTGACCATCCATTCGGGGATCACGTCCGCCACGGGCCCACCGTTCCGGTCCCGGGCCTCGAACCCGAAGCGGATGACGTCGCCGGTGCGCACGGTGGCGAGGGCCGGTTTCACCTCGACGCTGGACACCGGGTTCGCCGCCACGGCGAGCTGGAGGGTGGTGCTCGCCTGGCCCGCCCGGGCCGTGACCGTGGCGCGCCCGGGCCGCACCGCCGTCAGGATCCCGGTACTCGAGACCGCCACCACTCCCGACTGGTCGGAGCTCCAGCTGACCGGATCGTGCCGGGTGTCGCCGGCCGCGGACGTGACGGTGGTGGTCACGGCCACGCTCTGCCCGACGTAGAGCCGGCTCGGTGCCGGCGCGAGGGCGATGGAGGCCGCCGGCCCCGGCACGATGGTGATGACCGCAAACGCCGTCTTGGGCCGGCCGCCTCCCTTCGGGGATGCCAGGGCCGTGACGCGCAGCGCGCCCACGGCGCCGGCCGTCGCCAGCCCCGTGCTGTCCACCGTCCCCTCGAACTGGCCCCCCGCCTGGAACCAGCGGATGCGCACGTCGGTGAGTTCGCGGCCGCTGGAGTCGAAGGCCTGGGCCGTGAGCCGGAGGGTGTCGCCAACCGTCACCGCCGCCTCGGCCGGACGGATCCGGACCGAAGCGACAGGGGTCGGGGTCGGCACCTGTTGCAGCAGCATGGCGAGCGCGAGCAGCATCGGGAGTCTCCGAAAACGGGATCGATCAAGTTACACCGGTCCGGCCGGGCGTCCACCTCCGTCGGCGCGTGGCCAAGGGCCGCGTCCGCGGATAGATTGGGCGATGGAGACGCCCCATGCGGATTGAGTGGACATCCTACCAGTCGCCCGTCGGCGTGCTGACGATTCTCGAGGCGCGCGAAGGCCCGCTGATCGTCGAGTTCGCGGAGCGGACCGGGCGCCTGCGCCTGGCAGAGCGACTGCAGCAGCATGCGCCCGGGGCGGTGATCGACACCGGCCCCTGCCGGCAGGCCACCTCGTGGCTGACCGCCTACTTCGCGGGGCGTCCACGCCCCTTCCCCTTTCCGGAGTACCTGACGCACTACCTGAGCGTCAGCGACTCGCAGGCGGCGGTGTGGCGCGCCCTGACCGCCATTCCCTTCGGCGAGACCCGCTCGTACGAGGAGATTGCCACGAGCACGGGCATCCACCCGCGGGCGGTGGGGCAGCTGAACGGCTCGAACCACCTGGCCATTCTGCTCCCGTGTCATCGCGTGGTCGGGAAGGACGGCGGCCTGGTCGGGTACGGCGGCGGGCTCGAGACCAAGGCGTGGCTGCTGGACCACGAACTGCGCTCGGTGGGGCTGACGCTGTCGGCGCCGCCGGCGTATTGACAGATTTCGCCGCCCTTCGCAGCTTGGAACATGCACGGCAGTCGAAGGAAGGAGTCGAGTCAGGTCTTGCCGTTCGGACGCACCCGCTCCGACCGGCCATTTTTTTCCCGTTGAACTGAGGTTGCGGCAATGGCGAAGGGCACCGTGAAGTGGTTCAATGATGCGAAGGGCTTCGGGTTCATCGCGCAGGAGGGGGGGAAGGACGTCTTCGTGCATCACACCGCGATCACCATGGAGGGGTTCCGTTCCCTGGCCGAGGGCGACGCGGTTGAGTTCGATATCGTGGAAGGCCCGAAGGGGCTGCAGGCGGCCAACGTCCGGAAGTCCTGATTTCCCCGCTGCGGGGCATCGCGCTCGCCCTGGCGGGCCTGTGTGCCGCCGCGCCCGCTGGCGCGCAGGCCGCGGCGCTCTCATTCTACGGATTCCGGGCCGGCGTGTCGCTCGCGTCCACGGACGCGCAGGTCCGGCTGCTCCTCGGTGCGGGACTCGCCTGCCAGCGCAGCACGGCCGACCCCCGATTGCAGGAGTGCCGCGCGCAGGTGGCCGACCCGGTGGCGGACACACCGGTGTCCATCTGGCTGGCCGCGATCGACAGCCTCACCGGTGTGGTGACGGTGTCGGCCACCCTGCCCACCGCCGACTTCGTGCGCTGGCGGGACGAGATCGAGGCGGTCTACGGCCCGCGACCGGCGACCGTCCAGGGAGTACAGGGCATGGCGCAATGGATCCTCGGCACGCAGATGCTCCGCCTCACCTGGCGCGCGGGCGCCGGCCGCGTCGAGACGTCCGTCAGTCTCGTGGACGGCCCGGTGCTCGACGGTTGGACGCTCGGTGAAGGCACCTCCCCGCGGATTGCCAAGCCCCGCCCTCCCGGCTAACCTACAGCGACTCCCCTGAGTACTCGTCCGCCGATGCGGATTTCCCTCGCATGACGCCCGGAGCCTGACGTGGTCCTGCATTGTCATCGGCCGGGTGGGACGCGCGCGGTCGCGCTCCTACTGGGTCTCCTCGTGATCAGCGCCTGCGGACGCGGCAGCGGCCCCATCCAGATCGGGGTCACGGCCAACTTCACCGATCCCCTCAGTCTTCCGATTCGCTACGGGGCGCAGCTCGCGACGGAGGAAATCAACGCGGCGGGCGGCGTCAACGGACGGCTCATCGAGCTGGTCGAGCGCGAGGACTACGCCGACACCGACTCCGCCATCGTGGTGGCCACCGACTTCTACAACTCGCCGGTCGTGGCCGTCATCGGGCACGGTTTCTCCGGCCCGACGCTGGCCGCCGCGCCGGTGTACAACGGCGGGACCGACCCCCTGCTGGAAATCGCCCCGGCCGCCTCCGCGCCCGCGGTGACCGACGCCGGCCCCTACACCTTCCGCGTCTGCCCCAGCGACCTGGCGCACGGGTCGGCGCTGGCCCACTGGGCGCGCGAGCGGCTGGGGCTGCAGCGCGGGGCGGTCTTCTACACCAACAGCGAGTACGGCCGCGGGATCCGCTCCGCGTTCGAGACGGAGTTCGCCTCGTTGCAGGGCAGCGTCATCGGCGCCTATCCCTACCTCGGCGACACGCCCGACGTGGGGCCGTACGTGGACCTCCTGACGCGCAACAAGCGGGCGCAGTTCATGGTCATCGCGGGCTACGACCCCGACGCGCGCACCATCCTGACCGAGGCGCGGACGAAGGGCCTGACCATTCCCGCGATGGGCGGCGACGGGCTGGAGCAGATCGCGCTGGCCGGGCCGGTGGCGAACGGGACCTACGTCACCTCCTCGTACTTTGCGGAGACCGACACCCCGGCCAACCGACGGTTCGTCGAGGCGTACCGGGCGCGGTTCCCGGGCGCCGGCGACCCGAACGGCTCGGGCGCGGCGGCCTACGACGCGGTGTACATGCTGCGCCAGGCGATGCTCCGGGTCGGCACCGACCGGCAGAAGCTCCGCGACGCGTTCGCGGGCATCGGCACGACCACGCCGGCCTTCGAGGGCGCCATGGGCACCGTCGCCTTCGACAGCAATGGCGACGTGCCGAGCCTCAAGATCTACGTCGGGGAAGTGCGCGACGGCGTGATGCAGCTGGCGGAGGGACAATGAGCTTCCTGAAGAGCCTCCGCAGCCAGGTCATCGTCGGGATGGTGGTGCTGGTGACGCTGGTGCTCCTGATCGCGCTCAGTTCCACGCGCGCGATCCGGCTGATCAGCCAGGCGGTCGAGGTGGAGACCGGCGCGCTCATGGCCGGGACCGAGGCGGGCAGCGGTCTCGTCGGCGCGGTCCTGAACGAAATCCGGAGCGCTGAGCAATACCTCCTCGACCCCTCGGTGGCGCTCCAGCGGGAGTTCATCGCGAGCGGCGACTCGGCGTACGCCTACCAGCAGACCTTCCGGCAGCTGAGCGGTCTCTCCACCCAGGACCGCTACATCACGAACAAGATCGCGGAGGAGCAGGCGGCCATCGAGGTCTCCTACTCGATGGCGCACGCGCTGGCCGATCTCGGCCGGGACGCCGAGGCGCGCCGCTATGCCGACGCGGCCCGCGCACCCGCCGACACCCTGGTGGCGGATGTGCGCGCCCTCTCCCGCTCGCAGAGTGCGCGGGCCCTCATTCGCATCCAGGCGCTGCAGCAGGACGCCGGCGGCCGGGAGCGCAACGTCTGGGCGCTCTTCGGGCTGGCGCTCATCCTTGGCGTGGCCACCACCGTCTACACCGTGCGGACCGTCGACCGTCCGCTGCGCCGGCTGGTCGGGGCGGCCGAGCGGTTCGGCGGCGGGGACCTCCGCCCGGTGACGCTCGGTGACATGCCGACCGAACTGGGGCGGCTGGCCGGCGCCATGGACGAGATGGCCGCCCGCCTCCGCGAGGTGGTCGGCATCGTCGTGAAGGAATCGAACCAGATCTCGGGGAGCGCCAGCGACTTCTCCGCCATGAGCGAGGAACTCGCCGCGAGCAGCGGCGAGATTTCGACCGCGATGGTCAAGATGTCGCACAGCGCCGAGACGCAGGTGCACGGCATGCGCGACGCCGATGAGCTGCTGGGCCGGCTGCGCGCCACCGCTGCCGAGGCCGACGAGGCCTCGAACCGGGTCGTGGTGCTCGGCGACACGATCCGGGACCTCGCCGTGCGGCACCGGACCGACGTGGCGGCCGCGGGCCAGACCCTGCTCGACGTGCGCGAGGTGGTCCAGACCTCTGCGCAGCAGGTGCAGGAGCTGGCCCGGAAGTCGGAGTCGATCACCGAGTTCATCGACCTGATCAAGCAGATTTCCTCGCAGACCAACCTGCTGGCCCTCAACGCCGCGATCGAGGCGGCGCGGGCCGGGGAGCATGGCCGCGGGTTCGCGGTCGTGGCCGAGGAGGTGCGGCACCTGGCCGACTCGAGCGCCCGCGCCGCCGAGGACGTGACCAAGACGGTGCAGTTCATCCGCAACCAGGTGCGCGAGGTGTCCGGCACCATGCAGATCGGCACCGGGAAGGTGCGGGGCATCGAGGGCGTGGCGGGCGCCGCCGCCCGGGCCCTCGATGACATCGGCGCTGCCGTGCAGGAAGTGCGCACCGCGGCCGCCGTCGTGTCCGCCCAGGCCGCGCTCAACCGGACGATCGTGGACCAGCTGGGCGGGAAGACGGCGGAGGTGGCCGCGTCCGCGACCGAGCACGCGTCGGCCAGCCAGGAAGTGACGGCGGCGGCGGAGGAGCAGAGCGCCTCGACCGAGGAGATGGCCGCCGCCGCCGGCGACCTGCTGCAGGGCGCAACACGCCTGACCGACGCCATGAGCGCCTTCCGCACCTGACGCGCCCGCGCTGCCCGCATGACAAAGCGCCCCCCGGCATCTGCCGGGGGGCGCTTTCATGTCGACACGCGAGCCTAGTGCTTCTTCCTGGGCGGCGCCTTCTTCACTGGCGCCTTCTTGACCGGCGCCTTCTTGGCCGCCTTCGGCTTCGCCTTGGCCTTCGGCTTGGGCTTGGTGGTGGCCCCCTTGGACTTGGCGGGCTTGGGACGGGCCGCGATCCGGTCGAGCTTCTTCTGATGCGCCGCCTGCAAATCGCTCATGAGACGCTCGCCTTCGTCCTCGGCCAGGAGGCCGCGACGGGTGGCGTACTTGACCAGCTCATCGGCATCGGCAATATCAAATTCGGAGAGCCGCGCCGCCGCGCGAATGACGTTCACCAGGGCATCGGCCACCGGGCTCCGAAGCACCGTGGCGATGCCGGGCAGGCTCTCGAGCAATGTTGAAATCTGTGCACCGCCAAGTTCAGACACCACAAGAACTCCTTCGGACCGGGACGTTCAGTCTGCTTCAGGTGGCGTAACGCTATGTCGCGTTACGTCTTGCCGGCGCCAACGTACCACAGGCGCCGGGCCCAGTCAAGCCGAGGGACCGAACTGGGTGGCAGGCGGGGAAAACGAGCCCCTAGACAGAGTCACTGTCACGACATTTACGCGACATTGATGTTCAGTGGCCCTGCGGGCCGGCTCGAGTGGACCGCGTGACTTTGCGCGCTCCGAAGGCGAACCGTAGATTGGGAGGACTGGGGGGCGCGACGCCGCACCCCGGGGAAGGGCCGCCCATGGGCCGTAGGGGCATCAAGGAGTTCCGTGCGCCGGAAGCGCTCGCCCTGGTCGCAGCAGACCGTGACGGGAAGCCCTTGGTCTGCCCTTCCTGCGGAACCGAGACCATCACGCGGACTCCGAAGCGCCCCCCAGCCAGCGCCCCGCCCGAACTTGGCCGGATCGACCTGCATTGCACCAAGTGCGGTCGAAGCGCCGCTTACCTCCCCCGGGCCCCCGACCCGTCCCGGTCACCGGAGTCCCCCTACCACCCCCATGGCGAGGCCTAGGGCGCGACGACCTCGCGGTAGACGAGGTAGGGAAGCAGGACGTACAGGATCAGGTCCCGCACGAGATAGAAGACGATGAACGCCACCACGGCGCGCCAGCCGAGGCGGCGCACTTCCGCCCAGCTCCTCGGGAAGCGCCACCACCGCCGGAATCGCCCCGCGGGGCGTTCGGCCCCTACCTCGGGCGGCTGAACGTCCGTCCCCATCGAATGGCAGTCAGGAAGGGGAGCGGCTTCCAGCTCTTGGCGTCATAGCTGTAGTAGATGAACATCGGGCGCCCGCGCACGTTTGCCCGCGGCAGGAAGCCCCACATCCGGCTGTCGTGCGAATTGTCCCGGCTGTCGCCCATCATGAAGAACGAGTCGGGCGGCACGACGATGGGGCCCCAGTCCTGCAGGTCGGGGTTGTAGGTGGCGGTGTCGCGGCCGACGAGGTACTTCACCTGCCACTGCCGCATGATGAACCGCTGCTCCGGTCCCGCCAGCGGCAACGGCGTCTCGTGCACCACGTACGGCTCGTCGAGCCGGACCCCGTTGCGGATCAGCTGTCCCCCCTCCATGGCCAGCGTGTCGCCCGGCATCCCCACCATCCGCTTGACGATTTCCATGTCGGATTCGACCCCGTCGAACACGAGGATGTCGTTCCGCTGCGGCTCCCGGAACGCGGGGAGCCGCTTGTGCACCAGGGGGATCTCCGCGCCGTAGAGCGCCTTGTTGACGAAGAGGAAGTCGCCGATCAACAGGGTGTTTTCCATGCTGCCGGACGGAATGCGGAAGGCCTGGACCAGGAACGTCCGGAGCACCAGCCAGACCACCAGCGCCACGGCGATGGACTTGGCCCACTCCCACAGCCAGACGAAAAACGCGGGATGTGAGGGGGTGGTCTTGGACTGGGGCATGGGTGTCGTCGGGTCCGAGTGAAAGTACGGGGGCGGTAACCTAACCCCGGCGGCAGATGTGGTGAAGGGCTGACGCGGCGCGGGGCACCGGCGCACCCTACGCGCGCCGGTACCCCGCAGTTTCTCCGCTCGCGTGACGCCGCCGGGCTACTTCACCCAGTCGGCGATGAATACGTTGGTCTCTCCGCGCGTCTTCGCATTCCGGTTGGAGGCCCAGACCAGCTTCTTGCCGTCGGGGCTGAACATGGGAAACCCGTCGAAGTCGGGGTCGAACGTGAGCTGCTGCAGCCCGGTGCCGTCGACGTTGATCAGGAACAGGTCGAAGTTCCGGCCCCGTGGATCGAGGTGGTTGGAGGTGAAGATGATCTGCTTGCCGTCGCGCGAGAAGAAGGGGGCGAAGTTCGCGCCGCCGAGGTGCGTGACCTGCCGGGGATTGCTGCCGTCGGCGTTGGCCACCCAGATCTCGAGGGCCGCCGGCCGCACCAGGCGCTGCTTGAGCAGGTCCAGGTAGTCGGCGGTGTCGGCCGCCGTCACCGGATACGACGCGCGCCAGACGATCTGCTTCCCGTCCGGGGAGTAGAACGCGCCGCCGTCGTAGCCGATCCGCGTGGTCAGGCGCCGGACGTTCGAGCCGTCGATGTTCATGCTGTAGAGATCGATGTCACCGTCGCGGGTGCTGGTGAAGATGATCCGCTTCCCGTCGGGCGAGACGGTCGCTTCGGCGTTGTAGGCCTTGTCGTCGGTGAGCTTGGTGAGCTCGCTGCCGTCGTTCAGGGCGGCATAGATCTCGAAGTGCCCGAGCGGCCAGACGTACCCCTTCGACATGTCGGGTCGGACCGGGCACGCCGCGTCATACTCGAAGGTGCTGCTGTACAGGATCCGCTTGTCGTTGTCGTAGAAATAGCCGCAGGTTGTCCGCCCGAGGCCGTTCGACACCCGCCGCATGCCGGTGCCGTCGATGTTCATGATGTATTCCTGGTCGCACCCGCTCGCCAGGTCTTCCTGCCGCTGGAAGATCAGCTGCCGGCCGGACTTCGAGAAGTACGCCTCGGCGTTGTTGCCGCCGTGCGTCAGCTGCTGGATGTTGCGGAAGTGGGTCTCGCCCGGCAGGGCCTCCACCGGCATGGCCGGCGTGGCCACGACGTTGACGGTCGGACTGCAGGAAAGCAACGGCGCCGCGGCGAGCAGGACCAGAAGCGATGGGGTACGAATGGGAGTCTCCATGTATTTGGGCACACCAGAGTACGAACGTGACAGGCGAAGGGGCAATCCGTAGGACTACGGACGGCCGCTCGCTACTCCGCGAGCGCCGCCAGGACCTCGGCGGCGTGGCCGCGTGGTTTCACCTTCGGAAAGACATGCGTGATCTTGCCACGCCCGTCTATGAGAAACGTCTTCCGGAGCACGCCGAAATACTTCCGTCCGTACATGCTCTTTTCGCCCCAGGCCCCATACGCCTCGGCTAAGGCATGGTCCTCGTCGACGAGGAGGGTGAACGGAAGCTCATACTTCTTTTTGAATTTCTGGTGACTGGCCACGCCGTCCGGCGACACGCCGAGCACGACCGCCCCGGTCGCCTGGACCGCGCGCCAGCTGTCCCGGAACTCGCACGCCTCGGTCGTGCACCCGGAGGTGTCATCCTTCGGATAGAAGTAGAGCACGACCGGCCGTCCCTTGAAATCCTTGAGCGCCACCGTCTCACCGCGGTCGGAGAGGGCCTTGAACGCGGGGGCCTTGGCTCCCGGCACGAGTTCGGACGACGATGTGGCCATCAGCTGTTCCTGGGGGTTCGGGCGGCGACCGGACGGCGGGAGCTCGGCATGGATGGAGATTACCTCCCCGGCGCCCCATCGGCCAGCACGCGGATCCGGGTGCCGACAACATCGCCGACGCCGTCCTCGATGGTGAACATGGTCTCGGGAATCAGGCGTCGCTGGCCCCGGGCGGGAAATTCCCGGTCGGCCACGTCGACCCCCTGCCACGCCGGGACGGCGGCGGCCACGGCGAACGGATTGTCGCCGTGGGCCAACACCAGCGCGCGCGCGGCGGCCGGCGTACCCAGGGCCGCCACCAGGGCCCGCATCATCCGCAACCCGACGACGTGCGGATCGGCAGGGTTGAACGACTCGAGCACGGCGAGCTTCTGCGCCTCCCCCACGCCAAGCATCGGCAGCTCCGCCACCAGCGGCGCCAGTATCCGCTCCGATTCCCACTCGGACAAGCCCTCGGCCAGAAAGAGGTCGGAAGCCACGTACTGCAGACCGGCGCCGTCGTCCTGCAGCGTTCCCCCGGCCGCCAGGAGCAACCGATGGCGCTCCATCAGGAGATGCTGCCACTCGTGGAGGGCGGTCGCCACGGCGAAGAGCGGCGGGTTTCCGGGATCCTCCAGGATCTCATCGGTCGATTCGAGAAACCCCGACGGGGTGCCGGCCGCCTCGCGGCGCACGCTGGTCACGATCCAGGGCCCGTCGGCGTCGAGCGTCGTGTTGGTTCCGATCTCGAGCCGCAGCCCGCGGAGGACGTCCAGCACCGCGGCCGCCCCCCGGCGGTCCACCCATTCGCCGCCGGTCCAGTTCTGCGGCACGACGATCCGTCCGACCACCTCGGCCGGAATGCCGATGCGTGGCATTGCCTCGGGGATGCCAAAGTACCGGGCCCGGATGGTCGGCACCGGAAGATCGGGCACCGCCCACGCGGCCCGCATCAATCCGGCGAGCGAGGTGCGCCCCTCGGCGCCCCGGACCCAGCGGGCGCCCAGCAGGAACGTGACCGCCTCGCTCTGCCAGGCCGCGGCCTCGCGGTACCCGTCGAGCAGCGCGCCGGCCATGGAGCCCGACACGCCGCCCGTGCGGAGGAGACGCTCCCGCGCGGCCTCGAACGCCGTACTGTCGGTCTCCCGGAGAACCGCGAGCCGGTAGAGAGCGACCGGAAGCTCCGCCGCGCCGGGCGGGAGGGCCGCAGGCAGGAGCCCGGCGGCGGCGAGGGCGGGGCGGGCATCCTCCCACGAGAGCCGCTGGAAACGCCGGCGCGCCGAACCGAGGGCGGCGGCATGCAGATCCACGAGCCAGTCGCCCCGCGGGCGGAAGATCGCGTCGAACTGGTCCTGGTCCCCTGCCGGCAGCCCGGCGCGGACCGCCGTCAGCGCCCCGGTCATGGCGACGACAAACTCGGCCCGGCGCACCAGGCCGAGGGAGGGAAGGAATCCATACTCCCCGAGGGAGTCCGGAGGGATCGGCGTGAGGCCGGCCGCCACCGCGAGCGGGCCGGCCCGGTCGGCCTCGGCAGGTGCGGGCGGGAGCGCCGCCAGCCAGGCACCGGGGAGACGCACCTCGGTCGCGTTCCGTCCGATGGTCAGTTGCGCCGCTCGAAACCGTGGGAGGGCGGCGTAGAACTCCGCCCCCGCGGACAACCGCTGGGCCGTCCAGCGGAGGACGCGGCCCGGGTCCAGCATCGCCTCGCCGATCAGCCCGGCGCCGTCCCGCCGGCCGGTGAAGCGCGTCGCCCCCGGAGCATCGACGACGAACGCCAGCGTGCCATCGGCCTGGATCGTCCCTTCCCTGATGGCGACCGGCGGATCGTCGCTCGACTCGAGCGCCAGGCTCCCCGACAGCGTGGATCCGCGCTGCTCGAGTCGAAGATCACCGCGCAGAATCGTGTTGCCACTCGAGAGCCGCATGTGCCAGCGGCCGGCGACCGACCCCTGGGCGGAGGCGATCCCGGCCGCGAGACCGAGCAGGAGGAGCAGCGCCGTTACACTCCGGCGAAGCCGCCGATGGATGTCGCTCAGGGACCCTCTCCTGCGCCCGGCGCCGCCACCTCGGGCAGCGGCTTGATCATCACCGCCATCCCGTCCTGCAGCCGCTCCTGGCCACCGACCACCACCGTATCACCGGTGTCGACACCGCTGCGCACTTCGGCGATCCCCGGCGCCCGAATCCCGAGCCCGACCTGGCGCCGCGATGCTTTTCCGTCTCGCACGACATAGACGAAATTGGCGCCCTGCAGCGGCACGATCGCTTCCTCCGGGACCACCACCGCGTCGGGGCGGACCTCGGCGGCGAGCCGCAGGTCGACGTACATCCCCGCCTGCAGCGTCCGCTTCGGGTTGGGCACCAGCGCCTTGACCGTGATGGTCCGGCCCGGCAAGCGCACCACCGGATCCACGAAGTCGACCACGCCCGTGAACTCCTGGCCGGGCAGCGCGGCGACGCGGAAGGTGACCTCCTGCCCGCGGCGGAGGCGCTCGGCATACCGCTCCGGCACCTGGAAGGCGGCGCGCTCGGGGTTGACCGTCTGCAGGGAAACGAGCTGCGTCGAGGAGGTCACGTAGTCGCCGAGGCTCACCATCCGCTGCCCGGTGGCGCCGCCGAACGGGGCGCGGATGGTGGTGCGGGCCAGCCGGATCTGCAGCAGGTCGAGCGCCGCCTGGGTGCTCCGTGCCGTGGCCTCGGCGCGTTCGAGGTCGGCCTGCGAGGAGGCCTTTTCCGCCATGAGCTGCCGCGTGCGGGTCAGCGCCTGCGCGGCGAGATCGCGGTCGGCTTCGGCGCGGGCCACCTGGGCCTTCAACTCGGAGTCGTCGACCTTGAACAGGGGCGTGCCGGCGGCCACCTCGTCTCCCTCGCGAAAGAGGATGCCCACGATCCGGCCGTCCACCTCGGGGCGGAGGTCGATGGACTGGAGCGCCTCGATCTCGCCGGTGGCGGCGATCGCGTCCACCACGGTGTCGGTGTAGGCCACCGCGACTTCCACGAGTGCGGCCGGGGGGCCGCCACCCTGGCCGCCGGCGCCGCCCGGGCCGCCGGCGTTGGGGTCACCCTTGGAACAGGCCGCGGCGAAAAAGGCGAGGAGCAGGAGCGTCGGGGTACGGGTCACTGTGCGTTCTCACTGGGAAAGAGGCGGCGGCCGAGAATCACTTCGAGCCCGGCCAGCGCGAGCTTGGTGGCGTAGCGGGCCTGCACGAGCCCCGATTCGGCGTCGGCCAGGTCGACCTGGCCATTGAGGAATTCGATGATGTCGACGGCGCCGGCGCGATACCGGGTTTCCTGCACCCGGTAATTCTCCTCCGCCACGACGACCGCCTCCGCCGCGAGCGCCGCGGCGGCCGCCGCCGTCTCGTAGGCGCTGTAGCTCCGGGTCACGTCCGCGAGCGCGCCGCGCTGCAGGTCGTCGCGGATGGCGATGGCGACCTCGTTGGCCGACTTCGCCTGCGCCAGGGCAATCTCGCGGACGCCGTTGTTCCAGATCGGGAGGGTGACGGTCAGCGACCCGGACGTCCGGTCGGCGGCCGTCGGATAAAACTTGTCGTCGTACGCGGCGATGCTCCCGGTGAGTGTCACCCAGGGGAGGTAGAACGCCTTGCGCGCGCGCACCGCCGCGGCGGTGGAACGGGCCCGCGCCTCGGCCACCCGGATCTGGGGCCCCTGCGCGAGGGCGATCTGGACCGCCTCCTCGAGGGAGATCGGAAGCGGGGGCGCGGCCGAGGTGTCCGACCCGGCGGCGTCCACCGCGACGGAGCGACCCACGCGGCGGCCCAGCTCCGCCCGGGCGACGTCAAGCCCGGCCTCCTCCCGCAGGAGATCGACCCGGGCCCGGGTGTACTCAAGCAGGACCTGCAGCGAGTCGGTCTGCACCGCCGCGCCGGAGAGGACCCGCGCCCGCGAAATGTCGAGCTGCGAGCGCGCCCGCTCGACCCGCCGCTGGGCGACGCCGACCAGCGCCTTGCGCGCGAGCACGTCGTAGAAGGTGGCCTCGGTCTGGGCCGCGGTCAGGAAGCCGGCGCCGGCCTCGTTGGCCACCGCGCCTTGCAGGTCCGCCGTGGCGCGCTGGTAGTCGGCAATCTTGCGGCCGCCGGTGAAGAGTTCATACCGGGCGTCGACCCGCGCCGTCACGATGGTGCTCGAGAGGCTGTTGGTACCGAAGTTGAACGACGGCGTGGTGGAGCCGGTGAAGTCGGCGGACGCCGTGAGCGACGGCAGCACGAACACCAGCATCGCCGCGCGGCGGACCCAGGTGGCCTCCCCGACGAAGCCGGCCGCCTGCACATAGTTCGGGTCGTACCGCGTGGCCTCGGCCAGCGCCTCCGCCAGGGTGACCTGGGGGATGGAATCCGCCGGCGCCGCCTGCGGCACCGCGGCGGACCCCATCTGCAGCATCGCGAGCAGGGGAAGGAGCATCATGCGATCCCCGCGGACGACTCGGTCACCGCGTGGCGCCTGGCACCCATCTTCTCACGCACCGTTTCGAGCAGCACGTACACCACCGGCACCAGGTAGAGCGTCAGGAAGGTCGAGACGAACATGCCGCCGACGATCACGTAGCCCAGCGGCTGCCGGCTCTCGGAGCCCGCCGACAGGCCGAGCGCGATCGGCAGGGCGCCGAAGATGGTGGCGAAGGCGGTCATCAGGATCGGGCGGAGCCGGACGCGGCCGGCCTCGAGCGTCGCCTCGAGGAGACCCTTGCCCTGCTCGCGCAGCTGGTTGGCGTATTCCACCAGGAGGATCGAGTTCTTCGACGCGAGGCCGATGAGCAGGATCATGCCGATCTGGCTGTACAGGTTGAGCGTGGCCCCCGTAAAGAAGAGGGTCACGAGCGCGCCGGTCACCGCGAGCGGCACCGCGAGGAGCACGGTGAAGGGGTGGACCAGCGACTCGAACTGGGCCGCTAGCACCATGTACACCACCAGGAGGGCCAGCAGGAAGGCGAAGTAGAGTGCCGTCCCGCTCTCGGCGAACTCGCGCAGCTCGCCGCTCAGCGCGGTGGAGCTGCCGCGGGGAAGCAGTTCCGCGGCCGCGGCGTTGAGGCTGTCGAGCGCCTCGCCGAGCGTGAAGCCGGGGAGGGGGTTGGCGCTGATGGTGAAGGACGGCACCCGGTTGTAGTGGAAGAGCCGCTGCGGGCCGACCCCTTCGTCCACGGTGGTGACCGCCGCCATGTTGATCAGCTGGCCCTGCCGGCCGCGCACGTAGAGCGCCGTCATGTCCGACGGCGTGGCGCGGTCCTCGGGGCTCATCTGGACCATCACGTCGTACAGCTTGTTGTCCCGGGTAAAGGTGCTGACGCGGCGGCCGCCCAGCATGGTCTCGAGGGTCGAGCCGACGTCGGAAACAGAGACGCCGAGGTCCTCCGCGCGGTCCCGGTCGTAGCGCACCGTCAGTTCCGGCTTGTTGACCTTCAGGTTTGACTGGACATTGACGAGGCCCTTGATCTGCCGGGCCCGCTCCAGGAAGGCGGGCATGACGGCGGTGAGCGAGTCGAAGTCGGGGTGCTGCACCACGAACTGCACCGGACTCCCGAAGCCGCCGATCGGCGAGGGGGCGAAGGCGAAGGCCTGCACCCCGGGGATCCCGAAGAGCTGCGGCATGATGCCGCCGATGACCTCCTGCGTGCTCCGCACCCGATCGCGCCAGTCCTTCATGTTCACGAAGAGGAACCCGCCGCTCACGTCACCGCCGAAGCCGACGACGCTGAAGTAGGAGCGGATGTCCGGGACCCCGGCCATGACCGCCTCGACCTGCCGCTGGTAGCCGTCGGTGTACTCGACCGTCGAGCCCTGGGGGGCCGTGACGGACGCCATGAAGAAGCCGCGGTCCTCCGCCGGGATGAACTCGCGCTTGAGGGCGTGGAAGGTGACGTACGCCACCAGCAGCGAGACGCCCGCGCCGCCGATGATCACGGCGCGGTGCCGGATGGCCCAGGCCAGGGTGGCGGCGTAGGTCACGGCCAGCCAGTTGAGCCCGCGCTCGAGGCTCTGGTAGACCGCGCCGTGACTCTTGGGCACCCGGAGGATCCTGGCGCAGAGCATCGGCGTCAGCGTCAGGGCCACGAAGCCGGAGATGACCACGGAGCCCGCCAGCGCCACGCCAAACTCGTTGAAGAGCCGGCCCGTGGTGCCCTGCAGGAAGGCGAGCGGGGCGAAGACGGCCACCAGCGACACGGTCGTGGCGATGACGGCGAACCCGATTTCGCTGGTGCCGCGCATGGCCGCGTTCTCGGGCGTCTCGCCGAGTTCCTCCTGGTGCCGGTAGGCGTTCTCCAGCACGATGATGGCGTCGTCCACCACGAGCCCGATGGCCAGGATGAGCGCCAGCAGGGTGAAGGTGTTGATCGAGAAGCCGAGGAAGTACATCACCCCGAACGCGCCGATGATGGACACCGGGATGGCCAGGCCGGGGATGATGGTGGCCCGGAGGTTCCGGAGGAAGAGGAAGATGATGATGACCACGAGCCCGAACGCCAGGAAGAGCGTGTCGATCGTCTCGCTGATGGAGCGCTTGACGTAGACCGACTGGTCGAACGCGGTGCGGAGCTGCACCCCCGGCGGCAGCGCCTCCTCGATCTTGGGCAGCGCCGCGCGGATCGAGTCCGCCACGTCCACCATGTTGGCCTTCGACTGCCGCACGATGCCCACGGCCACCGCCGACGTCCCGTTGAACCGCAGCACGCTGCGCTCGTCGCGGGGGCCGAGTTCCACGCGGGCGAGGTCGCGGAGCCGGACCAGCTGGCCGCCCTGGTTGGCGACGACCAGGTCGCCGAATTCCTGGGGAGTCTTGAGCTCGCCGAGCGAGCGCACCGTGAACTCCCGGTTGTCGGACTCGATCCGACCCGCGGGAATCTCGACGTTCCGGCTGCGGACGGCGCTCTCGACGTCCTGCACGGTCAGGCCGCGGGCGGCGAGCTCCTTGGCGGACACCCAGATCCGCATGGAGATGCGCCGCTCGCCGGCGATGAACGAATTGCCGACGCCGGGAATGGTCTGCAGCCGCTGCTTGACGATGCGGTCGCCGATGTCGGAGAGGTCGAGCAGCGTATAGTTGGCGCCGGAGAGGGCGAGCCAGTAGAAGGGCTGCGCGTCGGCGTCCTGCTTGGCGATGACCGGTTCCAGCACTTCCCGCGGCAGCCGTCCGCGCACCCGGCTCACCTTGTCGCGGACGTCCTGCGCGGCGCTCTCGACGCTGCGGCCGAGATTGAACTCCAGCGTGATGTTGCTCGACTGCTCGCCGCTGGTGCTGGTCAGGGTCCGGAGCCCTTCGACCGTGCTGAGCTCCTCCTCGAGGATGTCGGTGACCGCCGATTCCATGACCCGCGGGTTGGCGCCGGGAAGGAAGGTCGAGACCGAGATGATCGGGGGGTCGATGTCGGGATACTCGCGAACGCTGAGCCGGGTGTAGCCGATGGCCCCGAACAGCACGATGGCCAGGCTCATCATGGTCGCGAGGACGGGCCGTTTGACAGATGTATCCGAGAGAAACATGGGACCGATTTCCTGAACAGGCCGATGGCGCTGGAGCTCCGGTGAACACCGGACCCCGGCTCACGTGGCGAAGATGCTTATACGGCTTGGAGTTACGTAAAGTTCCCGCCACGAGGGCGGGGTCTAGGATATACGTACGAACGCTGGAAGGAAAGGATTCCGACTAGGGCGACCCCTGGCGGCCGCCCGGGGGGATCAGCGAGCGGCCTTCCGGGCGAGCACCTGGTCGATGACCGGGCCGGCAAAGAGGGCGATCATGGCGTTGACCAGCACCCCGATGAGGGTGGACACGAAGGCCAGGGCCACCAGGATCATTCCGGCGCCCACGCCGGCCAGGACCATCTCGACGAAGCTGAACATCTGGCACTCCTCGGGGTTAACATCCCACAATCAGCGGAGTAGCTTATAAGGGTCGAGGGCGCCCCGCAACCGGCGCCCTCCTATACACTTCCCCCCACAGTTCAGAGGTCCCGATGCGACGCATGCTTGCCCTCAGCGCACTCACCCTCGCCCTGGCCGCCCCGGCCATGGCCCAGGACCACCAGGCCGATCCCGACAAGACCGTCCAGGGCGGCGGCGCCCTGCCCACCGGCTGGATGGCGCGGACCGACGGCGGCGCGGCCATGACCAACGTGAAATTCGTGATCATGGCCCCGGGGTGGCATATCACCCTCGGGCCGGCGGCCATCTTCTACCAGCCGACCGACACGACCAGCGGGAACGCCCACCTCGTGGCCCTCCTGCACATGACGCCGCCCAAGCCGATGCACCCTGAGTCGTACGGCATGTTCCTGGGCGGGCAGGACCTGCAGGGACCGAACCAGTCCTACACCTACTTCCTCATCCGCGCCGACGGCAAGTTCATGATCAAGCGGCGGATGGCCGACAAGACCTCCACCGTGGTCGGGTGGACCGCAAACACCGCCGTCAATCCGGCCGACGAAGAAGGCAACGCGACCAATGAACTCTCCGTCCTGATCAAGGACGGCAAGGTCTCGTTCATGGCCAACGGGAAGGAAGTCTATTCGGCCAGCGCCGCGGACGTCGACACCAAGGGCGTCGTCGGGGTGCGCATCAACCACAACCTCAGCATCCACCTCGAGAAGCTGCAGGTCCACCACCTGTAGTCTCGGTCAGGCGCGGCGGTCCAGCTCCCCCCGGGCCGCCGCCCCGACCTCTCCTTCCGCCTCCCGGGCCACCTTCGTCAGCGCCTGCCGGGCCGCCCGGGTCGGCGAGGCGGCCAGCGCCGCCACCACCTCCAGCCGCTGGGGGAGCGAAAACCCTCCCCGCGAGAGAAAGCCCCGTTTGCGGAGTGCCAGGGTGCTCAGCGCCGCGGCCGACTCGGGAGCCTCGATGCGCGCGAGCGCCGTCAGCATCGCGCGCCAGGTGGCGTGGTCGCGCTCGGCTTCGATCGCAGACAGCAGCGGCATGGCGAGCGCCCCGCCGCCGCGCCGCCCGATGGCCCTCGCCGCATCCTGCCGCGTCTCCGGGGCCGGATGGGCCAGTCCCTCCCGCAGCGCCTCCGTCCCGTACTGCGCCGGGTAGCGCGCCAGCGCCTCCAGCGCCGCTCCGCGCACCCGTGCCTCAGGATGGGCCAGGAGTCCACGCAACGGCGGGAGCGCCTCGGGGACCATCTGCCGTCCGAGGACGTCCGCGGCATGCCGGGCTTCGTGCCAACGCGGGCTGCTCAGCATGGGGATCAAGAGCGGCACGGCATCGGGCATGCGGGCCAGTGCTTCGAGCAGGAACCGGTGCGGCTCCGGGGACTCGGTCTGCCGGACGGCCTCCAGCATCAGCTCCGCCGCCTCCCCACCGCGCCACTGCAGGACCTCGGCGGCGCGGGCCTGCTCCTCCGGGGTCCGGATGGCGTACTCGATGATACCGACCAGGAGGGGGCGGGACAGCGCCCGCCTGGCCCGGATCGCCACGGTGCGCCGGTCCATTTCCGGGACCCTGGTGGTGAGCCGCACGAGCGCCTGTGCGGCATGCAGCGCGTCCATCCACGCCCCGCGCTCCCGGGCCGAGCCGAGCTCCTCGGTGAGCGCGGTCACCTCGGCCCCGAAGGCGGAGGGGGCACGGTCATCGTCATCCGCGAAGACGTCGGCACCCATCAGGAAGAGGGGCGGAGGCGCGGCGGCGGGGCTGGCGGTCGGGATCGGGTCCTTCGGAACAGGCGCGACCTGCGCCACCATTTCGTACGAGACCGCCGGGTGCTGCGGAAGCGGCGCATCGCCCCCGAGCGCGCGCGCGAGCGGTTCCAGTACCTCGGCCGGCGTACCCGCCGCGACCGTGAGGACCTCAATCTGCCGGCGCAGCAGGTGCGACCGGATGTTGGCGATGTCGTACTCGCCGGAAAGGAAGAGCCCCGCTTCGATCGTGGCGGGGGCGGTGGCCACCTGCGCAACCGCCTCCGCGAGGAGGGCACCGGCCTCGGCGGCCGCGGGCGGACCCGCCCGGTAGGCCGCGACAAGCCGGCCGCAGGTGACGGCGAAGGGCGAAAGCGGACTCACCCGGCCTTTACCTCGGTCCAGATCTGGTAGTACAGCTGCGTCTCCTCGCCGAGGTCGCGGTAGAACTCGAGCCGCGCCAGTTCCTCAGGCGTCGGGTAGGGCACAGGATCGGCCAGGAGGGCGGTGCCGGGAGCGTTGGCGGTGCCATAGCCGGTGACGGTCGCGTTGCGGGCGGCGACCTCCGGCCGAAGCATGAAGTCCAGGAACTGGAGCGCCTCGAGCACGTTCGGTGCGTTGGAGGGGATGGCCATCGTGTCCATCCAGATCGAACTCCCCTCCCGGGGCACGAGGTAGGCAATCTCGGGCGCCTCCACCGCCGCCTGGGCGGCATCGCCATTCCACATCTGGGCGATCCACACATCCCCCGCCACGATCTGTCCCCGCACCGGCGCGGAGATATAGGCGAGCAGGTTGGGTCGGGCGGCCAGCGCATCCGCCCTGGCCTGCCGAAGTTCCGCCGGGTCGGTCGAGTTGACCGAGTGGCCGCGATAGCGCAACATCGCGCCGAGCACCTCCCGGGCATCATCCATCATGGTCATCGTCCCGGCATGGGCCGGGTCAAGGAACACCCCCCAGGAGTCCGGCGGCGAAGCGACCTTGTCGCGGCGCCAGGCGATTCCTGATGTCCCCCACTCGTAGGGCACGGCGAAGTCGGGATGCGGGTTGGCTGACGGCACCTGGAACATCGGCGCGATGTTGCCAAGGTTGGCGAGCGCCCCGTTCGGGATCTGGAGCAGGAGCCCGGCGTCCACCAGGGAGGGGAGGAGATAGCTGGTGGGGAAGATGATGTCGTATCCCTGCGCGCCGGCGAACAGCTTGGCGAGCATCTCGGCGTTGCTCTCGTAGGTGTCCACGGTGACGCGGATCCCCGTCTCCCGCTCAAAATCGGGGACGGTCTCGGGCGCCAGGTAGTCGGACCACATGTAGACGTTGAGCCGCGGGCGCCGGTCGCAGGCGGCCACCCAGGGCGCCAGGCCGACCGCGGCGCCC
>DAOLIZ010000020.1:0-1258 GCA_035328285.1 Gemmatimonadales bacterium
TGGCTACATGCTCGTCTACCCCGAGCGTGGCCTCACGTTGAACGACAGCGCCGCCCGCGCGGCCCGCGCCGCGGGCGTCCGGGCGGCCACCGACATCACCGGATTCGGGCTCCTCGGGCATCTCGGCAACATCCTGGCCGGGAGCCACCTCGCCGCGGACCTCTGGGTGGAGAATCTGCCCGTCCTCGAGCGGGCGCGCCAGATGGCCGACGAAGGACTGGTGCCGGGCGGCACCCAGCGCAACATCGCGGCGGCCGACCGGATGACCACGTACGATGCGGATGTCACGGCCGCGGAGCGCATCCTGGTGGCGGACGCCCAGACGTCGGGCGGGCTGCTCCTGGCGGTGGCCCCGAACCGCCTCGAGGAGTTGCTGGTCGGGCTGCGGCAAGAGCGGACGCTGGCCTCGGCGGTCATCGGCCGCCTGGTGGAAGGGGAGACGGGCGGGATCCACGTGAGCGAGAGGCAGCCTTCATGAACATGTTGTCAACGGCCCCGTTGCCCAGCTGCCCCGCAGCCCCGCCCACGTAATGCGTTGGAATAGCGAAAAGTACGACCAGCTCGAGCACGCGTGCCGGAATGGCCTACGTGTCGTCGTCGATCGCCGGGGCACCGAGTACATCGTGATCGCCGACCGGGTCGCCACGGGGCCGCAGGGCGAGGCCTTTCATGCGAGGCTACCGATGACGGGAGAGATGATGGAGTTCCTGCTCAAGGACATCGAGTGGTTCCAGGTGCTGAGGAACGACGGATGAGCCAGCCGCTCGCGATCGCCGTGGTGCACCTCGACGAGAGCTGCCTCGGCAACGGCCAGGAGGGGAAGACGCCGGGCGGCGCCGGTGGCCTCATCGAGACCGCGACGAAAGGCGGAGTCCAGCGTCGGGACTTCTTCCTGCATGCCGCCGACACCACCAACAACCGGATGGCGCTGGCCAGCGGCATCGCGGCACTCCAGCTCCTGGCCGGCAAGGGGCAGCGGATGCGGGTCCTCCTGGTGTCGGACTCGGAGTACCTGGTGAAGGGGATGCGGGAGTGGGTGCCCGCCTGGAAGGCGCGCGGATGGACGCGGAAGGGGGGCCCCATCGAGAACCTCCCCCTCTGGCAGCAGCTCGTCTCGTCAGCCGGGAAGCACGAGGTCCAGTGGACGTGGGTGCGCGGTCACCAGGGGCACGCCAAGAACGAGTACGCCAACGACCTCGCCGTGGCGGCCGCCACGGAGCAGCACACCTCGGACGGGGCAATTCCGTCCGGATTCGAG
>DAOLIZ010000020.1:1358-11195 GCA_035328285.1 Gemmatimonadales bacterium
GAGCAGGAACCACCGCGCATCCATCAGCCGATCGCCATCAACGAACTGATGGACGCGCTCCTCCCCTACCGGCTGGTGCGCCGGGAACTCGGCGTGGACAGCGCCGAGGACTATGAGACGCTCCTGCTCCGGCTCTGTGCGGGGGAGGGGGAGTTCGTCCAGGCCGACCCCGCGGCCCAGGCGGCGTTGCTCGCGGAGCTTCAGAAGCCGATCCCCGACCTCGCCTTCCTCCGCGTCTATGGCGACACCCACCTCGTGCTCCGGACCGACCCGCTGAGGAGCGCGCTGGAGCTGCACCCGGAAAAGCGGTACGCGCCTCCCGTCGCGGCTGGCGAGGCGGACGAGGACCTCGACGAGATGGGAGCGGATGCACCCGGCGAGCCGCCGCAGGAGCCAGCCAGGCCGGATGACGCGTGGGTCCCGGATCCGCTGTTCGAGGCGAACGCCAGCGCGGTCACGCCCCTCGAGCCCACGTTCCCGGCCGTGCCCCCGGCCACGCTCGACCGGACCCAGGCGCGCTGCCCCTTCTGCGGCGGGTTGTTGCCACCCCGGATGGCCATCAATTTCTGCCCGCATTGCGGCATGGGACAGGACGTCGGGACCTGCCGGGCCTGCGGTGCCGACATGGACGTGGGCTGGCGATACTGCGTGAGCTGCGGTGAGGAAGCCCAGGGAGGGATGTCGTGACGCGAGCAAAGATCGCCATCATTGCCGGCGACGGCATCGGCCCGGAGGTGATCGATGCCGCCCTCCCAATCATCGACGCGGCGGCCCGCACTGGGGGGCAGGCCCTCGAATTCGAGCCGCTCCCCTACTCCGCCGAGCACTACCTCCGCACCGGCGAGACCCTGCCCGACGCGGCCTTCGAGCACCTGCGCGACGACGTGGACGGCATCCTGGTCGGGGCGCTCGGCGACCCGCGGGTGCCCGGCAACGAGCACGCCCGCGACATTCTGCTCGGGCTCCGCTTCCGGCTCGACCTCTACGTCAATTTCCGCCCCACGCGGCTCTTCCATCCGAAGCTCTCGCCCCTTCGGGCCGACCGCCGCAGCGACGGCGGCAGCACCGCCATCGACTTCGTGATCTTTCGCGAGAACACGGAGGGCCAGTATCTCGGGCAGGGCCGCTCCGAGAGCATCGGGACTCCCGACGAAGTGCATGTCTCCGAGGAGGTCAACACTCGCAAGGGTGTCGCGCGGATCATCGAGGCGGCATTCGCCTGGGCGGCGGCACACGGCAAGACGCGCGTCACGATGAGCGACAAGTCGAACGCCATTCCCTTTCAGCGGATCTGGGGACGGCTCTTCCAGGAGATCGGGGAACGATATCCCGACATCCAGCGGGAGCATCGGTACGTGGATGCGCTGGCGCTCGAGCTGGTGCGGGAACCGGAGCGATTCCAGGTCATCGTCACCACCAACCTCTACGGCGACATTCTCTCCGACCTCGGCGCGGGCCTGATCGGCGGACTTGGCATCGCCGCGAGCGCCAATCTCCATCCGGGACGCGCGGGGCTGTATGAACCGGTCCACGGATCGGCCCCGCCACTGGTCGGGAAGGGGGTCGCCAATCCGATGGCCACCGTGCTGACCGGGGCGCTGATGCTGGATCAGCTGGGATGCGCGGCGGGGGCGGCAGCGCTCGAACGGGCGGTGGAACGCGTGGTGGCAAGCGGGCCGCTGACCCCCGATCTCGGCGGCACCGGCTCGACCGCCGAGGTGGCCGCGGCGCTGGCGGACGCGCTCGCCTGAGCGATGCCATGCGGCGCCTGATCTCCTTGGTGGGCCTCGCCATCCCCATCCTAGCGCTCGGCGTCTGCGCTCCGACGACGCTCCTCGCGCAGGACGCCGGCACCTCGGAGGCGTTCTGGCCCAAGCTCTCCGTTCGGTACCAGTGGCCGTCCAGTCTCAGTCAGACGGTGTACTCGCAGTTCAAGACCGACGCCGGCAGCCAGTCCACCCAGTGGAGCGCCGGGACGGATCTCGACCTCCAGGCCAAGCGATTCGCCCGGCCTCACCTCGTCAACATCGATCCGTCCAAGGAGCATGTCCTGGTCTTGGGGATCGGGTACGAGTACCTGGATACCCAGGGCGGTGCGTCGCCCAAGTATGAGAACCGGCTCAAGGCGCAGGCGACGGGACGCCACCGCGTCGGCGAGGCCGTCCTCATCGAGGACCGGAACCGCTTCGAATTCCGGTGGGTGAACGGGGGGTATTCCAGCAGGTACCGAAATCGGTTGCGGGTGGAGGTAGACCTGCACCAGGAGTCCTTCCGGTACAGCCCGTACGTCTCCGCCGAGGTCTTCTACAGCTGGGCTACGAACTCCTGGAACGAGCAGCAGTACACCGTCGGAATCCAGTGGCCCCACCGGCAGCTGTGGGTGCTCGACACCTACTACCTGCGTCAGAACTGCTCGACGTGCAGTCCGCAGCACCTGAACGTGGCCGGCGTATCGCTAGGGCTCTTCCTCGGCGCCCGGCGCTAGCCCGGCCTCGCTTGTCATGCCGCGGCCGCGTTGGTCGCGAGGAGCTCGGCTCCCAACTCGCGAATCGCATCGAAGGTGTGCTGGGCCGCCATCACGATCGGTTCGACCTCGTCGGCCGGCAACGGCAACGCATCCATGGCCGTCTTGAATTCCTGCCAGCGGGCGGGCTGCGCGTCACCGTACGGATCGAGATAGGTGGTGCCGCTGCCGTCGGCGGGGAGGCCATACGCCGGACGCACCTTTCGCGCAATGAACTTCGATCCGTTGGTGCTGCCTTCCAGGACGTAGAACACCCCGAGCAACGCCAGCGGTTGGGTCATGGCAAGCGCATTCATCCAGGCGACCATGGCACCGGCTGCGGGAAGGAGCGGCTGGTCGGCCGCGGCCCCGAGGAAGGCGAGGTCCTTCTGGAGCGGCGCAACCTTGCGCCGTGTGTCCTCGAACACTGCGGTGAGCCCGGGGCGCCGTGCGACCAGCTGGTCGAGGTGCGCCTCAAGGGCGGCGTGGATGTGAACCATCTGCCCCAGCCAGCTGAGGTAGAGCGCCCGCGGGAGTTCTCCGCGCACGAACTGCCGCTGGAATTCGTGCTGCTCCGCCCGTCGGTGGTGGCTCGCGGTGCTCTCCCGGAGGGTGAGCATGGTGCCGGCCCCGTCGCTGCCTACTGGAGCGCCACGATGAGCGCCGGAATGATGAGCCACAGGAGCCCCTTGATGAGGAAGAAGAGGGTACCGACCAATCCGAATCTCGTCAGGAGAGGCATTATTCGCATAAATGAGAATCACTCTCAAGAAGTCTTGGTATTGAGACCAAAGTGCTCGCGATTCCCGACGCTGTCAAGCGATCCTTGCCCCCTCGAGACTCGCCTCCCGGCAGCCGAGGGGTAGATTGCCGGGTATGTCCTCTAACCCAGGAGTGAGCGTGCGCATCCCCTCCCTGACAGCGCTCGCCGTGCTGGCGGCCTGCAGCTCCGGCGGCCAGGCCGACACCGCACCGGCACCGACCACGTCACCACCCACCGGAGTCGCTGCGGCCTGCCCCATCTCCGCGGGCACCACGGTGCTCGCCACCGAGTTCACCTCCACGGGTGAGCGCGCCGCGATCGCGCTCGAGGCGGGGTGTCTCTACCACGCCGAGACGGATGTCGGGGGGATCACCATCCAGCTGCGCCCCCGGCAGTCCGGCACCCAGATGCCGTACATCGGCCGCCTGATGTCCGGGGGCGTCTCCGGAGGCTCGACCTGGGAAATCCGGGCGACGACATCGGGCGAGTACCAGATCTGGGTGACCGGTGCACCAAGCGGCCGGGCGGTCAGGGTGACCGTGACCAGCCGCGGACCCATCAAGGCGAAGTCGTGACCACTGGACGACTCGAGGCCTTCAGCGACGGCGTGATGGCCATCATCATCACCATCATGGTGCTGGAGATGAAGGTGCCGCATGGCGCCGACTTCGCCGCGCTGCGTCCGTTGACTCCTGTCTTCCTCAGCTACGTGCTGAGCTTCATCTACCTCGGCATCTACTGGAACAATCACCACCACATGATGCACGCCATGCACCGGGTCAGCGGGCCGCTGCTGTGGGCAAACCTTCATCTCCTGTTCTGGCTCTCGCTGGTCCCCTTCGTGACCGGATGGATGGGCGAGAACCATTTTGCCCCCGCCCCGGTGGCGCTCTACGGCTTCGTGCTCCTGATGGCCGCCATCGCCTACACGATCATGGTCCGCGTCGCGCTCCGCATCGAAGGACCCGAGTCCACCCTGGCGCGCGCCATCGGCCGGGACCGGAAGGGAAACATCTCGATGGCACTGTACGTCATCGGAATAGTCGCGTCGTTCTTCCAGGTCTGGATCGCCGGCTCCGCGTTCGTCGCGGTGGCCCTGATCTGGCTCATCCCCGACCATCGCATCGAGCGGGTCCTTACAACCTGAGGAGGTTCCATGGGCATCATCGTCTTTCTCATCGTCGGCATCCTGGCGGGATTCCTCGCCGGCAAGATCATGAAGGGAAAGGGATTCGGCCTCGTCGGTGACCTGGTGGTCGGCGTCATTGGCGCCTGGCTGGGCGGATGGATCTTCGGGATGCTCGGGTTCCTGCCGGTGGGCATCGTCGGCACGCTGATCAGCGCGACCGCCGGCGCCGTGATCCTGCTGTTCGTCATCCGGCTCTTCAAGAAGGCGTGAGCTGCCGCTGGGCGGTGATCCTCGCGATCACCGCCATCGCGCCGGGCATCCTCTCGGCGCAGGCATCCTACACCGCGGACAGCACCGCCATCGTGGCTGCGGCCCGCGCGTTCTCCGCCGCGTACGTCCGAAACGACACACTCGCCCTCGCCCGAGCCTACTCGGACTCGGCCGTCGCCCTGCCGGCCAGCCGGGACATTTCCGGGCCCACCGCCATCGCGCACTACTTCCGCTGGCCGGAGGGATATCGGCAGATCTCCCATTTGCTGACGATGGAGCATCTCCAGATCCAGGGGGACCTGGCGGTGGACCTCGGATGGTGGACCAGTACCGGACAGCGCGACGGGAAGGAGCCGGCGACCTCCACCGGGCGATACCTGGTGGCTTGGGTGCGCACAACCGCCGGGGAGTGGAAGATCCTCTACGACATGTGGCACCCCCCTCCGCCCGGGCAGTAGCTTCCGGCGTACCTTCCTTGAACGGGGGGTCGGTTGGGGACATCTTTCGGGTCTCGACCGACCCTCTTTCATGAAGGGCACCGCAATGAAAACGCAGGGCCAGCAATCCGACGTCCTCTTCCTGTCCGGCTCCCGCACGGGATTCGGCAGTTTTGGCGGCACGCTCAAGGACCTAACCGCAACCACACTCGGCGTTTACGCCGCCCAGCACGCTCTCGCCAAGTCGGGCGTGGAGCTTCCGGCGGTCGACCATGTCGTGTTCGGCAACGCCCTCCAGACCAGCGCCGACGCCATCTACCTGGCGCGGCACGTCGCGCTCCGCGCCGGACTCCCGATCGAGACCCCGGCCGTCACCGTCAACCGTCTCTGCGGCTCCGGCTTCGAATCGATCATCCAGGGCGCCCAGCAGATCCTGCTCGGCGAATCGAAGATCGTGCTCGCCGGCGGCGCCGAATCGATGAGCCAGGCGCCGCACGTGGTGCGCGGCGCGCGCTGGGGACTCCGGCTCGGCCCGGCGCCGCCGTTCGAGGACCTGCTCTGGGAGTCGCTCAAGGACCCGCAGTGCGGCTTCTCGATGGCGGAGACCGCCGAAAACCTGGCCGACAAGTACAAGATTTCTCGGGCAGAGGTGGACGCCTACGCGCTCACCAGCCAGCAGCGCGCCAAGGCGGGGTGGGACGGCGGCTTCTTTGCCGACGAGCTCGCGCCGGTGCCGATCCGGAACCGGAAGACGAAGCAGGACGAGCCGTGGGGGGCGGACGAGCACATGCGGCCCGACACGACGGCCGACGGACTCGCCAAGCTGGCGCCATACTTCAAGAAGGATGGCGTGGTCACGGCCGGCAACGCCTCCGGCATCTGCGACGGCGCCGCGGCGGTGGTGCTGGCCAGCGAAGGCGCCGCCAAGGGACTGAAACCGATCGGCCGGCTCGTCTCGTGGGGCATCGCCGGCGTGGAGCCGAAGTACATGGGCATCGGCCCGGCACCGGCGGCGCGGAAGGCGCTGGCCAAGGCAGGGCTCACGCTCGACCAGATGGACCTGGTGGAAGTGAACGAGGCGTTCAGCGCGCAGTACGTGGCCGTGGAGAAGGAACTCGGCCTCGACCGCGCGCGGACCAATATCCACGGCGGCGCGATCGCCATCGGGCACCCGCTGGCCGCCAGCGGCACGCGGATTTCCCTGCACCTGCTGCATGCGCTGCGGAAGCTCGGCAAGCGCTACGGCCTTGGCAGCGCCTGCATCGGCGGCGGCCAGGGTGCCGCTGTCATCGTCGAAGCCTTCCCGGCCTAGGAGGACACCATGCCGATCGTTCTGATGGCCCTGGCGGTTGTCGTCGCCTATTCCTTTGCCAGCCTGCGGGTCCTGAAGCAATACGAGCGTGGCGTGGCCTTCCTCCTCGGCAAGTATTGGGGCACCAAGGGACCGGGGCTCTTCTTCCTGCCCGCGGGGCTGACCTCCATCAAGCGGGTGTCGCTCCGGATCATGGCGCTCGACATCCCGCCGCAGGACGTCATCACCCGGGACAACGTCTCGGTCAAGGTGAACGCGGTGCTCTACATGAAGGTGGCGGACCCCGAGCGCGCGGTGATCGAGATCGAGGACTACCTCTACGCCACCAGCCAGCTGGCGCAGACGACGCTCCGCGCCGTGCTCGGCGAGGTGGAGCTCGACGAACTGCTCAGCGACCGCGAGAAGATCAACGCGGTGCTCAAGCGGATCATCGACGAGCGCACCGATGAGTGGGGCATTCATGTCTCGGCGGTCGAGGTGAAGGACGTGGACCTGCCGGAACAGATGAAGCGGGCCATGGCGCGGCAGGCGGAGGCGGAGCGGGAGCGGCGTGCCAAGGTCATCTCGGCGCAGGGCGAGTTGCAGGCGTCGGAAACGCTGGCCCAGGCGGCGCGCATGCTGGCCACCGAGCCGAGCGCCCTCCAGCTTCGGTACCTGCAGACCGTCACGGAGATCGCGGCCGAGAACAACTCGACGACCATCTTCCCGATCCCGATCGACCTGATCAAGCCGTTCCTCCAGATGGCGGAGCAGAAGGCCGCGGCGGGCGAGGTCGCGCCGAAGCTGCCGGCGCCGGACATCCTGGCGGGCTTTCCCCGGATCGAGTCGGGCGTGAAGAAGGAAACCACCTAGGCCGCGATGCCCGACCTTCCCGCGCGGATCGACCGCGCCGCCCTCGACCGGATCATCCGGCGGGCCGCCGAACTGCAGACCGGCGAGCACGAGATCGGTGACGTCCTGACCGAGGACCAGGTCCTGGCCCTGGGCCGGGACGTGGGCATTCCTGCCCGCTACCTCCAGCAGGCGCTGATCGAGGAACGGGTCCGCACGGAACCGCTGGAGTCGCGCTGGCTTGATCGCGCGATCGGCGCCGCGACCATCAGCGCCGACCGCGTCGTGATGGGGTCCGCGGAACGGCATGAGGCGCTGCTCCTCGAGTGGATGGAACAGAGCGAGCACCTCGTGGTCCAGCGACACCAGAGCGGCCGCATCCAGTGGGAGCAGATGGGTGGCTTCCAGGCTGCGCTCCGCATGTCGGCGGCCGCCCTCAGCGGGGGGGCCCGCGCCATGCTCGGCAAGGCCGCGACGGTCGCGGCCACGATCACCCCGCTCGAGGCGGGATACGCCCATGTGCAGCTGAGCGCCGACCTCCGGATGACACGGGGGGCCTTCATCGGCGGCGCGGCGGCGTTCGTGTCGGTCGGGGTGGCGGCCACGGCGGTGCTGGCGGTGCTCGGCGCCTTTCCCCTCGTGCTCCTCCTCCCCCTCCCGGCCTCCATCGCGGCCGGCTATGCGGCGACGCGCCCCTACGCCGGCGTCGCGGAACGGACCAGGCTCGGGCTCGAACGCGCGCTGGACCAGCTGGAACGGCGCGGCAGCCGCCCGGCCCCGGAGCTGCCCCCGCCGCGGAACAGCATGATCACCTCACTCGTGCAGGAAGTGCGCAAAGCGCTCAAACCCTGAACCACCGGAATTCATCATGGCAGAGATCAAGAAGGTCGGCGTGCTCGGATGCGGCTTGATGGGCAGCGGGATCGCCCAGGTGGCCGCCACCGCCGGCTACACCACCGTGGTCCGCGACGTCTCCGACGCCGTCATGGCCAAGGGGAAAGCCGGCATCGGCAAGTCGCTCGACAAGTTCGTCGAGAAGGGGAAGCTCCCGGCCGCCGACCGCGACGCCACCCTCGGCCGCCTCTCCTACGTGACGGACGTGACGGCGCTCAAGGACTGCGACCTCATCATCGAGGCCGTCACCGAGGACCTCGACCTCAAGAACGACCTCTGGAAGCAGCTGGACGCCCTCTGCCCGGCGCACACCATCTTTGCCAGCAACACCTCGAGCCTGACCATCGCCGCCATGGCATCCGCCACCGCGCGCGCCGACCGGTTCGTGGGGCTGCACTTCTTCAACCCCGTCCCGCTGATGCAGCTGGTCGAGGTGGTCCGCACGGTCACCACCTCGCCGGGCACCTTCGAGAAGGCGCTCAACTTCGGCCGGAGCCTCGGCAAGGAAGCCGTGGCCGCCAAGGACAACTCCGGCTTCATCGTCAACCTGCTGCTGGTGCCGTACCTGCTGGACGCCATCCGGGCGCTGGAGCACGGGGTCGCGAACACGGTCGACATCGACAATGCCATGAAGCTCGGCTGCGGCTATCCGATGGGTCCGCTGACGCTGCTCGATTTTGTGGGCAACGACACCACGTACAAGATTGCCGAGATCATGTTCACGGAGTACCGGGAGACCCGCTACGCGCCGCCGCCGCTCCTCAAGCGGATGGTCATGGCGGGCTACTATGGCCGCAAGAGCGGCAAGGGCTTCTACGACTACAGCGCCAATCCGCCGGTCCCGGTGGATCTCGGCCTCTAACCCGGACAGCGAAAGCACATTCGACTCATGCTGCTCTCTCTCCTGCTTCACGGTGACGCCGTCGCCTCAAGTGGCCTGTTCGGCTACGACATGCCGCGCCTGCACGCCGTCATCAACGACTTCCCGCCGGCGCTGCTGGTGGTGGGCGTGTTCTTTCAGCTGGCCTACCTGTTCACGAAGCGGGAAAGTCTGCGGAGCGCGGCGTACTGGTCGCTCGTGGTCGGCGCGGTCACGACCGCCGCGGCGGTGTTCTCGGGACTTCGCGCCGAAGACGCCATTCAGCACGGCCAGGCCATCCACGAGATCATGGAGACCCATGAGCGGTTCGCCTGGATCACGCTCGGATTCTTCGGCGTGATTGCGGTGTGGCTGGTGCTGCGCGACGCGACGATGCTGCGGAAGGAGCGGTGGGCGCTGGCGATCATCGGTGTCGTCGGGATCGGTTTCCTGACCGCCACCGGGGTGGAGGGGGGCGAGATGGTCTTCGACCACGCCGCCGGCATGAGTACCGAGGCGATGCAGGCCGAGATCCAGAATCGCGAGGGGGGGCACGAGCACGCCCCCGGCGAGGAGCACGATGAGGCCGGGATGCCGACGACGACGGACAGCTCGACGGCCGTGACCGACACCACCGCCGCCGCCGCCAAGCCGCCGCACACCCACGCGCCGGGAACTCCGGCTCACAAGGATTGATGCAACTGCCCCGCTGCCCCGCCGCCCCGCCTCTGGTGCTGGTGCTGCTTCTCGCCTGCCAGCCCTACACCACACGCCCCAGTTTCGGCCCGCTGCAGGGCGCGGCGGAGGCGGTGGTGGATCTCGACGTGGCCAAGGCCACG
>DAOLIZ010000020.1:11295-22116 GCA_035328285.1 Gemmatimonadales bacterium
CCCGCTGCAGGGCGCGGCGGAGGCGGTGGTGGATCTCGACGTGGCCAAGGCCACGGAGGTACTCGCCGAACAGTTGAAGTCGGATTCGATCCCGGTCAGCCGGGTCGAGCCGAAGGACGGCTACCTGGAGACGGAGTGGTTCAGCGCGCTCACCGGTCAGCCGACCAGGGAGCGTGTGCTTGGCGACAGCATTGTGCGGGTGCGGGGATGGGTGAACGCTTACGGGAAGGAACGGGGATCGATCAAGGTGGAGACGGCGGTGCGCCCGCTCGCCAACCCGTCGCTCCCGCCGCGGGACCTCGACCGCCAGGCGCCAATCGACAATCCGGTGGCGGTGCGCGTGGCCACCGTGCTCACTGACATGGCGAAGCGGTATCCGGTGCCGGGGGCGGATGAGCCGACCACTCCTGCACCGCGGGTCCGTGGCGACTCAGCCCAGGTGGCGCCAGGAGACACCACAACCGGGAAGACCATCCCCAAGGGACGGCCGGCGAACGCGAAGTAGGTAGTTACTGCCCCCCAGCCCCGCTGCCCACCTGCCCCGCCTCACTCACGAACACCTTCACCCACTCCTCCAGCTGCACCAAGTCGAGCCCCGCGTCCTTGCAGGGTCCCGCCGGGAGCGTCATCGTAAGGCCCAGGACCGGTACCCGCCCCGCCACGTCGTGCAACCCGCTCACCATGTCCCGTTCGCAGGCCACCGCCACGATGGCGCGGGGACGGCGTTCCTTGATGACCCGCCGCGCCAGCTGGCCGCGGGTGGCCACGAACACCGGCACCTCGTACTTGCCGGACAACGCCAGCACCCCGTCGATGGCGGGCTTGGAGAGGCAGCGTGGAATCAGGAGGAGGAGCTCCCCCTGCCCCACCTTCTTGGCGCGCCGGAGGGCGAGCGCGTTGTAGACCTTGACCGCAGCGTTCTCGACCCAGTCGCGCCGGCCGAACTTGTCCGCCACCCGCGACGTGATGCTCATCAGCCGGAGGAACGGCCCCTGCTCGGCAAGCTTGGCGGGGAGGAGCGCCCGGTTGGTGGCATAGCTGACGAGAATCAGCAGCCACCAGAGCCATGACACCCCCGACACGATGCCGAGCCCGATCCAGAGCCAGGTCGGCACGCCGGGCAGGAGCAGTCCGATGCGCGGACCGAGCAGATACAGGCCGAGGGCGACGACGCCGAGCGCCGCGGCCAGGCCAGCGGCCGACCACTGGAAGAAGAGCCGCGGCGGCGAATCGTAGTTGCCGTCGTTCGGCAGCGGATTGCCGTCCCACTCGTCCCACTCGTGGCCGAGTCGGCGGTCCACTTCGATGCGGATCAGCTGGGGGCGCGCAGTATCAGACATGGGACACCAAGATAGCAGGCGATTCCGCTGTTCGCTTGGCGGACGCCGGGCACCGCCCTACGTTTCCCCCATGCCGACGGGACCACGCCTGCAGGGCCAGTTCAGGACCGACGACCGCGCCCGTGCCGCCTACGCGGAAGGGGCGGGAATCTACCGGATCGTCCCAGCCGCCGTGGCTGTCCCCGCCGATGTGGCCGACCTCCAGGGCCTGGTCCGCTGGGCTTCGAAAACCGGTACCCCCCTGGTGGCGCGAGGCGCCGGCAGCGCCATGGGCGGCGGGAATGTAGGTGACGGTGTCATCGTCGACCTCACCGCGCTCGGTCCGGCTCGCCTTGAGGTAAATCCGGCCAACCGCAGTGCATGGGTGTCCGCCGGTATTACCGCCGGGGCGCTCGATGCCGCGGCCCGACCGCACGGCCTCCGATTTCCCCCCATGCCATCGAGCGGCCGCTGGGCCACCCTCGGCGGCATGGCCGCCACCAACGCCGCCGGCGCCTCGGCGGTCCGGATCGGAAGTATCCGGAACTGGATCACCGCCGTCGAGTGGGTCGGCTCGGACGGGGAATTCCACCAGTGGACGCGGGGCGACACCGCGGAACTGCCTCCCCGGTGGGCCGAACTCGGAAGCCGGATCAGTGCCGCCGAACCGGTCATCCGCTCCCACTTCCCGCGCGTCCGGAAGAACTCCTCCGGCTACGCGGTAGACGCCGTCCTCGACTCCGGAGACCTGCTCGACCTCCTCATCGGCTCCGAAGGCACGCTGGGTTTCCTCACCGGACTCCAGTGCCGCCTCGCCCCGGTTCCCGGGGCGACGGCGGGAGTCCGCATGGCGCTTCGTTCCCTCGATGACCTGACCGACGTCGTGGCGGCGCTCCGCCCCCTCCGCCCCGCCGCGCTGGAGATGCTCGACCGGACCTTTCTCGATCTCGTCGCCCGCGAGGGAGGCCGGGTCCCCGACCTGGTGCGGGGCGCCGACGCCATTCTGCTGGTCGAATTCGAGCGGGCCACCGAGGCCGCCGCGCGCGGCGCGGTGGGCGACGCCGTCCGCGCGGTGAGCGCCTGGACCAGCGAGGTCGAGACCGCCATCACGCCGGAGGATGCCGAGGAACTCTGGGCCATCCGCCACGCGGCGAGCCCGATCCTGGCCCGGCTCCCCGACACCCACCGCTCGATGCAGGTCATCGAGGACGGGGCCGTGCCCATTTCGCGGCTGGCGGACTATGTTCGACTGGTTCGCCGGGTCACCGACGCCCACGGCATGGGCGCCGTGATCTTCGGCCACGCCGGCGACGGGAACGTCCACGTGAACCTGCTGGTGGACACCACGAAGGCCGGGTGGGAGGGGCGAGTGACCTCGGTACTCAGCGAGGTGTCCGCCGGCACCGCGGCACTCGGCGGCACCCTGAGCGGCGAGCATGGCGACGGCCGGTTGCGTGCCGGAGCCCTCGAGTCGGTGTTCGGGACGGAACTGCTGGCGCTGTTCCGTTTCATCAAGGCGGCCTTCGATCCCGCCGGGATTCTTAACCCGGGGATCAAGCTTGTGGGTAAGGGCGCCCCGATCGCCCGGCTGAAGGTCGGCGCCGGCGCAGCCGACATTCCCGAGGACATTGCCCTCGCCCTGCGCGACATCGAACGCACCGGCGGGTACGCCCGTGCGCGCCTGGAGCTGGCCACATGAAGCCCTATCTCGACCTCCTCTCACGCATTCTCGACACCGGCGTCGCCAAGTCGGACCGAACAGGCACCGGCACGCTCAGCATTTTCGGACACCAGATGCGGTTCGACCTGGCGGACGGCTTCCCGCTGGTCACCACCAAGAAGCTCCACATGAAGTCGATCGTGTACGAGCTGCTCTGGTTCCTGCGGGGCGACACCAACGTCAAGTACCTGCAGGAGCACGGCGTCAGCATCTGGGACGACTGGGCCGACCCGTCGGGCGAGCTGGGACCGGTCTACGGACGGCAGTGGCGCTCGTGGCCCACGCCGAGCGGCGGGCACATCGACCAGATCACGCAGGTGGTGGAGGAGATCCGCCGGAACCCCGATTCCCGGCGGCTGATCGTGAGTGCCTGGAACGTGGCCGACATCCCCGACATGGCACTCGCCCCCTGCCACGCCCTCTTCCAGTTCTACGTGGCCGACGGCAAGCTCTCCTGCCAGCTCTACCAGCGGAGCGCCGATGCCTTCCTCGGCGTGCCGTTCAACATCGCCAGCTACGCCCTGCTCACGCTGATGGTGGCACAGGTGACCGGAAATCGGCCAGGGGAGTTCATCCACACCTTTGGCGACGCCCACCTATATACCAACCATCTGGACGGCGCCCGCCTGCAGCTGTCCCGCGCGCCGCGCCCGCTCCCCACCATTCGGCTGAACCCCGCCGTCACGTCCCTCTTCGACTTCGGCTACGACGACTTCGAGGTGCTCGGCTACGACCCGCATCCCCATATTCCCGGGAAGGTGGCGGTGTGACCATCGCCCTGGTGGTGGCGGTCGCCGAGAACGGCGTGATCGGCATGGGCAACACCCTGCCGTGGCGGCTCTCCGCCGACCTCCGCCGGTTCAAGGCGCTCACCCTGGGTCATACCGTCATCCTGGGGCGGAAGACCTTCGACTCGATCGGGAAAGGACTGACCGGGCGGCGGAACCTGGTCGTGAGCCGGAATCCGGAATTCCGTCCCGAGGGAGCCACCCGGGTGCCGAGCCTCGAGGCGGCGTTCAACGAAGCGGGCCCGACGGGTGAGGTGTTCGTGATCGGCGGCGCCGACATCTACCGCCAGGCGATGCCGGTTGCCGAGAAGATCTACCTGACCCTCGTGCACGCCGCCCCCGAGGGAGATGCATACTTCCCGCTCCCGGATGGAAAGGAGTGGGCCCTGGTCTCTACCGAGCCGCGCGGTGCGGACGACAAGAACGAGTACTCCTCCGAATTCCGCGTCTACCAGCGCCGTCGCTGACCCGATTTCCCGCTTCGCCGCGTCCCCGCCGGCAAACGAAGTTCGCAAATTTCCAAAAAATCTATTGTGCTTCGCTCCCCTTTTTCTTAACTTGGTACGCGACAACGCGAAGCACCGAGCGCGCCGCGACGCGACGACCACGTTTTCGAGGGGGAGTGTTTGGGAGTTCGTATCGGACTCGCCTACAACCTGAAGCCCCAAGCCGCAGCGATTGCTGGGGGAGACTTCGCCTCCCCTGTCGACCGGAACACTGCCCTCCGCGCCCTCCGCACCGATCTTGATCAGCCCGATCTCTACGCCGAGTGGGACGAGCCCGGCACCATCGACGCCATCGAGCGGGCGCTGCGTCCTCTCGGGCAGGTCATCCGTCTCGAAGCCGATGCCTCCTTCCCGCTGAAGCTTGCCGAGGCCCGTCCCGATTTCGTGTTCAACATCGCCGAGGGGCTCTACGGCCCGAACCGCGAGGGGCACGTCCCCGCCATCTGCGAGTTCTACGGCATTCCCTGTCACGCCTCCGATCCGCTCGCCCTCGGCCTCGCCCTGCACAAGGGACGCGCCAAGGAGACGATGGTGGCGCGCGGCGTCCCGACCGCTCCCTTCCGGATTGCTGAGTCGGTGGCCGACGCGGCCACCTGCACCCTCCCCTTCCCGGTGTTCGTCAAGCCGGCCTGCGAAGGGTCGGGCAAGGGGATCACCGTCGACAACCTGTGCCACGACCGCACGGCGCTGCTCGGCCGGGTCGAGCACCTGCTGGCCACCTATCGCCAGCCGGTGCTGATCGAGACCTGGCTGCCGGGGGCGGAGTTCACCGTCGCCGTGCTCGGCAACGGTGCCGAGGCGCGTTGCCTCCCGATCGTGGCCATGAACTACGCCGACCTGCCCGAGGGTGCCCCGCCCATCTACGGCTACGAGGCGAAGTGGCTCTGGGACACCCTCGACAATCCGCTCGACATTTACGAATGCCCCGCCCAGATCCCGGAATCGCTGGCGCGCCGGATCCGTGAGGCCTGCCTCGGGGCGTACCACGCCCTCGGCTGCCGGGACTGGTGCCGGATCGACGTCCGCTGCGACGCCGACGGCAACCCGATGGTCGTCGAACTGAACCCGCTGCCGGGCGTCCTGCCCGATCCGCGCGACAACTCCTGCTTCCCCAAGGCGGCGCGCGCAGCCGGACTGGACTACGACGAGCTGATCCAGACGGTGGCCGACATCGCCTGGCGCCGGATCACCGGCGGGCGGCGGCTCCTGGCCGAGGTCGCGGCGTGAGGGTTGCCCTGCTGCATGATGGCGGCAGCGACGAGTGGAGCGCCGCCGACGTGGCCGCCGTCCTGGCCAACGTCCGGGAAATCGAGGGAATCCTGAAGGCGGCCGGCCACACCACCGAGATGATCCCGGTGTACCTGGCCGACCTGAGCTGGCTGGAGCGCTGCCAGAAGGCCGACCTGGTCTTCAACCTCTGCGAGGGGATCAACGGCCACGCGCGCTTCGAGGACTACGTGGTGGCCGCGCTCGAACTGGTCCGGGTGCCGTTTACCGGTTGCCGGTCCTGGCCGATCACGATCTGCCACCGGAAGCACGTGGCGAACACGCTCCTCCGGGAGGAGGGCCTCCCGGTCCCGGCCTTTGCGCTGGTGCACGAACCGGTGGTGCCGCCGGGACTCCGGTTCCCGGTCATCGTCAAGCCGTCGATGGAGGATGCGAGCGTCGGCATCGATGAGGGCTCGGTCTGCCGCACCCCCGAGGCGCTCCTGGAGCGGCTCGCCAAGGTGACCGCCACCTGGGAAGACGTCCTGGTGCAGGAGTACGTGGCGGGGCGGGAGTTCAACGTCGGCTTTGTGGGAACGACCGCGCTGCCGATTTCGGAAATCGACTTTACCGGGCTCGGCGAAGGCAAGCCGCCCATCGTGACCTATGCCGCCAAGTGGAATGCGGGCAGCGACTACGACCTGCACACCATTCCCGTCTGCCCCGCCAAGGTGGACCAGGCCACGGCGAAGAAACTGGTGACTGTTGCAGAACGCGCCTGGCGCGCTCTGGCAAAGTGCGAGGGGTATGGACGGGTGGACCTTCGGCTCGATGCCGACGGAACACCGTGGGTGCTCGAACTGAATCCCGATCCCGACCTGTCGAGCGACGCCGGGCTGGCGCGCATGGGTCGGGCGTTCGGATGGGACTACTCGGCGCTGGTCCTCCAGGTCGCCGACGAAGCGTTGGAACGGGGCCGGATCGCGCTGGCGGAGGGCGCCCTCTCGGGGCGAGTCACTTCGTGACGCGAGCGGCGGTTGCGGGACGACTCCGGGGGCTGACCACCGCCGACCGGGGCCGACTCGAGGAAATCACGCGGGCGGTCGGGCTCTTTCGAGACGACGAGGTCCCCGTGGCGCTGGAGGTCTTCGACGCCGCGGTGGCCGGAAGCCCGGACTACACGGCGCTCGGCGTCGAGGTGGACGGCAGACTGGCGGGATGGATCTGCTGGGGACCGACACCCTGCACCGTGGCCACCTGGGATCTCTACTGGATGGCGGTCGATCCGGCGCAGCATGGGCTCGGACTCGGCACGCTTCTGGTAGAAGAGATGGAGCGGCGCCTCGCAGGGGTGGCGCGGCTCATTGTGGTCGAGACGGCGGGCCGGGCGGACTACGCGCCGACGCGCGCCTTCTACGAGGCCCGGGGGTATCGGGCCGTGGGCATGATCCCGGACTTCTACGCGCCGGGCGACGACCAGGTGACGTTCGTGAAGTATTTCGAGGTTCCCGCAACAACCTAGGGATGGGGTACTGGCATGGAGACTTGGCAGGAAGTCCTGCGTAAGAACTCGATCGCGTCGCTCGACACTCTCGCCAGCCGGTTTGGCGCCGAGAACTTTCCCGAACTCGACCGGCTCCGGCTGGCCGCGGAGAATTTCGAGTTCCGGATCTCGCCGGCGATGGTGGACCTGATCAAGTCCCCCGACGACCCGATCTGGCGCCAGTACGTCCCGACCGTCCAGGAGCTCGAGGTCCACGACGGCATCGTGGACTCCCTGAACGAGGACGAGGACAGCCCGGTGCCGAACATCACGCACCGCTATCCCGACCGCGCGCTCTTCCTGGTCAGCCCCGTCTGCGCCAGCTACTGCCGGTTCTGCACCCGGCGGCGCAAGGTGGGCGACCCCGAGAAGATCCCGATGTCGCAGTTCGAGTCGGCGTTCCAGTACCTGGAAAGCCACACCGAGATCCGCGACGTCATCATGTCGGGGGGCGACCCGCTGCTCCTCAACGACCGGCGGCTCGACGCCATCCTGTCCCGGCTGCGGAGCATCAAGCACATCGAGATCATCCGGATCGGGAGCCGCGTCCCCTGCCACTTGCCGGAGCGGATCACGCCGGAACTCTGCGCCACGATCAAGAAGTACCACCCGGTCTGGATCAACACGCACTTCAACCACCCCGACGAACTGACGCCGGCGGCGGTGAAGGGTCTCGGCATGCTGGCCGACGCCGGCATTCCGCTCGGCTGCCAGACCGTGCTCCTCCGCGGGGTCAACGACACCCCGGAGGTCATGAAGCAGCTGATGCACCGGCTCATGCTGGCCCGGGTCCGGCCCTACTACATCTACATGGCCGACCAGGTGGCCGGCGCCGAGCACTTCCGGACCAGCGTCCAGACCGGCATCCAGATCATGGAGTCGCTGCGCGGCTGGACCAGCGGACTCGCCAACCCGCAGTTCGTCATCGACGCCCCGGGCGGCGGCGGGAAGATCCCCCTGCTCCCGGAATACGTCCTCTCGATGAACGACGAAGAGGTGGTGCTCCGCAACTTCCGGGGCGACCAGTTCGTGTACCGGCAGCCGAACGAGGAGGAGGCGATGGCGGCCATGGGCCGCCGGACCGACCCCGAGTACCTCTTCCAGCCGACGCTGCAGCTGAAGAAGCCGGCCAAGCGAGCGAAGCGTGCCAGCAAGGTGCCGAAGCGCAAGCTGGCCTGACCATCGGTTCACGAGGCAGAAGATCCGCCCGGCCATCGCCGGGCGGTTTTTCTATCCCCACTTGCCCCGAACCCGATCTCGTTGAACACTTGCAGGGACCTTTACGGGGGGCTCTCCCATGGCGCTGGGCGGCAAGAGCTGGGACGAGTGGATCGCGCAATACGCGACCAGTCACCAGCATCCGGTCAACCGGATCTGTCACACCATCGGCATCCCGCTGATTGCGGCGTCGATTCCACTCTTCCTCGTGGAGTTCTGGGTGCCCGGGTTCTGGCGCATCCCGCTCACGCTGTTCGTGGTCGGGTGGGTCTTCCAGTTCATCGGGCATGCCTTTGAGGGGAAGCCGCCGGAGTTCTTCAAGGACTGGCGGTTCCTCTTCGTCGGTCTCCGCTGGTGGGTGGCGAAGCTGCAGGGAAGGGCGTGAGGCTTTCCCGCCGGGAATTCATCCAGGTGTCCGGCGCCGCCGGCCTCGGCGCCATGCTGCCGTTCCACCCCTCCCCCGCTGACAGGCTCAAGCGGATCGGCATCCAGCTCTACACGGTGCGGCAGGCACTCGACGCCGACTTCGCCGGCACGCTGGAGCAGCTGGCGGCCATCGGGTACCAGGAAGTGGAATTCGCGTGGAATCGGGGCGCCACCCCGGCCCAGACTCGACAGGTGCTGGAGAACACGGGGCTCACGGCGCCCGCCGCCCACCTGACCGTTGAGGACTTCGAGGCGGGATGGAGCTCCACCGTCCCGACCGCGCGGACCCTGGGTGTCGAGTATCTCGTCCTGGCCTGGATCGAGCCCGACCAGCGGAAGAGCCTCGATCACTACCGCCAGTGGGCCAAGCGGTTCACCCGATATGGGACGGCGGCCCGCGAGGCAGGGTTCAAGTTCGCCTACCACAACCACGCCGACGAACTCACGCCGATCGATGGTCAGGTCCCCTACGACATCCTCCTCGGCGGGACGGATCCCGCCACGGTGGGCTTCGAGATGGACATCTTCTGGGTGCTGGACGGGGGCGGGAACCCGCTCTCCTATTTTGCGAAGTGGCCCGGGCGGTTCCCGCTCCTGCACATCAAGGGGCGCGCGGCCGACGGCACGATGGTCGATGTCGGGGCCGGATCAGTGGACTGGGCAGCCATCTTTGCCCACGCCAAACAGGCCGGAGTCCGCCACAGCTTCGTCGAACACGATGACCCCACCGATGCCCTGGCCTCGGCGGCCGCCAGCTACGCCTACCTCCGACAGCTCAGGTTCAAGCATGCGTAGAATCATCGGCGCGCTCCTCCTGCTCCTCGTCGTGGCGGGTCCGGCCACCGCCCAGGCCCCTCGACAACACAACGTGGTACTCATCGTCACCGACGGTTTTCGGTGGCAGGAACTCTTCGGCGGGGCCGATCCCGCCCTCAACAATTCCGAGTTCGGGGGCGTGGAGGACACCGCGGCCGTGCGCCGCGCCTACCTGGTGGGCGACCCCGATGCCAACCGCCGGGCCCTGATGCCGTTCATGTGGAGTGTCATTGCCCGGGATGGGCAGATCTTCGGCGATCGCGACCTGGGAAGCACGGTGGCCGTGACCAACGGGTACAAGTTCTCCTATCCCGGCTACAACGAGATGCTGACCGGCAAGGCCGACCCCCGGATCGACCGAAACGACTTCGGTCCCAACCCAAACGTGACGGTGTTCGAGTGGCTGGCAGGACAGCCCGGGTTCGCAGGCGCGGTGGCGGCCTTCGGCACCTGGGACGTCTTTGCCTCGATCTTCAATCAGGACCGTGCCCCGATGTGGGTGCGCGCCGGCTGGGACGAGCCGTTTCCGGGGGATACCGCGCCTCGCCGAGTCCTGCTGGACACCCTGTATGCCACGACCACCCGCGTCTGGCAGGAGATGCCCTACGACGCCTTCATGCAGGCGGTGGTCATGGACTACGTCCGGACCGAACGACCACAGGCGCTCTACATCGGCTACGGAGAAACCGACGAGTGGGCCCATGAGGGCCGATACGACCAGTACCTGGCATCGGCGCACCGGGTGGACGGGTTCATCCGCGACCTCTGGACCACGATGCAGGCCATGCCGGACTACGCCGGCAGGACGACGTTCATCATCACCACCGACCACGGCCGGGGGAGCGGGCTCAAGGCGTGGCGCAATCACGGCGCGGACGTGGACGGGGCGGAGTACATCTGGGTAGCGGTGCTTGGCCCCGAGATTCCCGGCCTCGGGATCCGGCGCAACCTGCCGGACCTGACGCAGTCACGGATCGCCGCCACGGTGGCCGCGGCGGTGGGGATGGACTGGGCCGCGACGTCGGGGGCCGCACCGCCGCTGCCAGTCTTTCGGAGTCGCTAAAGGGGGCTCACGCGAAGGCGCGAAGCCGCGAACGGCGTCCCCCTCTCCATATCATGGAGAGGGGGACAGGGGGTGAGGTGAACGGACGCGTTGGAACTGGACCCCCGCTTTCGCGGGGGTGACATTTCGCCTAGAACACGAACATCACCCCACCGCTCAGCTCCCCCTGCGTGAAGAACACCCCGTTCGAGGCGTGGATGACGCAGCCGCCCGGCA
>DAOLIZ010000020.1:22216-25624 GCA_035328285.1 Gemmatimonadales bacterium
TCCCCCTGCGTGAAGAACACCCCGTTCGAGGCGTGGATGACGCAGCCGCCCGGCAGGGTGCACCAGAACTGGGTGTCCGAGTTGAGGGTGCTCATCCAGAGTCGGGCCTGGGCGCGCAGGCCGATGTGCTGGTTCAGGTAGGTTTTCAGTCCGAGGGCTGCGCCCCAGGAGAAGACCCACTCGCCGACGAGGTCGGGGTTCTGGGGAGAGTAATGCGTCCCGCCGAGGGTCAGGGCGAAGAACGGCTTCGTGTTCGGGTTGTGGCCGAACTCGAGTGCGCCGCCGAGCTGGAGGTACTCGATGGCGGCGTCGCCGACGACGAAGTTTGTGCTCGTGTCCGGGTTGAACCGGATGGTGGTGGGCTGCCGGCTGTAGACCAGCTCGACCAGCCCGTCGGCCTTCACCCTGTATCCGAATGTCGCTCCCCACGCCAGGTTGTCGCTGGCGGAGAACCGGCCATCATCATTGTTGATCGTGCCGCCGAAGCGGTACCCGATGGTCGGTGTGATCTCGATGCCGGACTGGGCCGCGAGGGGAGCAGCGACCGCCAGGCACAGCACCGCGAGCAGGGAACGGGACATGCATTCTCCGTGGGATGGCGACGCCATGAAGGATAGCCTCCCGCTTCCGTTCCGTCCCGGCGCACCCCATCTTACGAGGCAATGACCACTCCATTCGACCGGGTCGCCGCCGCGCTGGCGGACAATTACCGCCTCGAGCGCGAACTCGGTCAGGGCGGGATGGCGACCGTCTACCTGGCGGAGGACCTCAAGCACCACCGCCAGGTGGCGGTCAAGGTGCTCCGACCCGAACTGGCCGCCTCGCTTGGTCCCGATCGTTTCTTCCGGGAAATCGAGGTGGCGGCCCGCCTCCAGCATCCCCACATCCTGCCGCTCTTCGACAGCGGCGCCGCGGTCCCCGCGCCAGGCGCCGAGCCGTTTCTCTGGTATGCCATGCCGTTCGTGGACGGCGAGACCCTTCGCGACCGGCTGGCCCGCACCGGCGAACTGCCGGTCCACGACGCCATTCGTATCCTCATCGAGGTGGCGGACGCGCTGGCGCACGCGCACGCCAGCGGCGTGGCGCATCGCGACATCAAGCCGGAGAACATCCTCCTCTCGGGCCGCCACGCGCTGGTGAGCGACTTCGGCGTGGCCAAGGCGGTGAGCGAGGCCACCGGCCGTCAACAGCTCACCACCGCCGGCGTGGCCCTCGGCACCCCCGCCTACATGGCGCCGGAACAGGCGGCCGCCGACCCGCATCTCGACCACCGGGTCGATATCTACGCGCTCGGCGTGCTGGCGTATGAGCTCCTGACCGGTCGGACGCCCTTCAGCGGCCGGACGCCCCAGGAAACCCTCGCCGCGCACGTGATGCAGACCCCGGAGCCCGTCTCGCGACTGCGGCCCGGGATCTCCCCGGCGTTCGAGGCGATCGTGATGAAGTGCCTGGCCAAGCGGCCGGCCGACCGGTTCCAGAGCGCGGAGGAGCTCGTGACCGCGCTGGAGCCGCTGGCCACGCCGAGTGGCGGGATGACGCCGACCTACACGCAGCCGGTGACGGGGGTGGCGCCGATGGCGCCGGCGGGTCGCAAGCGGGCGGTGAGAGCGGCAGCGCTGGTGATCGTGCTCGGAAGCCTGGGCGTGCTCATGACCCGACGGGCTGGCCGCGGGCCCGAGGTGTCGCTGACCAGGACCACCCGCCTCACCAGCGCGCAGGGGCTTGAGGTGCTGCCGGCCATTTCACCTGACAATCAGTTCCTGGCATATACCGGCGTTCAGGGCGGGTCACCAAACATCTATCTGCAGCCGACCGATGGCGGACGGGCGATCAACATCACCGAAGGCATGCCCGGCGCGCAGGTTTCCCCCAACTGGTCTCCCGACGGACGGCGGCTGGTGTTCGTCTCCTACGATCCGAGCGGGGTAGGCATCCTCACCATGCCTCCGACCGGGGGCGATGTCCGCCGGCTGCGAAGCATCCCGTACGACGCGAGCGTACCGATGGCCCCCAAGTGGTCGCCCGACGGATCGCGGATCGCCTTCGAGCAGGGCGACAGCGTGCTGGTCATGGCGGCCGACGGAACCGGACTCGCCCTGCTGGCCCGGGTCAGGGATGTGCACTCCCTGGCCTGGTCTCCGGATGGAAGGTGGCTGGCAGGCGTGCGGGGAAACTCCGAGTTCGCCTACAGCGGCCAGGGTTTCGGCAACCTCGCCGCGAGCACGGTCTTCGTGATGCCCGCCACCGGTGGCACCCCCGTCATGGTCAGCGATTCCACCAGCCTGAATCTTTCGCCCGCCTGGCTCCCGGGCGGGCACGCCCTGCTCTACCTCTCGAGCGGCGGCGGCGGGCGCGACATCTACCTCCAGCGGATCGGGCGGAGGGGGACAGCGGACGGCGCGCCCAGGCGGATCACGACGGGGCTCGACGCCCATACCTTCGCCCTCGCCCCCGACGGGAAACGACTTGCCTATTCCAAGTACACCCGGGATCTCAACATCTGGATGGTGCGGCTCTCGGCCACGGGAAGCGTGAACGCGCGTTCGGCAGTGCCGATCACCCGCGGCAACCAGGCCAGCGAGGTCCTGCGCCTTTCCCCCGACGGCAAGTGGCTGCTGTATGACTCCGACCTCAACGGCAACGGCGACCTCTTCGTCGTCCCCTCCGACGGCGGCACGCCGCGGCAGCTCACGGACGACCCCGCGGACGACCTGAGCCCCAACTGGTCGCCCGACGCGTCGCAGATCGCCTTTCATTCGTTCCGCACCGGCAACCGGGACGTGTTCATCATGAACGCCGACGGCACCGGTCTCGCACAAGTCACCACCGACACCCTGAGTGACTGGTACGCCGCCTGGGGCCCGGACAACAACACGCTGGCCTACGCGCGGGGGGAAGCACCCAACATAGAGCTCGTGGAGACCAGGCGGGATTCGCCTTCGTCGCCCTGGGGGCCGCCGACACCGCTGGGCCGGGGGGTCACCGCCTTCCTGACACCGGACCGGTCTGCCTACCTCACCTGGCGGTATGACAACGAACCGGAATTGACCGCCGTTCCCTCGGGGGGAGGCGCTGCGCGCGTGCTCTTCCGGGCGCCACCCTGGTTCCAACCCAACTGGCCCCAGACGGGTCTCCGCGGCCAGGGACTGTACAGCTATTCGCCCGACTCACTCGGAGTCCCCGCCTTCTGGTCGATCGACACTGCGCGGGGAACGGTCAGAAGAGTCGTCTCCTTCGATGCGACCGACCCCTGGGTCACCCGGGGCAACTTCGACACCGACGGCAGCCGGTTCTACTTCATTGCCGGGGAGCATCAGGCCGACATCTGGGTGGCGGAGGTGGAGGAGAAGTAGGCGGGGCAGCGGGGCAGCGGGGCAGCGGGGCAGCGGGGCAGCGGGGCAGGAAGCT
>DAOLIZ010000021.1:0-15967 GCA_035328285.1 Gemmatimonadales bacterium
GCGCGGCAACCGCCGCTCCCCCGCCCCGCGGCGCCGGCGCCGAGGGCGCGGCCGGTGATCCGGCGCTCTTGGCCATCACCTTGTCGATGGCGGCCAGTTCCTTGTCCCAGTCCCGGGGTTGGTCGCTCACGAGGACTCCCGCGTCAGGCCGTAGCGCTCGATCTTCTTGTAGAGATTCGACCGGGGCATATCGAGCGCCCGGGCGGTCTCGGAGACGTTCCAGTCGTGCTGCCGGAGCTTGCCCTCGAGGAACACCCGCTCCGCCTCGAGCTTGAACGCCTCGAACGTCGGTGCCGAGAAGGGATCGGCGGCGTTGGCCGTGCTGGCGACCGGCCCCGCCTCTCCTCCCCCGGTCAGGATCCGGTCCACGTCCGCCGCGGTTACCGACTTCCCGCCCGCAAGGATCATCAGCCGCTCCACCGCGTTCCGCAACTCGCGCACGTTCCCCGGCCAGGCGCGGCGCTGCAGCTGCACGACGGCCCCTGGCTCGAACTCCCGTGCCGGCACGCCGGACGCCGCGGCAATGGAGGACGCGAAGTGCTTGACGAGCTCCGGGATGTCGGCCGCCCGTTCGCGCAGCGGAGGCACCACGATGGGCACCACGTTGAGGCGATAGAGCAGATCCTCCCGGAAGCGACCGGCCGCGATTTCCGCCTCGAGGTCCTTGTTGGTGGCCGCCAGGACGCGCACGTCGACACGCATGGCCTTGGCCCCGCCCACCCGGGTGACTTCCCCCTCCTGCAGCGCGCGGAGCATCTTCGCCTGGGCCGAGAGCGACAGGTCCCCGATTTCGTCGAGGAACAGCGTTCCCCCGTCGGCCAGCTCGAATTTTCCCGGCCGATCGGCGAAGGCCCCGGTAAACGACCCCTTCATGTGGCCGAAGAGTTCACTCTCGATCAGCTCGCTGGGGATCGCCGCGCAGTTGACCTCGATGAACGGCCCCTGGCGCCGCGGACTCGCGGCGTGGATGGCGCGGGCCACCAGTTCCTTGCCGCTTCCGTTCTCGCCGGTGATCAGGACCCGTGCGGGGGTGGGTCCCACCTTGTCGATCAGGGCCCGCACGCCGTGCAGCGCCGGGCTCGACCCCACCATCGCGTGCGCCTCGTCCACCGCGCGCTTGAACCGCTGGTTCTCGTGCGTCAACACCACCTGGTTCAGCGCGTTCCGCACGGTAACGAGCAGGCGGTCGCTGTCGAGCGGCTTCTCGAGGAAGTCGAAGGCGCCCCGCTGGGTGGCTTCGACCGCCGTGGCGATGCTCCCGTGGCCGGAGATCATGACCACGGTGGAGGCCGGGTCGAGCTCGCGCAGTCGCGAGAGCGTGTCGAGCCCGTCGAGGCCGGCCATCTTGACGTCAAGGAACACGAGGTGGGGACGGAATTCGGGGTAGATCGTGAGGCCCTCTCCCCCGGAGCCGGCCACGCGGACGTCGTGTCCCTCGTAGGCCAGCACCTGCTTCAGGGCGTCGCGGACGCCGGCTTCGTCGTCGATGACGAGAATGCGATGGGTGGTCATGGCTGTCGACTCGAAGGATACAATGTCACGCCGTCCGGATGCACCCGGACGCCCCCGATGCCCATCGGGATGGCGATGGCCAGGACGCTGTCCCGCTTGTCACCAGCCAGCAGCCCGGTGATCTTCGGCACCATCTCACGCGGAAAATCGAAGTCGCGCACCCGGAAGGCGTCGAGGCGCCACTCCGCCAGTCCCGGGCGGCGGACCTGCACCGGCCCGGCCCCCCGGATCGGCTCGCGATCGTTGAGCGCGCCGGCCAGCGGCCCCAGCACCTCCCTGGGCAGTCCGGCGGTCCGGATCTTTCCGGCCACCGCGATACGACCCTCGCCGAGCGTCACCTCCAGCGAATCGAGTTCGCTCCGCACCCGCTGGTCGAGACCGGCGCCGACCAGCGACGCCATCTCGGCGGCGGTCAGCGTCACGGAATCGGCGCGCCAGCCGTTCAGGCTGTCGATCTTGTCCGTGGCGCGCGCCAGCGCCGATTCCCCCGGGCGACCCGTAGTGCCGCCGGCGGTCGCGGCCGGCCGGTCCGTCAGCTGGTGCCAGTACGGGGCGATCCGCGCCCGTTCCGTCCACCCGATGTAGAGGACCGCCGCCACGACGAGGAGCCCGAGCAGGCGAAACGGCAGGGAGAGGCACCCCAGCATTCAGCGACCGTCGGGCGTCGAGGCGATCGGCAGGAGGCTGCCCCGGCGATACCCCCGCGGGTCGAGTTCCGCGTCGGCAAACCCGAGCGCCTGCAGGCGGCCCCGGACCTCCTCCCAGCAGGCTTCGACCAGCGCGCGCTCGGCCGGCAGCACTTCCACGCGGGCGCGGTCGCCCAGGTGGCGGACCCGGACATCGCCGGTGACGCCACACGCCCGCACCAGGTCCTCCGCCAGTTCGACCTGTCGCAGCCGTTCGGCGGTCACCGGGAGGCCGAACCGGATCCGGCTCGAGAGGCAGGGCGCCGCGGGCGCGTCCCAGGTGGGCAGGCCGAGCCCGCGCGCCGCCTCCCGCACGTCGGCCTTGGTCCATCCGAGCTCCACGAACGGCGAATGCACCCGGCGCGCCGCGCCGGCCGCCGCGCCCGGGCGATGCTCGTTCAGGTCATCGGTGTTGGTGCCGTCGAGAAGGAATTCGAACCCCCGGTCTGCGGCGACTGCCCCGAGAACCCGCCAAAGCTCCGACTTGCAGAAGAAGCAGCGGTTCAGCGGATTCGCCACGTACTCCGGATCGGCCAGCTCATCGGTGTCCACCTCGAGAAGCGGGACCGCGAATCGCCCGGCAAGCTCCACCGCCGTGCGCCACTGCACCTCGGGGTAGGAGGCGCTCCGGCCCAGGACCGCCAGGAAACGTGCGGGGCCGAGTGCGCGGGCCCCGACGACCGCGAGCACGGCGGAATCCACCCCGCCGGAATAGCCCAGTACCGCCCCGGAGAGGGCGCCCAGGTGGGACTCGAGTCGCTCGATGCTGGCCATCGGGGAAAAGTAGCGCATATCTTACGGCCATGCCTGCCCCCATCCCCCTGCACGAACTCACCTTCCGCGCCACGAAAGCCGGGGGGCCCGGCGGGCAGCACGTGAACACCTCCTCGACCCGCGTGGAGCTCTGGTGGAACCCCCGCATCTCCCCGGCGCTGACCGAGCGCGAGCGGACCCTCGTCCTGGAGGCACTGGCGCACCGCCTCGACGGCGACGGGTGGCTCCGGCTGGTGTCCGCAGCCACCAGGAGCCAGCTCAAGAACCGGGACGCGGTCACCGCCCGCCTCCAGCGGCTCGTCGCCGAGGCGCTGGTGCCCCCGAAGCCCCGGCGCAAGACGCGGCCGCCGCGTTCGGCGGCGGAGAACCGCCTCAAGGCAAAGAAACGGCGCTCCGCCACGAAGGCGAAGCGCCGCGCGCCCCCCGGGGACGACTGACGCCCGGGGGAACGACCATGCCGGCCGGTTACGGCTGCGGCGGAGCGTCCTTGCCCTTCGCGAAGTCGCCGGCGGTGATCACCGTGAACTTCGAGGGAACGATGAAGGCGCGGAACCCGTCGCTCACCTGCGCAGGCGTCAGCGCGCCGATCGCCTGGTCGAGCTTCGCCTCCCACGCCATGCTCCGCCCGAGATAGAGCCCGTCCGCCAGGAGGTCCGCCAGGCTGCTGTCATCGGCCCGGGCCAGCTGGCGCTGCTGGAGATACCCTGCCTTCCCCTTGGACACCTCCTCGGCCGTGAACCCGCCGGTCACCGCGGTGTCGGTGACCTGCTTGAAGGCCTCGACCACCTTGGCGCCGTTCTCGGGGGCGAAGATGGCGTACACGAACTCCTGCGCCGCCTGGTCCTCCGAACTGGCGCTCAATCCGCTCCCCACCCCGTAGCTCAGCCCTTCGGTCTGCCGAATCCGCACCATGAGCCGGGAATCGAAGGCCGACCCGCCGTAGATGTAGTCGCCGATGGCCATGGCCGGGAAGTCGGGATCGTCCTCGCTCAACGGGAAGCTCGTGGACGCCAGCATGATGGCGTTGGCCTTGTCCGGTGTCTCGATCTGCTGCGTCACCGCCGGACGATCGCCCAGCTGGTCCGGGATGCGGGCGTACGCCGCCGGGCTCTTCCAGTCACCGAAGATCTCGGTCAGCACGGGGGTGACCTCCGCCGGCGCAAAGTCGCCGACGATGGCCGTCTCGCCGGCGCCGACCCCGTAGAACTCGACCCAGAAGCGCTTGGCCTCATCCACGGTCGCAGCCTGCAGCAGCGCCACCCGCTCGTCGATGGTGCTGACGTAGCGCGGGTGCCCCGGTGGATAGGGCTGGGTCGCCTGGGCAAGGGCCGTCTGCGCCAGGGCGATCGGGTCGCTCCGCTGCGATTCCAGCCGGGCCAGCCCTTCCCGCTGCAGCGTCGCGAATTCCGCCGGATCGAAGCTCGGCTGCCGAAGGACCTCGCCCACCAGGCGAAGCACGGCCGGGAAGTTTGCGCGCACGGTCGAGATGGAGACCGTCGCCCCCTCGGCGCTTCCGCGCACGCTCACCTGGGCCTTGAGCCGGTCGAACTCATCCTTGATCTGCTGGCGCGTGTGGGCAGTGGTGCCGCGCAGCAGCATCGACCCCGCCAGCGACGCCGCCGTCGCCCGGCCGTTGAGCGCCGCCTCCGTGCCGAAGTGGAGCTGGATCGAGGCGTTGACCGTCTGCCCGCGGGTCTCCTTGGGGAGCAGCGCCACCTTCATCCCGCTCGGCAGTTCGCTCCGGAAGGTCCGGGCGTCGATGTTGGCGGGTGAAGCGTCAAAGGCCTCGCCCAGCGTCATCGTGGTATCGCCCTTGTAGTCCTTGACCAGCGCGGCAATGTCGGGCACCGGCGGAATCTCCGCGCGGTCCGGCTTGGCCGTCGGGATGAACACCCCGAGGGTCCGGTTGCTCGGCTTGATGTAGGCCGCCGCCACCCGCTGGACGTCGGCAGGCGTCACGGCCCGCACCCGGTCCCGGTTGATGAAGATCAGCCGCCAGTCCCCCCGGGAGGCCCACTCGCTCAGCGCCAGCCCCACCTGGTCGGTCTGGGTCAGGCTCAGCTCGATGTTCTTCAGGATGGTCTGCTTGGCGCGCGCCACCTCTTCCTCGGTGGGCGGCCGGGTGGTCAGCTCGTCGAGGGTCGAGAGGAGCGTGGCCTGCGCCACAGCCAGCGTGTCCTCCATCCGGAGCTGCGCACCGGCCAGGAGCATGGAGGGCTGGTAGAGCTGGTACGCGGACGACCAGACACGCGCGGCGAGTTTCGGTTCGACCAGCGCGGTGTACAGCCGCCCGCTCGGCGCCGAGCCGAGGATCTGGGTGAGGACGCTGATGGCGGCAAAGCTGGAGTCCGAGCCCGACGGGATGTGGAACCCGGCCAGCACCACCTGCTCGTCGCCCACCCGCCTGAGCGTCACGGTCCGCTCGCCGTCCTGCACCGGCTCGACGGTGTAGGTGCCCCAGAGCGTGTTGGCACCCTCCCGCTTCGGTCGGGGAATGGGACCGTAGAGCTGCTCGATCCGCTTCAGGACCGCCGCCTCGTCAAACTTCCCCGCCACCACCAGGATGGCGTTGTCGGGCTGGTAGTACTTCCGATAGAAGCCCTGCAGCCGGCCGATCGGCACGTTCTCGATGTCCGAGCGCGCCCCGATGGTGGAGTTGCCGTAGTTGTGCCAGAGGTACGCGGTCGAGAAGACCCGCTCTTCGAGGATCGAGCCCGGGTCGTTTTCCCCCAGTTCGAATTCGTTGCGGACCACCGTCATCTCGGACTCGAGATCGCTCTTGGCGATGAAGGAGTTCACCATCCGGTCCGCCTCGAGCTGCAGCGCCCACTCGATGTTCTCGGGGGTCGCGGGCACCAGCTCGAAATAGTTGGTGCGATCGTACCAGGTGGTCCCGTTGAACTGGGCGCCATGCTGGGTCATCTCTTCGCCGATCTTCGGGTGGCCGCTCGAGCCCTTGAAGAGCAGGTGCTCCAGCAGGTGGGCCATCCCTGTTTCCCCGTAGTCCTCGTGCCGGGACCCGACCAGGTAGGTGATGTTGACCGTGGCGACGGCCTTGGTCTGGTCGGGGAGCAGGAGGACGCGCAGGCCGTTCGGCAGCTGGTACTCCGTGATACCCTCCACGGACGTGATCTTGACCGCCTTGGGAGCCGCCTGGGCAGGCCTGGCCGGCTTGGCGGGCTTGGCCACCGGCTGCTGGGCCGGGGAGGTCCCCGGCACGGCAACCGCCAGCAGGAGGGTCAGGAGCCCAGCACGCATCGAGGATCGGAACATCATCGTCGAACTCCGTTGACACGGGGAATCGCGCCATGGCGAACCCGAAAAATAGATATCGAGTCCGCCACGATTGCAAACCGGCAGGCTGCGCCGCGGACGGCCGCTACGGCACGGTCACGTCGAAGGGTCCGAAGCTCAGTTCGTCGGCCGCCGCGTCGTGTCCCCAGCCGACGACGACGGTGCCGGTCCCTGACGCGGCCTGCGCCGTGACGTCAAACTCGAAGTGCGCCGCGGCATCCTCCACCGCCGTCGCGAGCGTGCCGGGCGTGAACGTCAGGGACGCGAAGTGGTCTGCCTCGATGCCGGTGATCTCGTCACCGTCGGCGGCGTAGAACTTGACGACGACCCGGGTGGACGCACCGGCCGCAAGGGTCAGGTTCGCCGTCTCGTCGACGTCGTTGACAAAGAGCTTGGCCGAGTCCGGCGTATGCGTGTGCGCCGGCGCCGCGGCCTCATCGCTGTTGCACGCCCCCACGCCAAGGCAGAGCACCAGCATCGGGACCGTCATCAGGCGGGCCGGAGCCCTGCGCGAAAAGAGAGTTCGCATCGGTCATACCTCCAGAACGGTAGTGAGGCCCGCCGGTCAGTGCGGGCGAAGCAGGCGCACCGACACGAGCAGGCTGCGTGGGGCGCCGGGGTTGATGTAGCCGGAAGCGCGGATATCCGCGTACTTCGTGTCGAAGACGTTCAGCAGGTCGACGTCCACGCTGGTGGTGGCGCCAAGCGCCACCGATCCGCCGAGGTCGACGACCGAATACGCCTGGGTGGTGACGCCCGGCTCGCCGATCGGCGTGAACGGGCCGGTAAACCGGACCAGGGCGTAGGCGGCGAAGCCGTTCTTCGGGATGAATTCGGCTCCGACACGGCCGAAGTAGTCGGAGACGCCCGGGACCGGATCGCCCGGCGCGAGGGGTTCGGTGTGAAAGTTCGGCCGCGGGGGGCGCAGGTCGATGCGGTCCAGCACGACGTTCACCGGCTCGGCGGCCCCCGTAATCATGGCGTCGTTGAAGGTCCCCTGGGCCTGCAGGGACAGCTTGCGGAACGGCTGCCACGTCGCACTCGCGGAGATCCCGCGCCGGCGGCTGGTACCCGAGGCCAGGATGTCCAGGCTGACCGGGTCCTTGATCCGTTCATTCGCCGTGTTGAACTGGAAGAGCGACATGGTCACTAGGAGCGTGCTCGTGCCGTATTCCGCGCCGATTTCGCCCGCCCAGGCGGTCACGAGCGGGCGGGTGGGGTCCTCGATGACGCCGACCGGCCCCCGGAACCCGCGGGCCAGGGATCCCATGAACCGCAGGCGGCTCGAGGCCATGTAGCTGGCGCCAAGCTTCGGGCTCAGCATCGGATCGGTGGCCCCCTGCCACTGGGCGAGTGAATCGAGGCGGTTGTAGCTCTGGTAGTGCACGAGGTCGCCACGAAGGCCAAGATCGTACATGAACCGGCTGCTGAGCATGCCGCGCCAGCGGGCGTACAGGCCGAGCGCCTGGTACCGCCCGTCGTCCGCCTGCTCGGCGGACACCGGCGCGCGCTCGTCCGTCTGATCGAGGGTGTAATCGGTCCAGTCAGCCCGCCCGCTCAACCCGACGCTGAACTCCCCGTCCCCCTTCATCCGGCTGACCTGGGCCTGCATCCCGACGGCCTGGCGATCGTCCCGCTCCGCGGTCTGCTGGAGCACACCGTCCTCGGGCAGGGTGAGGAACACGGTCGACTTCCCCACCTGCCCCCAGAGCTGGGTCTCGAGTGTCGTCAGGGCGTTGAGGGGTACGCCGTATCGCAGGGTGCCGATGTACCGGTCGGCGTCACCGCCGTCGGTCGTGTCGGTGGCGGCGACGAGATCCCCCTGGTTGTACCGGTCCACCGACACGTAGCCCGGGGAGTTCCAGCTGGACCCGTAGCCGTACAGCCCGCCCTCCAGTCTCCCCTTCCCCACCGCCCGCCAGCCGCGAAGGACCGTCGTGCCAAGCAGGAAATCGGCATTGTCCCGCCACCCCTCTTCCCGCTGGCCCGAAATGGAAAAGAGCGCGCCGGCACCCGGATGCCGGAAGCCCCCCGTCACCCACCCACGCACGTCGCCGAAGGACGTCACGCCCAACGACGCCGTCGTCGCATCGGCATCGGCGGCGGTATATACCTCGACGACGCCGCCAAGCGAGAAGTCTCCGTAGAGCGGGCTCGCCGGACCGTGAATCACGCGCGTGGTACTGATGGCGCCCGGCGAGAGAATGCTCCAGTCGGCATATCCCTCCACGTGGCCATGGATCGGCAGGTTGATCGCCACGCCATCGAGCACGAGCAGGACATCCGAGGAGTGATCGGAGGTGAATCCACCGATGACGACGTTCGAGGCGAAGCCCGGACCCTGACCCTGCTGGTGCACCTCGATGCCCGCCGACCGGCCGATCAGGTCGTAGGGATTCGACGCCGGGGCCCGCTCGATCGCTTCCGTCCTCACATCCACGGTCGCGACCGGCGGGGCGACGGCGTGCTCCCGCTTCCCCGTCACGACGATCGGCGTGACCGCCGTCGACTTCGTGGTGTCGATCGACGGCTTGACGGGTTGCTGCGCGCTCGCCCGGCCCGCCCCCGCACACAGCAGGCACGCCCAGAGCCCCAGACTGGCTGTCCGGGTCCCGGGCGGCGCATGGTTGCGGTTCTGACCTGCCATCGGCGATCTGTCCGTGGCCGCGAGCACCGGCACCCGCAAGGGGTCCCGACGCGTGGACGGCGAAATGGGTCATTCTCCCCCGGTCGGTCCCGAGGAAGAGTGTACAGGGTGTTGTGTGGGGGTGGGCGGTCCTCGGCGCGGACGCGCCAGGATCAGCCGACGGGGAGCGGAGGGGCGGTGGCGAAGGGCTGGGAGTGGTCGATCCGCGGGATGGCAGCGACATCGGCGGTGGCCGGGAGGCCTTCCGCCGACAGGGGCGCGGTCAGGGCGAAGGGCACGGTGGTGCCGCCCGAGAGCACGGCCGGGGTGGAAACGGCGCAGCTGCCGAGGCACTGGCAGTTGGTCGGCGCCTCGGGACTCCTCTGATCCGAGTGCTGGGCCCGGTGGTGGGCGTGGCCCTCCCCTGCCCCTGCCATGGCCGCACCGGCCAGGCCCCGGGGACAGGAGTGCAGCAGGGCGGGCGCGGCCATGACCAGGCCGAACCAGACCGCCAGCACCCCAGCAAGGGACCGTGACCAGACGCTCATCCTGCGCATGAGCCCAATCTAGCGCGAGCCGCCGACCTCGTCCACAATGGCCCCCGGGGGGGCGGCAAGCTTCGTCCCGCGGATGCGCCGGCCGAGCGCCTCGCGCCAGTCAAAGAAGATCTCGTACACGGTCGGAATGACCAGGAGGGTCAGCAGCGTCGAGGTGAGCACGCCACCGATGACCGCGACACCCAGCGGCTGGCGGAACTGCGCTCCCTCCCCCCGCGCGATGGCGACGGGGACCATGCCGGCGATCAGCGCGAAGGTGGTCATCAGGATCGGCCGGAGGCGGATGGCCCCGGCCTCGATCAGCGCCTCCCGGATCGGCATCCCCTTCTCGTGACTCCACTTCGCGAAGTCGATGAGGAGGATCGCATTCTTGGCGACGATGCCCATCAGGAGGATGACGCCGATCAGGCTCATGATGTTGACCGTGAGCCCGGTGATGGCGAGCGACAGCATCACCCCCACCAGCGACAGCGGCAGGGACATCAGGATCGCCATCGGATCGAGGAACGACCCGAACTGCATCACGAGGATCAGGTACATCAGCAGGACCGCAACGCCGAGCGCGAGGAAGATGTTGCCGAAGACCTCGCTCTGGTTCTCGGCGTCGCCCCCCTCCGAATACGTGACCCCCGGCGGCAGCTGGGTCTGGGCCAGCGCCTTCCGGACATCCGACATCACCTCGCCGGTGGAGCGGCCCTGGGTGTTCCACTCCACGTTGACGACCAGGTCCCGGTCGAGATGGTTGATGACCGCCGGGGCCAGGTCCGACTTGACCCGGACCACCTGGCCCAGCGGTACCGTTCGCGGTGCACCGTTCGCGCCGCCGGGGATCAGGAGGGGCAGCTGCCGGAGGTCCTCGGCCCGCTGGCGCGCCGACGGGGCCAGCCGGACCACCACATCGCGCGTTTCGCCGCTCGGGTCCACCCAGTCGCCGGCGTCGATGCCGGCGAAGGCCGGCCGGAGCGCCTGCGCCACCTGCCCCGCCGTCAGCCCGAGCGCGCCGGCCAGCCCGCGATCCAGGTCCACGGTCAATTCCGGACGCTGTCCCTTGCTCGAGAGGGCGATGTCGACCGAACCTGGGGTGGACGCCACCACGGACCGGACCTGCTCGGCGGCGGTGTTGATCGACGCGAGATCGGGCCCCTTCACCTGCAGTGCCAGCTGTTTGCGCCCGCCGCCCATGTCACTGGTGAAGAGGGCCATGTTCACCCCCCCCATCCGCGCCAGCTGGCTGCGGATCTCGGCGCCGATCGATTCCGCATCGAGCGAGCGCTCCGACTTCGGCACCAGCTTGACGTACATCTTCCCGACATCGACCGCGCTCGAACTGGGATCGCCGAGGGTGATGTAGCTGTACATCACGTCCGGGCGCGCCCGGATGATGCGGTCGGCCTCGTCCGCCTTGGCCCGCGTGTAGGCGAGGTTCGACCCCGGCGGCGTCTCGATCTGCACGTTGAACTCGGAGCGGTCGTCGAGCGGCATGAACCCGACGCCCACCTTGTGCCACTCCGGCACCACCAGGAAGAGCCCGATCCCGATGACGGCCCCCGCGAGCGTGCCGGCGATGCGGAAGGGAAGCGGCCGCTTGCCGGACAGGGCCCAGACACTGATCACCAGCCCGAGCACCAGCGAGAGGAACCCGAGCACGCCATTCCAGAGCAGGGTGAAGGCGCTGATCATCGACCCGGTCGCGAGCACCACCATGGCGGCGCGGTGGTCGAGCGCCCAGGCGATCACCCCGCGATAGCCTTCCGCCATGCGGGTGAACCAGGCGTTGAACCGGTCGAGCTGCCGGGTGATCCAGTTTCGCTGGTCTGCCGGCACGTGCGGATCGGGCCAGTAGGCGGAGAGCATCGGGTCCAGCGAGAAGCTGACGAACAGCGAGACGAAGACCGAGCAGGCCATCGTGAGCGCGAAGGGCTTGAACCACTGGCCCCCGATGCCCGACATGAACGCCACCGGCAGGAACACCGCCAGGATCGAGAAGGTCGTCGCGGTGACGGCCAGACCGATCTCGTCGGTCCCCTCGAGCGAGGCGGTGTAGTGGTCCTTCCCGAGTTCGACGTGCCGGACGATGTTTTCGCGCACCACGATGGCGTCGTCGATCAGGATGCCGATGGCCAGGGAGAGGCCGAGCAGCGACATCGTCTCGAGCTTGAAGCCGAACGCCCACACCGCGATGAAGGACGCCAGGACGCTCACGGGCAGCGCGAGCCCGGTGATGACGGTGGACCGCCAGGAGTTGAGGAAGAGAAAGACCACCAGGACGGTCAGCAGCGCGCCCTCGAAGAGCGCCTCCTGCACGTTGCGGACGGCGGCGGTCACGCGGACCCCCGAGTTCTTGACGACGTTGATCGTCACACCGGCCGGCAGCGTCGCCTCGAGCTGGTGCACCCGGTCGAGAATCTGGGTGGCCACCTCCGTGGTGCTGTAGCCCTTCGACTTCTTGACGTCGATGCCGACCGCCTCGGTGCCGTTGAAGAGCGCCAGCGTCCGCTGCTCCTCGATCCCGTCTCGCACGTCGGCCACCTGCCCCAGCCGGATCAGCACCCCGTTCCGCTCGGCCACCACGAGCTGCGCGAACTCCTCGGGGCCACTGAGCCGGCCGCGAAGCCGGATGGAGCGTTCGTCGTACGCGCCCTGCACCCGCCCCACGGGGGCGGCCAGGTTCTGCGCCTGGAGCGCCTGCACGACCTGCCCCACGCTCACCCGCGCCGCCTGGAGGGCGGCGGGGCGCAGTTCCACGGTCAGCTCCCGCTCCTGCTTGCCCGTCACGGTCACTTCGGCGACCCCTGGGATGGAGCGGAGTTCGCGGGTGATGCCCGGGTCCGCCAGCCGGGTGAGCTCGGCGGGGGTGAGCCGCGGGGAGGAGATGGCGAGCGACACGATCGGGCGGTCGGTGTCGTTCAGCTTCTTGATGATCGGCTCTTCCATCTCGGTCGGCAGGTCGTTCCGGATGCCGGAAATGGCATCGCGAATGTCCTGCGTGGCCTCGGGGAGCGGCTTCTCGAAGATGAATTCGATGAGGATGAAGGCAAACCCGTCCTCCGCCCGGCCGGTCACCTTCTTGACGCCGCTGATCGAGGCGATGGCCTCCTCGACCGGGTTGAGGACCTCCGTCTCCACCGTTTCCGGCGAGGCCCCGGGATACGGGACGGCGACCGAGACGTACGGCGGCGCCACCTCGGGGAACTCGTCGGTCTGGAGCCGGATCAGGGCGATGATGCCGCCGACGACCAGCGCCAGCATGGTGACGACGGTGATGGTCGGCCGCTTGATCGCGAAATCGGAGATGAACATGGCGGCCCCCTACGGCGCGGTGGAGCTGGTGGTCCGCTCGGCGACGTCCTGCACCCGGATCGGGGTGCCGGCCGCGATGCCTCGCGAACTCCCGACGACGATCGTATCGCCCACCGACAACCCCGACACCACCTCGACCAGCTCCGCCACCACATCCTCGAGACCCAGGACCACCTCCGTCCGGGCCATCCGGCCGTTCTTGACCTGCGACACGGTGGGCCGCACGCCGCGCAGGTCCACGGCCGCCTTCGGCACCGTCAGCGCCTGGCGCTCGGCGGTGACGACCCGGCCCTCGGCGAAGAGCCCCACCACGAGCTGCTGCCCCGGATTGGGCACGGTGACCAGGATTCGCACCTGCCGCGTCGCCGGATCGACCGAGGGATAGACCCGGCTCACCCGGCCGGTCAGGTGCTGATCGCCAAAACCGCTCACGGTGAATTGCACCGGCGTCCCGACCTTGAGCCCATGAAGCGACTGGGGCGGCAGCTGGGCCTCGAGGCGAAGGCTGGACGGATCCACGATCGCGAAGAGTTCAGTGCCGTTCTGCACCACATCGCCGACGCTGACGAGTTGCTCGCTGACGATCCCGGCGAACGGGGCCCGCACGGTCGCACGGGCGAGCGCCCGCTGGGCGACGACCTGCCGCGCGCTCGCCTCCGCCAGCGCGGCCTCCGCCTGCGCGACCGCGAGCGAATCCGCCTCGACGGCACGTGTGGACAGCGCGCCCGCCTCGGCAAGCCGCTGGTCGCGCTCCAGGTTGCGCCGCTGCAGGCGCACATCGTTTTCGAGGCTCCGGACCAGGGCATCGGCAAACAACGACTGCTCGCGCGCCGTCTGCGGCTCGATCTGCGCCAGCGCCTGGCCGGCCGAGACCCGTTGCCCGGGCTCGACGTACACCTGGAGGACCGATCCCCCCAGCTCCGAGCGGACCCGCGCATCGCGTTCCGCGCCGAGGGTTCCCGAGATCGGCGGGCCGTCCATGAGGAGCGTGTCCCGGACCATCGCGATGTTCTCCGGTCCGATCACGATCGGCGCCGGCGTCTCCGCCTCGGCGCCCTTGGATGCGTCGCCGCATCCGGTCAGCCCTGCACCCCCGAGGGAGAGAACTGCCAGCGCCATCATGCCGCCGCGTGCCGTCATGGTCCGGACCTTTGCCGTCAAGAGAGTTGTCTGCATGGCCTGTTATCGCCCAGCGGTGGTGGAGGCGCCTGCCAGGGCCTGCGCCGCGGCGCCTGCCGAGGTGACCGACGAGGTCGTGAGCGCGGCGCCGTCCGCCGTGCCGAGCGGGAGGTACGGCAGGAGCGCCCGCCGGAACCGCGCCACCTGCATGTCGCGCGCGGCCTGGGCCTGGTTGGCCCGCGCCTGTTCGAGCTGCAGGCGCACATCCTGGAGTTCGGTCTGGGTCGAGACGCCTTCTGCGTACCGCAGCTCGGCGATCTCGTAGGCGCGGGTGGCCTGCTCCACGACGCTCGCCGTGGCCAGGCTGTTGTCCCGCGCCTCCCGGAGGCGCGCGTTGACCGTCTCGTTGTCGAGCGCCGCCTGCTCCGCGGTCAGCTTGGCGCGCAGGCGCGCGGCCTCGAGATTCGCGGCCGCCTGTTGCCGGGCCCCGCTGATCCGGCCCGACGTGAAGAGGGGCCAGTTGACGACCGCGTTGATGGTCCAGTCGTTCCCGAACTGGCTGTTGACCGGGAAGAAGTCGCTGCTGTACCCGGCGCGGTTGTAGTTCATGGTCGTGGACATCGTGGGGATCCACTGCCGCGAGGCCGCGCTCTTCAGCTGCTCGCTCTGGACCACGGTCTCCGCCGCCGCCTGGACCACGGCACGCGCCACGACCGTGGTGTCGGCGCTGGTGATCATCGCGGCCACATCCGCGGGCAGGTCACCGATGTCCGGGCTGTCGTCGAGCGGCGTGGCGAGCACGAGTTCGGCGGCGAGCGGGATGTCGAGCAGCTGCTTGAGCCGGGTCAGGGCGATGTCCCGGTTTGCCCGGGCCCGGGTGACGACGGGGATCTGGTTGTCGCGGGACACGCGCGCACGGAGTTGCTCGAACTCGGACTGGGAACCGACCTCGCGGGCAAGCGTCACATCCGCCAGCGTCTTTTCCGCCTGCGCGAGGGTGAACTCGGTGATGGCCAGCAGTTGCGCGCTGAGGGAGGCGTCGTAGTAGGCACTCGCCACGGTCAGGATCGTCAGCGCCTGCTGCTGCGTCAGTTGCAGCTGGGAAACCCGGCTCGCGGCCTCGCTGGCGCCCAGCTGCGACCACTGGCTCAGGTTGAAGAGCGAGAGCCCGACACTTCCCCCCAGTCGCCACTGGTTCGAGGAGGTGAACGGGTTCTCCACGTTGCCGGTGCCGCCCGAAAAGAGGTTTTCGTACGGGCTCGCGAGGACGCGGGTGTACTGCGGCCCCAGGTTGACCTGGGGCAGCAGGGCCGCGCGGGTCTGCGTCACCACGCCCTTGCTGCGACTGACATCCGCCTTGGCGATCCCCACCTGCTCGCTGGCGGATCGCGCCTCGGCGAGCGCCGCGGCCAGGGTGAGCCGGACTGTGTCGGCGGCCCCGGCAGGCGCCCGGGCGGCCGGGGAGGATTGGGCATGCGCGGTCGAGGCGATGGCCAGCCCGAGCAGCAGGCTCAGGGCGGGAGCGGTGACTCTCATGAGGTGGTGTGCTCCGGGATGCCGGCAGGGGCGCGGAGGGCGCGGAGGAGAACTTCGACGAAGAGCGCGGCGCACTCGTCCAGGGAGGGCACCTCCGGGACGAGGTCGCGCCAGAGCGCGTTGCTCAGCAACGAGTGGACGAGCATGGCGGCGGCGCCCTGGAGGAGCAGCGGGTCCCCGGCGTACACGACGCCGCGCGCTTCCAAGGCCGTGAGAAAGGCGACCAGCTGCGTCATTTCATCACTGGGATCCTCGCAGATGCGCGGCGCGATTTCCGGCCGCTGCACCGTGTCGCCAAGGATTTGCCGGATGAGCTTCTGGTGCTGATAGAACCGGTGGATGCAGGCCCGCGCCCACCGGTGCAATTCGGGGATCGGGTCGGTCGCATCGGCATTCAACGCGGCACGACTGTGACGATCGGCCAGCTCGATCGCCTCGCGCAGGAGGGCGTCCTTGCTGCCGAACTGGCGGAAGAGGGTGACCTCATTCAGGCCCGCCTCCTCGGCAATGCGCCGGGTGGTGGTGCCGTGGTAGCCGGCCTCCGCATACACCCGGGCCGCTAC
>DAOLIZ010000021.1:16067-25353 GCA_035328285.1 Gemmatimonadales bacterium
GTGCGGTACTGGATGGCCTCTCCGACGTGGGTCGGGTCGAGCTCTCCGGCCCCGCCGAGGTCGGCGATGGTCCGGGCGATCTTGAGGATGCGGTGATACGCGCGGGCCGAAAGCCCTAGCCGTGCCACCGCCCGTCGGAGGAGAAGCTCCACCGGTTCCGTCAACCGGCAGAACCGTCGGATTTCCCGGGCGGTCATGTGCGCGTTGGCGTAGAGGCCGGGCATTGCGGCGAAGCGCTCACGCTGCCGCTGGCGGGCACCCTCCACGCGGGCCCGCACGGTGGCGCTGGTCTCCTCCGGCGCCGACGAGGCGAGGTCCCGGTAGGCCACGGCGGGCACCTCGAGGTGGATGTCAATCCGGTCGAGCAGCGGTCCGGAGAGGCGGGACAGATACCGCTCCACCTGCATCGGGGTGCAGTGACAGCGGTGGGCCGGATCGCCGAGGTAGCCGCAGGGGCAGGGGTTCATGGCCGCGGCAAGCATGAACTGGGCGGGATAGCTCAGCGTGATTGCCGCCCGGCTCAGGGTCACCGCGCCGTCTTCGAGCGGTTGCCGCAGGACTTCCAGCACGTTGGTCCGGAACTCCGGAAGTTCGTCGAGAAAGAGCACCCCGCCGTGCGCAAGGCTCACCTCCCCCGGCCTGGGGGTCGAACCGCCGCCGATCAGGCCGGCATCGCTGATGGTGTGGTGCGGGCTGCGGAACGGCCGGACGACGCAGAGCGACTGCCCCGGCGCCAGGAGCCCGGCGACGCTGTGGACCTTGGTTGTTTCCAGCGCCTCCTCGAGCGCCATCCCGGGGAGGATGGAGGGGAGCCGGCGCGCCAGCATCGTCTTCCCCGCCCCGGGTGGGCCCACGAGCAGGATGTTGTGCGCCCCCGCAGCCGCGACTTCCAGGGCGCGCTTGGCCCCCGCCTGCGCGCGCACGTCGGCAAAGTCCACCACGTCCGCCGCGCGCTCGGACATCAGCGCCCGGGCGTCGATTCGCGTGGGTGCGAGCGACGGACCGGAGCCCAGGTGTTCGCAGACCTCCACCAGGGAGCGGGCACCCCGAACCTCGATCCCCTCCACGACGGCCGCCTCGGAGAGGTTGGCGACCGGAAGAATCACTCCCCTGAGCCCGGCCCGGCGTGCTGCCAGCGTCATCGACAGCGCGCCACGCACCGGACGGAGATCGCCCTCCAGGCCCACCTCCCCGACGACGAGGTGCTCGGCCAACCCCGCCGCCGCCAGCTGGTCGCTCGCCGCCAGGATGCCCAACGCGATCGGCAGGTCAAACCCCGACCCGTCCTTCCGCACATCTGCCGGGGCGAGGTTGATAGTGATGCGCTTGAGGGGGAAGGTGTACCCGGCGTTGACGAGCGCGGCCGTGACCCGCTCCCGCCCCTCCTTCACGGCGCCGTGCGGGAGCCCGACCGTGGCGACGGACGGGAGGCCGTTGGTGATGTCCACCTCGACCTCGACGAGGTAGGCGTCGATGCCGAGGACGGCGGCGGAGCGGATCCGGGCAAGCATTGGGGCGGCACCTCCAGAGGGTCGCTCACTCTAGCGGGCGATCCCCTGCCCCGGGGGATGCTTCGGCCGCCGACCGGCGCCGGATTACGCGTCGCCGCCGCATTCCCGCCGATTGCAACCTTTGTTGACTCCGGTCCGTCCTACCTTTAGTCTGTCTGAAGGAGGTGGACAGATGGCCGATCATGACGGGGAACTGCTCCAGGGCACCCTGGAAATGCTGGTGCTCAAGACCCTCGCGCTCGAACCCCTGCACGGCTGGGGCATCGCGCATCGCATCGAGGCGCTCTCCGGCCGGGTGTTCCTGGTCAGCCAGGGCTCGCTCTACCCCGCCCTGATCCGGATGAAGCGCCGCGGGTTGGTGCGATCGGAATGGCGGGTAACCGAAAACCGCCGCCGCGCGCGATACTATGAGCTGACCCCGGCGGGCCGCCGGCAGCTCGAGGTGGAACGGAACAGCTGGCGTCGCGCCTCCGCGGCGATTGACGGCATCCTGAACGCCCAATGGGCCATCGAGGGAGCATGACCTTCATCACCGATGCGATCGAGCGGATCCGGGCCCTGTTGTTCCGGCGACGCGAGGAGCGCGAACTGGCGGAGGAGTTGCGCTTCCACCTGGAGGAGGAGGAGGCCTATCGTCGCCGCGCCGGCCTGGCGGAGGCGGAGGCACGCCGGCAGAGCCGCCTGGCCCTCGGCGGCGTGGAGCAGGTCAAGGAGGGCGTACGCGATGCCCGCGGGACTCGCTGGCTCGAGGACACCCGCGGTGACGTCGCCTTCACCCTGCGAACGCTGGCCCACCACAAGGGATTTGCCGCGGTCGTGATCCTGACCCTGGCGCTCGGCATCGGCGGCACCACCGCTGTCTTCAGCGCCGTGGACGCGGTCCTGCTGCAGCCACTGCCGTATCAGGAGTCGGGTCAATTGGTTCGCCTCTATGTGAACTACACCGAGGATCCGGACGCCCGGAACTTCGTGTCACCAGTACAGTATGGGGTGTATCGCGACCAGCTGGAGACGGTGGAGTCGCTCGCGGCGGTGCTCACTTACTCTGAGCGCGGGGCGGACATCGGATCGGGCACCGATGCCCACCGGATTCGGCTGCTCTACACCAGCGCCAACTACTTCGACGTCCTTCGGGTGGCCCCCGTGCTCGGACGGACGCTCCCGCCCGAGGCCGAACGCGGCCCGGGTGCCGGGGACGAGATTGATGCCGCGCCACTCGTGGTGCTCAGTTACCAGCTCTGGCAGGATCAGTTCCATGCCGACCCGGCGGCCGTCGGCCGCAGTCTCATGATGAACGGCAAGTCCTACCAGGTCGTGGGTGTCATGCCGGCGGGGTTCAAGGATCCGATCGCCGATGACATCGCGGCCTGGGTGCCTCTCGACCTGAGCTTCGCGAGCGATCCTGGCGAAGCCGGCAATCACTACATCTCGGCCATTGGCCGTCTGCGTCCGGACGTGTCGCTGGCGCGCGCCCAGGGGGACGTCGATCGCATCGCCCTCCAGATGGCAGCGGACTTTCCGGTCATCCAGCGGGAGCGGGCGCGGCTCTACCCGCTGAAGGAGGACGTCGTTGGATCCTCGAGCCGGGCCCTCGGCATCATGCTCGGTGCGGTTGGACTCGTGCTCCTGCTTGTCTGCGTGAACCTGGCGAACCTGATGTTGGTCCGCGGCTCCGAACGCGGTCGGGAGTTCGCGGTGCGATCGGCACTGGGCGCCGGCGGACGGCGCCTCGCACGACAACTCCTGATCGAGAGCCTCACCCTCGCGCTGGCTGGTGCCCTCGCCGGGCTGGTGGTCGCCCGCTTTGCGATGGCCGCCATCGTCGCACTCGGAGCCGGCACCATTCCGCGGCTCGAATCGCTCTCGCTGAATCCGTGGTTGTTGCTGTTCTCCCTGGGGCTGGGAAGCGGCTGCGCGGTGCTCTTCGGGCTGGCGCCGGCGCTCCGGGCGGCACGTACGCAGCCAGGGGAGGCCTTACGGGATCAGAGCAGGTCGAATTCCGGCGGGGCGCGCGCCCTTCGGGGGCGGGAATGGCTCGTCATCTCCCAAGTCGCACTCGCGTTCGTCCTTCTGATCGGTGCGGGGCTCCTGCTCGCCTCGTTCCAGCGCATCGGGCGTGTGGACCTGGGCATTGCCGCGGACAACGTCTTGACCTTCCAATTGAACCTGCCGGAGGCGCGCTACGACTCGACGGCGCGTGCCACATTCTTCGACGACTTCGCAACGCGGGTGGCCAGGCTCCCCGGCGTCCGCGCCGCCGGCGGGGTGTCCAGGCTCCCAGCCACGGGAGCGTACCACCATTGGGGGACCGTGGCGTTGTCGGGGCCATTGGTGGGAGATCGGGAACGTGGAAGGACAGGCGCACAGAACCGCGTGGTGTCCGGCGAGTACTTCAAGACCATGGGCATCCCGCTGATCGCCGGGCGGACCTTCACCGCGGGCGACGACCAGTCGGCCCCCGATCGCGTTGTCATCAGCCAGCAACTGGCCGAGCGGCTGTTCCCTGGCATTGAAGCCGTTGGACAACGGCTCAACAGCGGAGGCAGGGACAACGAAGTAATCGGCGTGGTGGGGAATGTGTCGGTCACAAACGAAGGCGAGGCGGACAATTTCGTCTATCATGCGCACCGGCAGTTCGCGGGCGACCGCAACTGGGCGCTGACGCAGGTCATTGCGACCGACGGCCCTCCGACGGCGTTGATCCCCGCCATCCGGGCACTTCTGGCCGCCGCCGACCCGCAACTGGTCATGTACCGCCCCACCCCGCTCGAGGATGTCATCGGCCGGGGAGCCGGGCAGCGCCTCTTCACGATGCGCATCCTGCTCACCTTCGCTGGCGTCGCGCTCGCACTCGCCGCGCTCGGACTGTTCGGGGTGCTCTCCTACGGTGTCAAGCTCCGCACCAGGGAATTCGGTATCCGCATGGCGCTGGGCGCTGAGCGGAGCACCATTCGCCGGGTCGTCCTGCGCCAGGGCGTGACGGTCGCGGCGTTCGGCGTCGCCCTGGGGCTTGTAGTGGCCTTGCCCCTCTCGAAGCTGATGCGGGCCTTGCTCTTCCAGGTCAGCCCGCTGGATCCATGGGTCATCGCGGGCGCAATTCTGTTTACCAGCATCGTCGCCACTGTCGCCAGCTACTTGCCTGCGCGGCAGGCAACCGCCGTCGATCCGCGGACGGCGCTGCAGTAGGCTGAAAGCGCTGACGGAGGGGGCACGGGCGCTACGGCATCCGCGTCCCCACAGCCTGGATCGAGTCGTCCTTCCGGCGGATCACGAACCCCGTGGCCCGGTCGTCCGTCACGGAAAACTCCGCCACCAGGTTCGGGGCGGCGTCGAACATGTCGCCCTCCTCGATGAACCCGGGATAGAAGGCGTCGTCGCCCAGGCCGACCAGGATCGCGTGATATGGCGCCTCGTCGTCGCCCGGCACCTCCCAGTCGAGCATCAGCTTCCCTCCGTCGTAGGAAACCTTCCAGGTCTCCAGCGGCGGAGGTGCGGAATCCCGCATCGCCATCGTGTCTCTCGGGATCCAGCGTACGGAGTAGTCACCCACATACCGGGGGGCGAGGTTCGCGTCCAGGGTCAGGGGATGCGACGGGTTGACCGCGATGCTCAACCGGGCCGACCGCCCGGCCCAGGCCATCTCGAGGACCGTGCCGGTCGACGACAGTTCTGGGAACGACCAGAGCAGGACCTCCGGCCCGGCCACGCTGTCGGGCGTGACCGGAAATCGAATCTGGCCGCTGTCGGGTTTCGGGTGGGCAGTGTGGAACTGCTTCGCCTTCGGGTCGAGAATGACCGTCCAGGCCCCCGGTTCCACCTCCATCCAGACCGAGTACTTCCCCTTCGGGACGGCATACCCGTCGATCGTGACGTCGTTGGAGACGTCGAGCGTCGTGGCCCAGTTGGCGCCCGGGGTCCAGACCTCACCCCACTTGACTTCCTTGCCGTAGATCGGGGACCGTCCGCGCGTGCGGGGCCGGCTGTACTCCACCGTCAGGACGGTCCCGTCGACCGTCTGCGACACCGTGGCCGGTTCGCTTGCACGGACCTGCGACCACCCGTGCGCGGGGAGCGCCATCACTCCGACTGCCGCGACCAGCCACAAACGGACCTTCGACATCATCCCTCCCAGGGGAGTACGCTCCACATCGTGAGACGGGCGGCACAACCGTGACTGACCACGGGAGCGTCGCCCGACAGGACATTCAGACTTGCGCAGTTGCTATTTGATCCGAGCCGCCGACCCCATCACCTGGTCGTCTTCGCCGCGTACCACAAAGCCGGTAGCCGTCCCGTTCTTCACCTCAAACTCGACGACCAGGTCGTTGGCGACGTCAAACACCTCGTCGTCGACCATCGCCCCCGGATTGAACCAGTCGTCGCCGATCTTGATCAGGACCATGTGGGACCACTCCGGAAAGATCGGCGGATCCCAGTCCGAGAGCAGCATGCCATCACGATACATGACCGTCCAGGTCGAGGCGCCGGACAGGCCCGGTCCCTCCGCAGGGGCGTCGGGAGGCGGCGCCGAATCGCCCGGAGGCGGCTCAGGAGGGGGCGCAAAACGGAACTCATACCTGCCGGTGTATCGCGGCGCCAGCGATGCGGCGAGCGTGAGCGGGTGGGACGGCGGCACGACGATATCGAGCGGCACCGACCGGCCGGCCCACGCCATCTGGAGCGTCATGCCCGTCGGTCCGATTCGTGGAAACGACCAGGTGAGCACGTCGGGGCCGACCACGCTGTCCGGGGTGAGCGTGAAACGAATCTGGCTGCTGTCGGGCTTGGGGTGCACGGTGTGGAAGAGCTTCGCCCTGGGGTCGAGGATCACCGTCCATGCCGTCGGTTGGACCTCCATCCAGACGGAATACTTCCCTTTCGGCACCGCGTGTCCGTTGATGGTGACGTCGCGGCTGAGGTCCAGCGTGGTGGCCCAGTTGGCCCCGGGGGTCCAGACCTCCCCCCACTTGACCTCATCACCGAAGATCGGCGACCGCCCCCGGGTGCGGGGTCGGCTGTAGTCGACGGTGATGACCGTGCCATCGACGGTCTGGGATATCGTGGCGGTTTCGCTGGCGCGGACCTGCGCATGGAGCGGCAGCCCCAACGCCATCAGGGAGCTCAACACCAGTGGCCATTTCACGAACCTCGCCATCCATGCCTCCACGGAATCGTCGGGCGGCGCGCCACCACGCGCATGGAGTGCTACTGAACCCTCGTGCCGCGCCCGACGACGAGATCGCCCGGTCCGCGAATGTCGAAGCCGGTCGCCCGCCCGCTCACGACGGTGAACTCGAAGACGACGTCCGTCACCACGTCGAACAGGCTGCCGTCCACCATCGCGCCGAGATCGAACCAGTCCTCGGCCACCGGGACGAAGGTCAGATTGTTCCAGACCGGGAAGGGAGCCCCGCTCCACTTCCCAAGCAGTCGACCATCCTTTGCACTCACCGACAACTCGCTCGGGTTCGACTCCGACCCCCACCACATCTTGTACCGGCCGACGTACCGCTCCCCGACCCCCGCCGCGAGCGGCGGGATGTCGACCGGCGGTACCGTGATGTGCAGCGCGACCGCCTTGCCCGCCCAGGCCATGTCGAGCGTCGTGCCCGTCGGCGAGAAGGAGGTAAACGACCAGGTCAGCACTTCCGGCCCCTCAATGTCGGTGGGCGTGACCTGGAAGCGGATCTGGGAGCTGTCCGGCTTGGGATGGGCGGTATGGAAGAGCTTGGCCCGGGGGTCGAGGATGACGGTCCATGCGGTCGGCTGCACCTCCATCCAGACCGAATACTTTCCCTTCTTGAGGGGATGGCCGTCGATGGAGACATCGTGATCGACGTCGAGGGTGGTGGCCCAGTTGGCCCCCGGCGTCCATACCTGCCCCCAGGGGATCTGTCCGCCGTACATGGGAGACCGCCCCCGCAACATCGGCCGGCTGTATTCGACCGTGATCCTGGTACCGTTGACGACCTGGAAGGTGCCGCCGCGCTCGCTGGCGCGCACCTGCGCCTGCCCCGCCGTCGCCGCCACCAGCAACCCGATGGCCAGCACGCCCCACGCTCTGCTCCACTGCATCGTGCCCTCCGAGGTCAATTCAACCGTACCGCGCGTCGACGGCCGCGCGGATCTCGTCCAGCGTCTTTCCAGCCTTGTGGAGCCGGGCGGCAAGGCGGCCCTGTCCCTGGCAGATCTCGCAGATGCGGGCCATGCCGGCTCCCTCGTAACAGGAGAGGAGGGAGTAGAACCCGGGAATGTCCGCGCAGCCGCAGTTGCACCGAATCCCGTCGACGATCTGGGGAATCTCGCGAATCGCCTCGAACGCCGACTGGCACGCGGGGTAGTCCACCAGGTCGGAATCGGGGAGGACGTTGGCGGCCGTGATGCCCGGCCGGGGCGTCGGATGGGTGGGACCGCCACCCCGCCGCCGCGACGCACCCCAGAGGGGGTTGGCCATGCCGACGGCGGCAGCGCCGCAGCAGGCGGCGAGAAAGTGACGACGGGAGCAGGTCGATGCGTGCTTCACAAGGCCTCCGCCGGTGAGCGGGCGGTGTCGTGGACGATCGGTCGGGTTGTGGGCTGTGCCTGCAACATACGGCGCGCGAGCGCAAAACGAAACTGGCGCCCCGGCGATCGGTCAGGCCAGGTCGACGGTAACCACCGTGCCCCGGCCCTCCTCGCTTTCGACCTGCACCGCCCCGCCCCAGCCCTCCACCAGGCGCTTCACGATGGCCAGCCCCAGCCCCGACCCGCTGGTCGTGGTCGAAAACCGCGGCTCGAAGATCCGCGGCAGGAGCGCCTCCGAGATGCCCCGGCCGTCGTCGTGCACCTCCAGCCGCTGTGGCAGTACCTTGACCACGATGTGGTGAGCGCCGGCCTGGCGCGCATTTTCGAGCAGGTTCACGAGGACTTCCTTCACCTCGTCGGGGTGCGCCCGCCCCCAAGCCGCGGGGTCGGACTCGAGGAGGACCTCGGTCCCCTCCCCGGCCAGCCGGTAGAGGTGGACGACCTCGTTGGCAATCGGCGCCAGCCGCATCTGATCGGGGGCGACCGCCGGCCCAGACGGAGCGGCGAACCGGCTGAACGCCCGGGCGATTGTGTCGAGCCGCTCGATTTCCGAGAGAATGCGCTCCGAAGTCTCGTCCAGCGCCGCCCCGAGCGCCTCGGGCCGGTCCCGGTGCACCCGCCGCAGGTGCTGGATGCCGAGCCGGATGGGCGTCAACGGGTTCTTGATCTCGTGGGCCACCTGCCGCGCCATCTCCCCCCACGCCAGCACCCGCTCCACCCGGGACAATTCTGTGACGTCGTTGACCGCCAGCACCGCGCCCCCGATCTCGGGTCCGAGCGGCGCCAGGGCCACGGCAAGCCGTCGCGTGCCATCGGCGAGTTCCGCTTCCGTCGGGGCCGACGCCGGCTGGGCCAGGAAGGCGTCCACCGCCGCTACCAGCGAGGGCCACTCGCCGCGCAGCGCGTCGTTGAAGTTCGCCCCCAGCGCGAGCGAACCACCGAGCAGTTCCTCGGCGCGCGGGTTGGCGACCATGACTTCGCCGGCCGGCCCGATCCCGACCACGCCGGTGGACACCGTGGCCAGCACCGCCGCAGTGGTGCGCCGTGACTCCTCCAGGGCGGCCCGGCTCTGCCGGATGTCCTGTGTCATCCGCGCGAACGCCGCCACGACCGGCTCGAACTCCAGCGGCGGAGGCACCGAACTCGTCGGCTGTGGTTCGCCCCGGCCGAGCGCGAGCGCGGCGCGGCGAAGGTCCGCCACGGGCCGGGCG
>DAOLIZ010000022.1:0-12167 GCA_035328285.1 Gemmatimonadales bacterium
CGGCGGGACGCCGGGGACCGCCGGCCCGCGGGCCGCGTCCCGTCTTCAGCAGTGCCACCGGACCGTCGGAGGCCTCGCGCCCCCGTGAGTTCGGCCCCGACGCCAAGAAGGGCGACTTCAAGAAGGGGAAGAAGAAGCGCGGGAAGAACCAGGTCGACCAGGAAGCGGTGAGCAAGAACATCTTCAAGACGCTCAAGGGGATGAAGGGCGGGCGGAAGTCGCGCGGATCGCGCTCCGACGAGCCTTCCTACCGCGACGTGATGGCCGGCCGGGCGGCGGAGGAGCGGGAGAAGGAGAAGACACGGATCCGGGTGAACGAGTTCATCTCGGTGTCCGAGCTCGCCGACCTGATGAAGGTGCCGTCGAGCCAGATCGTCCAGTTCGCCTTCAAGGAACTGGGCCTCATGGTGACGGTGAACCAGCGGCTGGACTTCGACCAGATCGAGCTGATCGCGTCGCAGTTCGGCTTCGAGGCCCTCCGCGAGGACGAGTACGCCGCGGACCTCGGGCAGGAGGTGGACGAGGATCCGCCGGAAACGCTGCAGCCGCGCGCGCCGGTGGTCACCATCATGGGCCACGTCGACCACGGCAAGACGTCGCTGCTCGACTACATCCGCCACGCGAACATCGTCGCCGGCGAGGCCGGCGGCATCACGCAGCACATCGGCGCCTACCACGTCGAGCTGCCGAACGGCCGGCGGATCACCTTCCTCGACACCCCGGGCCATGAGGCGTTCACGGCCATGCGCGCCCGCGGCGCCCAGGTGACCGACCTGGTCGTGCTGGTGGTGGCGGCCGACGACCAGGTGATGCCGCAGACGATCGAGGCCATCAGCCACTCGAAGAACGCCGGTGTGCCGATGGTCGTCGCCATCAACAAGGTGGACCTCCCCGCGGCCAACGTGCAGAAGACGATGCAGGACCTCCTGCAGCACAACGTCGTCCTCGAGGAATTCGGCGGCGACGTCCTCTCCGCCGGCGTCTCGGCGAAGAAGGGGACGGGCGTCGACCTGCTGCTCGAGAAGATCCTGCTCCAGGCCGACGTGCTCGACCTCAAGGCCAACCCCGACCGCAAGGCGCAGGGCACCGTGGTCGAGTCCACGCTCGACCCGGGCAAGGGCCCGCTCGCCACGCTGCTGGTGCAGCGCGGCACCCTGTCGGTGGGCGACGACTTCATCTGCGGCAAGTTCTCGGGCCGCGTCCGCGCGCTGTTCGACGAGCGCGGCAACAACATGACGTCCGCTGGTCCTTCGATGCCGGTGCAGATCCTCGGCTTCGACGGCGTGCCGTCGGCCGGCGACTCCTTCCTGGTCGTGGCGGACGCCGCCGAAGCCCGGGAAATCGCGCAGAAGCGGCAGCGCCTCGAGCGCGAGGCCCAGAACCGCCGCGGTCAGCGGGGCGGTACGCTCGAGGACTTCAGCCGCGCCCTCAAGGAAGGGCAGGTCACCACGCTGCCCATCATCATCAAGGCCGACCAGGGCGGTCCCGCCGAGGCCCTCGCCGACGCGCTGGCCCAGCTCAGCACGCCCGAGGTCCGGGTCGAGGTGGTGCACCGCGGCGTCGGCGCCATCAGCGACAGCGACGTGCTGCTCGCCAAGGCGTCGGGCGCCATCATCCTCGGCTTCCACGTGCGCCCCGACTCCAACGCCCGCGCCTCGGCCGAGCGGGAGCAGGTCGACATCCGCACCTACCGGGTCATCTACGAGGCCGTGGACGACATCCGGAAGGCGCTGGAGGGGCTGCTCAAGCCCGAAGAGCGCGAGACGGTCCTCGGCGAGGCCGAGGTGCTGCAGGTGTTCAAGGTCAGCAAGGTGGGCACCATCGCCGGGTCCGTGGTGCGGAGCGGCGTGGTCCAGCGCGGCACCAAGGCCCGCGTGGTCCGCGACGGCGTCACCGTGTACACGGGAGCCTTCTCGAGCCTCAAGCGGTTCAAGGACGACGTCAAGGAAGTGCGCGAAGGGCTCGAGTGCGGCATCGGCATCGAGAACTTCAACGACGTGAAGGTCGGCGACCGGATCGAGTCGTTCCGTCTCGAGGAGATCAAGCGGACCCTCGAACCGAGCGCCTCGGTCGGCGCGGCGTAGGCGATGAAGGGATCGTCGCGGCGCCCGGAACAGGTGGCCGAGAACCTTCGGCAGGTGGTGGCGGACGCCCTCACGCGGGACATTCGCGACCCGCGGGTCGGGTTCGTGACCCTCACCGGTGTCACGGTCACGGCCGACCTCTCGCACGCCAAGATCCGGGTCAGCGTCCCGGGCGAGGAAGACGCGAAGCAGCGGGCGCTCGAGGGGCTGCGGAGCGCGTCGGGGTTTCTCCGGACCCGGGTCGCCAAGGCGCTGACCACCCGGACCGTGCCGGAACTGCACTTCGAGCTTGACCGCGGGCTGGAGCACGCCGCGCGGATCAACGAGGTGCTGGCGTCGCTGAAGCAGGAGGAGCAGGACTGACCGGCGCGCTCCTGATCGACAAGCCGGCGGGTCCCACGTCACACGACGTCGTGGCCCACGCGCGCCGGGTCTGCAAGGAGCGGTCGATCGGGCACACCGGGACGCTGGATCCCTTTGCCAGCGGGCTGCTGGTGCTGCTGCTCGGGAAGGGGACGCGGGTCGCCCGGTTCCTCGACGGGCTCGCCAAGACCTACTTGGCCACGGCACGCCTCGGACAGCGGACCACGACCGACGACCTCACCGGGGAGCCGGTCGGCGAGGGCTTCGAGGGCCCATGGCCCGGTCGGGTGCGCGTCGCGGCGGCGCTGGCCGGGCTGGTCGGCGCGCAGGAACAGACGCCGCCGGCCTACTCGGCCAAGAAGCGGGGCGGTGAACGGGCCTATGCGCGGGCGCGCCGCGGCGAATCGGTGGAACTCGCGCCGGCGGCCGTGACCGTCTATACGGCGGAGTTGCTGGAGGTCGAGGGCAGGGACGCGACCTTTCGGGTCACCGTGAGCACCGGCACGTACATCCGGGCCCTCGCGCGGGACCTGGGCGAGGCGCTCGGCACCGGCGCCCACCTGACCGCGCTGCGGCGGGAGTCGATCGGCAGTCTCCAGGTCGAGAACGCCGTCCCGCTCGACCAGCTGGAGCCCGGCACGCCGCTCTGGCCGCTGGGGGCGGTGCTCGGCCATCTGCCCCGGATCGTGGTGGATGAGGCGGGGCGGAAGGACCTGGCGCATGGACGGCCGATACGTGGCGTGATCGTCGGCACCGTGGTGCTGGCCTTTGGGACGGAGGTTGTCGCGGTCGCGGAAGGGGACGGGGAGTGGCTCAAGCCCACGGTGGTGCTGGTGACGCCATGACCAACTTTCTCCCGCAGCACCCCGAGGGCACGGTGGTGACGGTCGGCTCCTTCGACGGGGTCCACCGGGGGCACGAGGCGGTCCTCAAGGAGATCGCGGCACGGGCCAGGGCAGCCGGACGCCATTCCGTGCTCGTCACCTTCGATCCGCACCCGATGGCGGTCGTGAATCCGGCCGCGGCGCCGCAGGTGCTGACCACCGGCCCGGAACGCCGGGAGATCCTGGCGCAGACCGGGCTCGACTACGCGGTCCTGCTGCATTTCGACCGGGCGCTCGCGGCCATGCCGCCCGAGCAGTTCGTTCGGGAGATCCTGGTCGCCGGCTGCGGCATGCGGGAACTGGTGATCGGCCATGACCACGGATTCGGCCGGGGCCGGCAGGGCGATGTGGAGCTCCTCGGCCGGCTCGGCGCGGAACTCGGGTTCGCGGTGGACGTGGTGCCGGCGCTTGAAGTGGACGGCCACGCCGTGTCGAGCACCCTGGTGCGGCGGGCGGTGGCCGGCGGCGACCTCGCCACGGCGGCCCGCCTCCTCGGACGGCGCTACTTCGCCACCGGCCAGGTGGTGCCAGGCGACGGCCGCGGGAAGCTCCTCGGGTTCCCCACGGCGAACCTGGCGGGTATCCCCGAGCGGAAGCTGCTGCCGCCGGACGGCGTCTACGCGGTCCGGGTCGAATGGCGCGGCGGGCGCGCCGACGGGATGATGAATCAAGGAGGGAAGCCGACGTTCCAGCACGCGGAACGGTCCCTCGAGGTGCACCTGTTCGAGCACAGCGGGTCCCTCTACGGCGAATGGTTGAAGGTGGAGTGGGTGACGCGCCTGCGGGATGTGCAGCGCTTCCCTTCGCTCGATGCACTGCGGACGCAGCTGGATCGCGACCGCTCCTCGGCGCGCGCGGCGTTGGCCGCGGCCGCGACCGGAACTTTGTCTACCTGAATCCACGGCTGGCCCAGCGACGATGAATCCCTCAATCCGAAACCGCCTCCTGATCATCGGCGCCCTCATGGCGCTCTCCATCTACAGTCTCTTCCCCCGGGACGTGACGATTCGCAGCCGCGGCCCGGACGGGGCGCTGCGCGACACGACGGAGAAGAAGATCCCGCTGAAGCTCGGGCTCGACCTCCAGGGCGGCATGCACCTGGGCCTCGAGCTCGACCAGACCAACCGGGTCTCCAGCGACGTCTCGCGCGACATCGACCTGGCCCTCACCGTGCTCCGCAAGCGCGTCGACGAGTTCGGCGTGCAGGAGCCGGTGGTGCAGAAGGTGGGCGACGAGCGCATCGTGGTGGAGCTGGCCGGCGTCCGGGACCCGCAGCGCGCCATGGACATCGTCCAGAAGGCGGCGTTCCTGGAGTTCCGGATCACCGACCGGACCGGCGCGCTCGACAAGGCGCTGCCCGCCATGGACCGCGCCCTCCGCGGGCTCGGCATCACGGCGGCGGCCGGCAAGACCTCCCCCAGCGCGGTCCAGTCGCTGCTCGGCGGAGACTCGGCGGCCGCGGGGGCTGATTCGACCCCGGTGGAAGGCGGCGCCCTGAGCAGCCTGATCCAGCCGGGAGCCGCGGCAGGGAGCGGCGTGCCGGGCGAGTACTTCGTTCCGGAGGCGGCGTACCCCCGTGTGGACAGTCTCTTCCGGATTCCCGAGGTCGCCCGGGCACTTCCGCGCGGCGTCGAGATCCTGTGGAGCGCAGCCCCGGTCAGCGTTGGCGTGCAGCCGTACCGATTCTTCTACGTGGTGGAGGACAAGCCGATCGTCACCGGCCGGAACCTGGTGGACGCGTCGGCCCAGTTCGACCAGCTGACAAACGGCCCGGTGGTGCACTTCGAGCTGGATCGCGCCGGTGGCCGCCAGTTCGGCGCGGCCACCCAGGCGCACATCGGCGACTACATGGCGATCGTGCTCGACGGGCGCGTGCAGGGCCCGCCCCCGGTCATCCAGGGGCGGATCGACCGCAACGGCCAGATCACCATGGGCGGTGGCAAATCGATCGTGGAGGCGCAGGACCTGGCCCTCACGCTCAAGGCCGGCGCGCTGCCGGTCCCGCTCAAGATCGTCGACCGGTTCCAGGTCGGCGCGAGCCTCGGCGCGGACAGCATTCGCGGCGGCATCACCGCCGGCATCATCGGGACGCTCGTGGTCATCCTGATCATGATCGGGTACTACCGGATGAGCGGCGTCCTCGCGGTCGGGGCGCTGGCCCTCTACCTCCTCTTCACGCTGGGCGGCCTGGCGATGATCGACGCCACGCTGACGTTGCCGGGGCTCGCGGGCATCGTGCTCTCCATCGGCATCGCGGTGGACGCCAACGTGCTGATCTTCGAGCGCATCCGCGAGGAGCTCATCCATGGCCGCACCGTCCGCCTGGCGGTGGACGAGGGCTTCCAGCACGCCATGAGCGCCATCATCGACTCGAACGTGAGCACGGTGATCACGGCGCTGTTCCTCTTCCAGTTCGGCACCGGGCCGGTCAAGGGGTTCGCCGTGACCCTGACCATGGGCATCTTCGCCTCGATGATCACCGCGGTGTTCGTCTCCAAGACCTTCTTCATGATCTGGCTGCAGCGGCGGCCTGACCTCACTACGCTGAGCATCTGACGATGACCCGATTCTTCGCCAACGCGAACTACGACTTCATTGGCTTCCGGAAGTACGCCTACGGGCTGACCGCCGCGATCCTGGTGCCCGGCGTGCTCTTCCTGCTGTTCGTCGGGCTGAGCTACAGCATCGAGTTCACCGGCGGCACGCTGATCCAGATCAAGACCGAGCAGCCGGTCGACGCGTCGCAGCTCCGGTCGGCCCTCGATTCCCGGGGCATCCCCGGGGCCGAGATCCAGTCGATGGGCAACGCGCAGGAGTACTCGATCCGCGCCCGCGTGGCCAAGGAAGGCACCGACGCGAACAACACCGAGGAGACGGCCAGCGCGGTCGGCGCCGCGCTCGACGCGTCGCTCGGCGCCGGCACCTACACGATGCTGAACTCCGCCGCCGTCGGCCCGAAGGTGGGCGGCGAGCTCCGCACCCAGGCGTTCCTGGCCATCTTCCTCTCGTTCTTCGCGGTGCTGGCCTACCTGGCCTGGCGCTTCGAGTGGCGGTTCGGGCTGGCGGCGGTGGGCGCCACGGCCCACGACATCCTGGCGACGATCATCTTCATCGCCGTCATGCGCATCGAGGTGAGCCTCGTGGTGGTGGCCGCGGTGCTGTCGATGGTGGGGTATTCGCTCAACGACACCATCATCATCTTCGACCGCGTGCGCGAGGACCTGCACAAGTACCGGCGCGACGACTTCATCTCGGTGCTGAACCGGTCGATCAACGAGACCCTGCCGCGCAGCGTGCTGACCCACGGGACGACGCTTGCCACGCTTCTGGCGCTCGCCCTGTTCGGCGGGCAGGTGATCCGCCCCTTCGCCCTCGTGATGTCGTTCGGCGTGTTCACCGGCACCTTCTCGTCCATCTTCATCGCCGCGCCGCTCCTCCTGGGCATCGAGCGGCGCTGGCCGGGCGCCGACGCCCGGGGCGTCAAGTCGAGCGCGCCGCGCGCCGGGGTCACGAAGGTCCAGCCCACCGCCTGACCCGTGCTGGTCGACACCCACTGCCATCTCGGCGACGCCGCCTTCGCGGAGGATCGCGCCGAGGCGGCGGCACGGGCGTTCGCGGCGGGTGTCGGGCACCTGGTCGTCGTCGGGGAGTCCCGCGCCGCCACGGGGGTGGGCCTCGCCCTGGCCGCCGACGCCCGGATCTCCACCACCGCCGGTCTCCATCCCCACGACGCCCGCACCTGGACCGACGAGACGGCCGCCTGGCTGGCGGAGACCCTGCAGGATCCCCGGGTGGTCGCGTGCGGCGAAATCGGGCTGGACTATCACTACGACCACTCTCCTCGGGATGTCCAGCGGCTCGTCTTCGAGCGCCAGATGGCGCTGGCGGAGGCCGCGGGGAAGCCGGTGGTGATTCATGCGCGTGAGGCCGACGCCGACGTGGCTGCGGTGCTGCGGACCTTCCCTGCTGTCCCCGCGATCCTGCACTCGTTCAGCAGCGGCCCGGCCCTGTTCGAGGCGGGCGTGGCGCTCGGACACTACGTCTCGTTCAGCGGGATGGTCACCTTCCGCTCGTGGGGGCTCGATGACCTGGTCCGCGCCACGCCGGCCGACCGGCTCCTGGTCGAGACCGACGCGCCCTACCTGGCGCCGGTGCCGCATCGCGGCCACCGGAACGAACCGGCCTACGTGCGGCTGGTCGCGGAACGGGTGGCGACAGTCCGCGGCGAGCCGGCCCCGTCACTGATCGCGCAGACCGGCCGAAACGCCCGGCGGATCTTCGGGAGCCGGTTGGGGGCCTGATCTGCGAGCCATTCCCGTGCGCACCGGCGCCGGTTACCGTTCCTGCACCTGACTTTGCCGCCTTCATCCGGAGACATCGCGTGACGCCCAAGTTTCCCACCGACATCGAGATCGCCCAAGCCGCCAAACCGCGCCCCATTGCCGAGATCGCGAAGGAAGCGGGCCTGGGCCCGGACGAATTCCTGCCCTATGGCCGTTTCAAGGCCAAGATCACGCACGAGGCCGCGGCGGCGCGGCCACCCAAGGGGCGGCTGGTGCTGGTGACGGGCATCAACCCGACCCCGGCCGGGGAGGGGAAGTCCACCGTGACGGTCGGGCTCGCCCAGGCCTTCCGGCGGATGGGGAAGGACGTCATGGTGTGCATCCGCGAGCCCTCGCTTGGCCCGGTCTTCGGGGTCAAGGGCGGCGCGGCCGGCGGCGGCTACGCGCAGGTCATCCCGATGGACGAGATCAACCTGCACTTCACCGGCGACTTCCACGCGATCACGTCGGCGCATAATCTCCTGTCGGCACTGCTGGACAACCACCTTCACCAGGGCAACGCCCTCGGCCTCGACGTGCGACGGATCCTCTGGCCGCGCACGATCGATATGAACGACCGCGCGCTCCGGCACATCGTGGTGGGGCTCGGCAACCTCAACGGGGGCCCCACCCGCGAGGACCGGTTCGTCATCGTGCCGGGCAGCGAGATCATGGCGATCCTCTGCCTGGCCACGTCGATCACGGACCTCGAGCAGCGAATCTCGCGGATCATCGTCGGCCTGACCCGCGACAAGAAGCCGGTCACCGCCGGCGACCTCAAGGCGGCCGGCGCCATGACGCTGCTCCTCCGCGACGCCCTGATGCCGAACCTCGTGCAGACCCTGGAGGGCGGCCCGGCCATCGTCCACGGCGGGCCCTTCGGCAACATTGCCCACGGCTGCAATTCGGTGGTGGCGACCCGGCTCGGCCTGGGCATGGCCGACCTGGTGCTGACGGAGGCGGGGTTTGGCGCCGACCTCGGCGCCGAGAAGTTCTTCGACATCAAGTGCCGCATGGGCGGCCTCAATCCCGAGGTGGCCGTGGTCGTGGCGACCATTCGCGCCCTCAAGATGCACGGCGGGGTCAAGAAGGACGCCCTCAACACGCCGGACGTCGCGGCGCTGAAGGTGGGCATGGCCAATCTCGAAGGACACGTCGAGAACGTGAAGAAGTTCGGCGTGCCCGTGGTGGTGGCCGTGAACCGGTTCCTGTCGGACTCGCCGGAGGAGATCGAGACGGTCATCGCCGCGGCCAAGTCGTGGGGCGCCCGGGTCGCCATGAGCGACGTCTGGGCCAAGGGAGGGGAAGGGGGCGAGGAGGTCGCGAAAGAGGTGCTTGTGGTGCTCGCGGAGAAGAAGGCCCATTTCAAGCCGATCTACGACGCCGCCAAGCCGATCAAGGAGAAGATCGAGACGATCGCCCGGGAGATCTACGGCGCCGACGGGGTGGACTACACCGTGGTCGCCGAGCGCTCCATCAAGCAGCTCGACGCGATGGGCCTCGGCGGAACGCCGGTCTGCATCGCCAAGACGCAGTATTCCTTCAGCGACGACCCGACGTTGCTCGGCCGGCCCTCGGGATTCCGGATCACGATTCGCGACGTCTACGCGTCGGCCGGCGCCGGGTTCGTCGTGGCCCTGGCCGGCGACATCATGACGATGCCCGGACTGGGCAAGACCCCTGCTGCCGAAGGGATGCGGGTGTTTCCCGACGGCCGGATCGAAGGGCTTTCCTGATGACCAAGCTCACCGTAGTCTCGACCCCCGACGCCCCCAAGGCCATCGGCCCCTACAGCCAGGCCATCGACGACGGCGCGATGATCTACACCGCCGGGCAGGTGGCGCTCGACCCGGCCACCATGGAACTGGTGGCGGGCGGCGTCGCCGAACAGTCCGAGCGCGTCTTCACCAATCTCCGCGCGGTGCTGGCCGCCGCCGGCAGCAGCCTCGGCAAGGTGGTCAAGACCACCGTCTACCTCGTGGACATGGCCGACTTCGGTGCCATGAACGAGGTCTACGCGAAGCACTTCGGGGAGCACCGCCCGGCGCGGTCGACGGTGGCGGTGGCGGGGCTGCCGAAGGGCGCGCGCGTCGAGATTGACGTCGTGGCACGAAAGGACTGAGGCCCGCGGTCTCCAGTCCCGCAGGTTTCCCGGGGGCGGATCGAGCCTGGTGGTTCGGCCGGTCTTCAAAACCGCGATGGAGGCGCCTCAGGCGGCTCCGGTGGGTTCGATTCCCACACGCTCCCGCCACCTCCCCCTCGCGCCGAGGCCAGCGCTGCCCACTCTCGTGATCCTGAACCCGGCCGCCGGTCATGGACGCAGCGCACGGTTCCGCGAGGAGGTGCTGCGGGCAGCGCGCGCACACTGGGGTGAGGTGGAGCTGCTGCTGACCACCGGTCCGGGCCACGCCACCCAGCTGGCGCGGGCGGCGCCGGCGGGGGTGGAGCGCATCGTCGCCGTGGGCGGGGACGGCACGGTGCACGAGGTCGCCAACGGGTTGATGTCGCGGGAAGCGGGGGCACGCCCCCCACTCGCGGTGGTCCCGGTCGGAACGGGCAACGACTTCGCCAAGATGGCGGGGACAGCGCGCCTCGCCCCGGCGGCGGCGGTCGCCGCGCTGGCCCGGGGCACCACGCGACTCTTCGATATCGGGGAGGCGTGGGGCGAGTACTTCGTGAACTCCCTCGGGGTCGGCCTCGACGCCGACGTCGCCCGGCGGGTGAACGAGTACAAGCACTGGCCAGGCGCGCTGGGCTACGTGGTCGCCGCGCTGCAGGCGATCCTTCACCGCCGGACCCTGCAACTGCGTCTCGAGATCGACGAGGAGCAGTGGACCCAGCCGACGACGGTGCTCGAGGTCGGGGTCGGACCCTGCGCGGGCGGGGTCTTCTATCTTGTACCTGATGCGCGCCCGGACGACGGCCTGCTGGATGTCTGCGCCGTCGGCCCCTTCGGGTGGCGGTTTCTGCTGACCCGCGCCCCGCTGGTGCTCAGCGGGAAGCACACCCAACTCAAGGAAGTGCGCATGGGACGTGGCCGGCGGGTGCGGGTGACTTCGGACGACGGTCCCCTGACCGCGCACCTCGACGGCGAGTTGCGTGCGCCGGGGCACGAGTCGATCGAGGCACTGCTCCATCCGGGGGCCCTGCCGGTCGTCGTGGCGGCCACTGCGGGACGCTCGGCGTGAATCGCCTGCTCGCCGTCGCCGCGCTGGGCTGCCTGTGCGCTTCGGCTCCGCTGGCGGCACAGGACTCCACCGGCGTGCTCCCCGTCCGGCCGGACTCGCTGCTCGCTCCGGCGCCCGACACCGCGTCCATCGCGGCACCCCCATCAACTGCCGCCGTCGACTCCGTTCCCCTCATCCGCCCTCCCGTCAGCGCCATGGGCGCGTTCTGGCGCTCGCTGCTGGTCCCGGGGTGGGGGCAGGCCAAGCTGGGTCGGAAGACCGCGGGTGCCTTCTTCATCGCCGCGGAAGGCGTCACGCTCGGCATGGTCCTCACCACCAGCAGCCAGCTGAGCTATCTCGAGGCCACCAACAGCGGCAGCGTGGACTCCAAGAAGCAGCAGCACGAGGACTGGCTCGTGCTGCTTGGACTGAACCACCTCCTCGCGGCCATGGAGGCCTACGTGTCGGCGCACCTCTGGGACTTTCCGGGCGACCTCTCCATCCAGGCCGCGCCGAACGGTGGCGTGGCCGGCGCCGTGTCGATGCCGGTGCGGCTGCCATGAACGCGGCGCCGATCGGCATCTTCGACTCCGGCATCGGCGGTCTGACCGTCGCCCGCGCGATCTACGAGCGGCTGCCGATGGAGTCCACCATCTATTTCGGCGACACCGCGCGCGTGCCCTACGGCCCGAAATCCCCGGACACCGTCCGTCGCTACAGCCTCGAAATTCTCGATTGGCTGCTGGGGCAGGGCGTCAAGTCGGTGGTCGTCGCGTGCAACACCAGCACCGCCCACGCCCTCGACGCCCTCCGCGCGGCCTCGCCGGTCCCGGTGCTCGGCGTCATCGAGCCGGGAGCGCGCGCCGCCGCACGGGCGACCCGCGGGGGCGGCATCGGCGTCATCGGCACCGCGGGCACGGTCGCGAGCCAGGCCTATCCCACCGCGATCCGGAAGATCCTGCCCGCGGCCCGGATCGACCAGGTGGCCTGCCCGCTGTTCGTGCCGCTCGTGGAGGAGGGGTGGTTCGACCATCCGGCCACCCGTCTCGTGGCGGAGGAGTACCTGCATCCCCTGCGAGAGGCAGGCGCCGACACCCTGGTGCTGGGATGCACCCACTACCCGCTGCTGAAGCCGCTGCTGCATGAGGTCATGGGGGGGACGGTCGCGCTGATCGACAGCGCCGAGGAGACGGCCACCAGCCTGGCGGCGGCGCTGGACGAGGCCGGGACGGCAAGCGGGACCTCCGTGCCGGGCAGTCATCGGTTCGTCGTCAGCGACGACCAGGCCCGCTTTCTCCAGGTGGGCGCGCGGTTTCTCGGGGAACGTCTGGGGGAGCCGGAGCTGGT
>DAOLIZ010000022.1:12267-24919 GCA_035328285.1 Gemmatimonadales bacterium
TCCAGGTCGCCAGTTCGGCGCCGGTCGGCGTCACGATGCCGTAGCGGAAGCCGTCGAGCCAGGCCCCGGGATTGAGGAACTGCTGGCCCAGTTTCGGTTCGGAGAGCATCGGGCGGTGCGTGTGACCCATCACGAGGCACCCCAGGGTCGGGTCCCTTGCCAGTTCGGCTTCCGCCCACGCCCGCTGTCGCACGGATGCCCGTTGCAGGATCTCCTCCTCCCGCACCGTGTTTCCCAGCGAATGGGTCATCCGGTCCACCACCCAGAACGCGAACCAGACCGGCGCGTGCTTCCAGACCGCGACGAACACCGGGTGCCGGGTGATCTCCTGCAACAGCACGGCCGACCAGTGGGATTCGGTCACGCCGTCGCCGTGGATGGCGAGCACCCGCCGTGACCCTATGCGCAGCTCCATGCGCAGCGGCTCGAATCGCACGTCGAGGTCCTTCTCCCAGAAGTCCTCGCCCCACCGGTCGTGATTGCCTCCCACCATCGCCACAGGCATCCGCTTCCGGACCCGGCGGATGGCGGCCGCCACCTCGAAGCCCCGCCGCGGGATCAGGCGGCGGTAGGCGAACCAGAAATCGAAGATGTCACCGTTGAGGAGGAGGGAGTCACCGAGCGTGGGCGCGCGCTCGAGGAAGGCGAGGAGTGCCTCCTCGACTTCGGGCGGGGTGGCGCCCACATGGGCGTCGGACAGGACGAGGAGTTGAGTGCCGAACACGACCGAAGATAGGAACCACTCCGGCAGTCTCGCAAGCGCTTGCGGCATTTGACTTTCGCCGCTCCCCACGCCAACCTTCACCCAACCTCGTCCTCGGCCCCCCATGTCCATCTCCCACACCGACACGCTTGCGCGGGTCAACTACTCCGAAATCGACGCCATGGGGGTCGTGTACCACTCGCGGTACGCCGTCTGGCTCGATGTGGCGCGAACGGAGTACCTCCGGCAGGCGGGGATGAGCTATCGCGAACTGGAAGCGATGGGGTTCTTCCTGGTCGTCGGCGACCTTTCGATGCGCTATCATCGCCCCGCCCGCTACGACGACCTGGTGCAGGTGCGCTGCTGGGTTCGGGAGGCGGCCAGCCGACGTGTCACCTTCGCCTACCGACTCACGCACGCCGAGACTGGAGCCCTGCTGGTGACCGCGGAGACCCGAATGCTGAGCCTGAATCACCAGTTCGTCCCGACTCGTCTCCCGGCAGAGGTCGCGGCGCTGCTGCGTCCGGTGGCCGACCCGGCGTGAGGCGGATGCGCCCCGGGGACCTCCTCCCGCCGCTGTCGCTGTTCGCGGTGCTGGCTGTCGCGGCCACGCCGCTCCAGGCGCAGGATGCCGCGGTTGTCGAGGCCATCGCGCCGCTCCTCCAGGCGGAGGATGCCCGCGATTGGCAGCCGGGTGTCCTGGAGGCCGCGACGCTCTCGGCCGAGCCCCTCGTCCGGCGCACCGCCGCGATGTCGATCGGCCGCATCGGCGACTGGCGGGGCACTGCCGCCCTGGTGCCGATGCTGCAGGACCGCGACTCCACCATCCATCCCACGGTCGCGTTCGCCCTGGGGCTGCTGCGGGACACCGCCGCCGTTGGGCCGCTCATCGGCCGCCTCACGGCCATGCCGGCTCCGACGCTCGAGACCGCAAAGGAGATCGTCACGGCGCTGACGAAGATCGGTGGGCCGAGGGCCGCAGAGATGGTGGCCCGGGTACTGAACAACACGGCGGGCCTTTCCCTGACGGGCGCGGACGACGCGCTCATTCTCCACGCAGCGCTCGAGTCATGGAGGCTGGGGTCTGAGGCTCCAAGCCGCCAACTCATCGCGCTCGCGGAGAGTGAGGATGACGAGCTCCGGTGGCGCGCCATCTTCACCCTTGGACGGATCAACGCGACCGCCGCGGGACCGACCTTTCTCAATAGCCTCCAGGACCAGCACCCGACCGTACGGATGTACGCCGCCCGCGCGCTGACGGCCTCGTACGTCGCCTCCGCCGGGCTGGAACCCGGAAGCGTGATCCAGGTCCTTGGCCGCGCCACGCACGATGACAACGCAGCCGTACGCATCCAGGCCCTGCGATCCCTGGGGACGTTCGCCCGGCCGGACGTCACGGACGAGGCCACCGGGGACTTGTCGGATCCGGTCTTGAACGTCCAGGTCGAGGCAGCCAAGACCGTGGGCCTGTCGGGGGGACCGGTGGCGGTGGCCCAGCTCTCGCGGATCGTGCGGGAAGGGAAGGGCACCTTTGCGCTGCGGCGGGAGGCACTCCTCGGGTTGGCGCGAGTCAGCCCCGACTCGTTCCGGGCGCTCTCCGCCGCCTGGACCTCGAGTCCCCGGTGGCCGGAACGCGCCGCGGCCGCCGAAGGCTGGGGGTGGGTGGCCCCTGGATCGGATGTCTCGCACCCTGACTTCTTCGCCGATCCCGATGGACGAGTCGCGGCGGCCGCGATGCAGGGTTGGACCGACGCGGTCAGCGGACCCAACCCGGAGTTGCTTTCCGCCGCCCGCACGCTGCTCCGCCATCGCGACATCGGGGTGAGGACCCTGGCGGCCCAGGCGATTGCCCGTGGCCCCGTGCCGGGCGATATCGGCCCGCTGGCCGCCGCGTTCGAGCGGGCGGGAGGCGACTCGTCAGAGGACGCGGCGATCGGGGCGCTCCACGCCCTCCGCCGACTCGCCAGTCTCTCGGAGCAGGATGCCGATGAGGTGTCACGAACATTCCTGACGCGCACGCCGCGGCCTGCCAACTACGTGATCAGGCTCTGGGCGGAAGCGAACTGGCCTGCGGCAGCCCGTCGATGGGGACCGGCATTTCCCCTCGAGACGAACCGGACCCTGCAGGACTACCGAGAGATCGCCAGCCGGTTCGTCGCCGTGCCGAATTCGCCAGACGCCTATCCGCATGTCTTCATCGAGACGGATCAGCGCGAGGTCATCGAGATCGAGTTGTTCGGCCCGGAAGCGCCCCTGACCGTCGTGAACTTCCTGACACTGCTGGACCGGCGCTACTTCGACAATGGGCGGTGGCATCGCGTCGTCCCGGCATTTGTCGCGCAGGACGGCGACCCCCGCGGCGATGGATGGGGGGGGCCAGGGTACACCATTCGGGATGAACTCAACCAGCGGCGCTTCGACGGGTACCAATTGGGCATGGCGACATCGGGGCTTGATACCGGCGGCAGCCAGTGGTTCCTGACCCTCGGACCCCAGCCCCAACTTGACGGCAGATACACGATCTTCGGTCGCGTCGTGGGCTCGCCGCGGGCATTGCTCCGCGTGACAGTGGGGGACCCGATCCGGCTCATCCGGCGTGGAAGCCCTTGAGCTGAGCCTCGTTAACCCACTATGCTACAACACTTTCGGCTTGACCACCTGAAGTCGGCTCCCTATCTTCTGCTCGTGGCGGCCTGCGCTGGGCATCCCCCAGTTTCGATGCCCGAGCAGCTGCCGGTCATCACGCATCTCGAAGCCGCCCAGTGGGTGGCGGTCACCGCCCCCGACGGACACCGGGTGCGTAGATTTCGGTGGCTCTTCAACGACGGACAGGCCTCGGTTGGCGGCCAGGGCAGCGCCCGGACAGCGGGCCCCGATTCGATGCGGTTCGATATCGCCGGTCCGTGGGGCATCGGCGGCGCGGCGGCGATGGTGGTCGGCGACCAGGCCCGATGGGTCCAGCCGCCCGACATCATCGCGCGGCTGATCCCCAGTTACCCGTTGATGTGGGCCATGTTCGGCGTGATGCGCCCGCCGCCGCCGGGCGCGAGAATCCGGGGGACACACGGAGAGGGAGGCCTTCTCCTGGAGTGGGCCTCCGGCGTCGACACGGTTCGCTATTCCCGGCGGACCGGGAGCCCGGGTACCTTGCGGGCAGAATGGCAGCGCAGCGGGGTTACGATGGGCACCGTCGAGACCCGACTCGATGCCGATGGAGCACCGGTCTCCTCTCGGCTCACCGTTCCCTCAGTACCGGCCAGACTGGACCTGACGATTGTTGCCGATTCGAGTGCGCTGGCCTTTCCGCCGGCCGTCTGGACTCCGCCTGCTCCTTAGCCTCCCCCTGGTGGCGGGATGCTGGTATGGATTTGCCGGCGGGGGATTGCCGCCGGGAATCAAGACGGTGGCGATCATGCCGTTCGACAACCTGACCACCGAGCCGGCGCTCACGCAGCAGGTGAACGAGGCGGTCAAGACGGCGATGGAGGGGCGCCTCGGCCTGCGTGCCGCGGGAGAGAACACGGCGGACGCGATCGTGCGGGGCTCGATCACCCGGTACGAACCGGACCTCCCCGTGGCCTATACCGGCACCGGCGCCACCAACAGCGCCGGGAACCAGAACGTCGTGGTGACCCAGCGGGCGCTCCAGATGACGGTCAGCATCGAGATCTACGACCAGAAAGCCGCAAAATCGATCTGGAAGCGCAGCGGGCTCGTCGTCGAAGGCAACTACGATCCGGGGAATGAACAGGAAGGCAGGGCGCGCGCCTTGGACAAACTGGTGACGAACATCGTGGACGGAGCGCAATCACAATGGTGACCTCCGCCTCGAGCCGCCGCGGGTCGAGCTCGACGGGCTGCCTGGTGACGCTGCTCATCTTCTCGATGGTGGCCTACTACGGGATCAACATCGGCGAGGTCTACTGGCGGTATTACCAGTACCAGGACGAGATGCGCTCGCAGGCCCGGCTCGCGCCGAGCCTGACCGATGGCGTCATCCGGCGCCGGTTGCTGCTGACGGTGGACCGACTTGGCTTGCCGTCCGAGGCGCAGCGGATCCAGATCAAGCGCACGGCGCGTCCCCGGCAGATCACCATCGAAAGCGCCTACGACGAGGAGGTGCACCTGCCGCTCTTCAACCACACCTTCCACTTCCAGCCACGCGCGGTCGAGGGCCTTTGATATCGTGATACTCCCAGGACTCGGCACCATGGCCCCCGCGCTCGCCGCCGCGGGCGGGGCAGGGGGGCACGACATCGCCCAATTCCTCCTGACAATCGCCGCCATCCTGGTCGCGGCCAAGCTCTTTGGCGAGGCGGCCGAGCGGATCGGGCAGCCCGCGGTCCTGGGCGAACTGCTGGCCGGCGTCGTCCTGGGCTCGAGCGCGCTGGGCGTCATCCCCGCCACCGGCGTGAGCGCCGATATCATCACCGTGCTGGCCGAGCTGGGGGTGCTGGTCCTGCTGCTCGAAATCGGTCTCGAGACCGACCTCCGCGAAATGCGCAAGGTCGGCGGCTCGGCGGTGTCGGTCGCGATGGTCGGCGTCGTCCTGCCGTTCCTGGCCGGCTATCTCTTCTGGCTGAACGTGCCGCACGGCATGGGTGACCCAAACGCCCTTTCCACCGCCGCCGTGTTCATCGGGGCCGCCCTGACCGCCACCTCCGTGGGCATCACCGCCCGCGTACTCTCCGACCTCTCGAACCTCGGATCGGTCGAGGGACGCATCATCATCGGTGCGGCGGTCATCGATGACGTCCTCGGCCTCGTGATCCTGACGGTGGTGTCAGGGATTGCGGCCGGCGGCGCGCTCTCGCCATACAGCGTGGCCCGCATCCTGGCGGTCGCGGTGGGCTTCCTGGTCGTCGCGATCGCGATCGGTGGCTGGGTGGCCCCGCGGCTCTTCCGTTCCATCGCCAACATGAAGGTGTCGTACGCGGTGCCGGTCATCGCCCTCGCCCTCGCCTTCGGGCTGGCCGCCGTGGCCGACATGGCGGGCTCGGCCCTGATCATGGGGGCCTTCGCTGCCGGCATCATCCTGGCCCGGACCGAGCAGTACCACGCGATCGAGGACCGGGTCCGGCCAGTCGGGGCACTCCTGACTCCGATCTTCTTCGTGTCCGTCGGCAGTTCGCTCGACATCAACCTGCTGAACCCGCTGCGTCCGGGAGGCGGCTTCCTGCTGCTCGTGGCGCTTGGGCTGACGGTGCTCGCGATCCTCGGGAAGGTCGCGGCAGGGTATGCCGCGCCCTGGTCGAAGTTTCGCCGGCTGGCGGTCGGCGTGGGCATGGTGCCGCGTGGCGAGGTCGGACTGATCTTCGCCGACGTCGGGCGCCGTTCCGGCCTCCTCACCGACGATGTCTTCAGCGTCGTGCTCCTGATGGTGATGGGGACTACCTTCGTCGCGCCGCCGCTCCTCAAGATCCTCTTCCGCGGGCAGTCCGCCGACGTCGGCGCGGAGCACGTGCTCTGAATACCGACCGCAAGGTCCGCACTTTGGCGGAAGCGCAGGAATGGCGGCGCGCCGAGATGGGCAACGTCGTCTTTACCAACGGCGTCTTTGACATCCTCCATCCCGGGCACCTGGCCCTGCTCGAGACAGCCCGGACCGAGGGCGGAGCCCTCGTGGTCGGGGTCAACTCCGATGCCTCGGCCCGCCGCCTCGGCAAGGCCCCCGACCGGCCCCTGGTGCCCCAGCAGGATCGCGCCCGGATGCTGGCCGGCTTCGCCGCCGTCGACTGTGTCGTGATCTTCGACGAGGACACCCCGCTCGAGGTGATCCGGGCGCTGGAGCCCGACGTCCTGGTCAAGGGGGCGGACTACGCCCGCGGGCAGATCGTGGGTGCGGATCTCGTGGAAGCACGCGGCGGCCGGGTCGTGCGCGTGGAACTCGTGCCCGACCAGTCAACCACCCGCCTCGTGGAGCGCCTTCGTGCCTCGCCCTGACGGCCGACAGAACGACGAACTCCGCCCCCTCGTGCTCGAGCGCGGCGCAAATCCCTACGCCGAGGGTTCCTGCCTGGTCCGCGCCGGCGGCACGCTGGTGCACTGCACCGCGAGCGTCGAGCAGGGGGTCCCCTCCTGGCGCCGGGGCTCGGGCCAGGGATGGGTGACGGCGGAATACGCCATGCTGCCCCGTGCCACCAGCGAGCGCACCTCCAGGGAGCGGAACGGTCCCGGCGGCAGGACGCAGGAAATCCAGCGGCTGATCGGCCGCTCGCTCCGCGCGGCGATGGGTACGATGGCATTCGGGGAATACACCATCCGCATCGACTGCGACGTGCTCCAGGCCGACGGCGGCACCCGCACCGCCAGCATCACGGGCGCCTGCGTGGCGCTGGCGGACGCGACCGCGTGGCTCTCGAAGACGACCGGCGTCCCCGATCCGTTCGGCCGCCTCGTCGCGGCCGTGTCGGTGGGCGTGGTGGAGGGGGAAGTCCGGCTGGACCTCGCCTACCTCGAAGACAAGGACGCCGGCGTCGACGCCAACTTCGTGATGCTCGAACCCGACAGGTTCGTGGAGGTGCAGGGTACCGGGGAGGCCGGGACCTTCAGTCGCGCGGAACTCGACAGCCTCCTGGCGCACGGCGAGAAGGGCATCGCCCAGCTCTTCGCGCTGCAGCGGAAGGCGCTCGGCTGGTGAAGCTGCTGGTGGCCACCCGGAGCGCCGGCAAGCAGCGCGAGGTGAAGCGGCTGCTGGCGGAGTCCGGGCTGGAGCTTCTCTTCCCCGAAGACCTCAATCTCTTCGAAGACCCCTCGGAAGATCTCCTCGAACAGGCAGACAGCTTCCGCGCCAACGCGCTCGCCAAGGCGGCGCATTTCGCCAAGCGTTCGCAACTGCCGACGGTGGCGGACGACTCGGGGCTCGAGGTGTTCTACCTCGGCGGCGCGCCGGGCACCCGTTCCAAGCGGTGGGCCGCCGCGACCGGGACGTCGGAGGAAATCGACGCGGCCAACAACGCCGAGCTGGTGCGACGCCTCGCGGGCGCCCCCGAAACAAAGCGGATGGCGCGGTATCGCTGCGCGCTGGTGCTGATCCGCAAGCCGGGTGCGATGCCCGAGATATTCGAGGGGGAATGTGCCGGTCGCATCCTGGAGGCGCCGGCGGGAAGCTCGGGGTTCGGCTATGACCCCTATTTCTTCTCCGCGGACCTCGGCAAGAGCTTCGGTGAGGCGACCGACACCGAGAAGGACGGGGTGAGCCACCGGGGGCGGGCGTTCCGGGCGTTGGCGGCGGCGTTGCAGGAGGTCGGTTGAGCACCCGAACCGTGAGTCGCCTGATTGTGGCGGCCATGCTCGGCGCCTGCGCCCCGGCCGACAGGCCGATGGAATTCGCGACCCTGCAGGATCTTGCCTCGCGCTATACCGCCGCGTGGGGGAGCCAGGACGCCGCCAGCGTGGCGGCCTTCTTTGCCAAGGACGGCACGCTCCAGATCAATGACGGCACGCCCGCGGTCGGCAGGGAGGCGATCACGACCGCTGCACAGGGGTTCATGACCGCACTCCCTGACATGGCGCTCTTCATGGATTCAGTCAAGATCGTCGGCACCGGGGCCGAGTTCTTCTGGACACTCACGGGCACCAACACCGGTCCGGGTGGGACGGGGAACGCGCTCTGGGTCAGTGGATACGAGCAATGGACGTTTACCCGTGACGGCCTGATTGCCCAGTCCGTCGGTCACTTCCCGTCGGCCGAGTATGAAAGGCAGTTGCGGGGCGAAGCGCCTACCGGCGGGTCGGGAGCATCCGCGAGGCCGTAGTATTCTCGATGAAGACGATGCCGTCGAATTCGAGCGGCATCACCCCCTGCAGGTCGAATCCATAGTCATACGCCGCGTATCCGACATGCCGCACGGGCCTCGGTTGGGACAGCCACCCCACCTCCCGACCGTCGGCGAGCGCGCGCAAGTCCACCACGAGTCCGGGGCTGCCGGCCGGGCGCGGCACGGCCGCCAGCGCGGCCTCGACGCTGCCTTCCGGGGCAGGGAAGGCGAGCACCGGGATCACCTCGTGGTCGGTGAAGCTGCGGGTGGCACTGTAGTGGCCCTCGGCAGTGAGCAGGCTGAACGCCACGTAGTCCAGCGCGAACCGATGCTTCAGGTACGCCCCCATCTGGGCCCCGCCGTTGAAACTCCGCTCCGCATCCCCGCCGTGACTCACGTGCACATCATGGGCCCACACCACCGCGCGCGCGTCGGGGTAGAGCACGCGGAGTGCCCAGGCCAGGTTGGCCGCCATCAGGCTGTCCCGGTCAGGGGAATACAGTGACGCATTGAGGCGAGCGGCCTGCCGGTAGAGGTCGGCCGCGTGGACCGCCCACTCCACCTGGACGCTGTCTGCCCGCGTCTCCGCCGCCTCGAGCCACGCCGGTCGCCGCGTGGCGACGAGCATCGCAAGCGAGTCGCCCTGTGCGCGCCACAGGTTGCGGACGGTGTCGGAGAGCTGGGGCGTGGCATAGGAGGACTGCGCACGATACGCCCCGGTCAGCAGTTCGGCCTGTGGGACGAGGTCGGGGTCGCGACGGGCAAGGAAGGCGAGCAGCGAGTCCGCTGGCGACTGCTGATCCTGCATGTCATACCCGACGAAACGCACCGGCCGGTCGGGATGATCGGCGTTGTACCGGCGCATCCACAAGACCAGCGCTTCCATCTCCTCGGTGTTCCAGACCCGGAACATGACCCGCATCGCGTCGCGCGACGTCCCAGGACCTCCGAGCACGAAGGCGTTCAGGCGTTCCACCGCCACCTGGTTGGCCTCGATGGCAAAGAGATCGAATCGTTGCGCCTGCACCAGGTGCTCCAGCAGTCGGTGTTTCACCTGGAAGAACTCGCTGGTCCCGTGCGTGGACTCGCCCAGTCCGACCAGGCGGGCATGACCGACGATCCGGTCGAAGAGGGCGAGATCGCCGTCGTCCCGGTCATCGGGGCGGAACGACACGAGGGGGGCGCTGTGCGCCTCGATCCATTGGATGTCGGCCGGGGTCGGTGGGGGGAGGTCAGGAGGCAGCACCGTGACAGGTGTGCCGTCCACCTGCAATTCGAGTCCGTCGAACCATGCCACGCCGGTGCCCTCCACGCCGGCGGCCACCACAATCGAATGAATCGAGGGGTCGGGCGGCACACGGATCGAGAGCGCGACTCGTCTCCACTCGCCCCTCGATTCATCCCCCGGTACGATGCCGGAATCGACAGCCGGGACGATCTGGTCGCCCCAGGCAGCCAGGACCAGGAAGGCCCGGCCCCGGAGGCCCGTGGAGCGCATCGCCCCGGTCAGCCGGAGCACCTTGCCACGCGCGAACCCGGCTGGCACCTGCAGCATCAGCTCCCTCGCGGGGGGCTCGGCGCCGGAATCGGAGGCGCTGATGCGGAGGCTCCGGGCGCCCTCGACATGCACGGTGTCGTCGAGCACAAACGAGGCGGAACCAGCCGCCGTGAACGCCGACCAGCCAAGCGTCCAACCCCATGCCCGGTCGGGATAGGAGACGCTGCTGGTCTCGAAACCAAGATTCAGGGGGCGCTGGGCGTGGGCAGGAAGGGCGGTTACACACACGCCCGCCAGGGCGAGCAGGGAGATGGTGCGAGGCATTGGCATTTCTACAATACGATTCCGATTCAAGCCGGTGTCAACGGCGGGCAAGGTTTCCTAGCGCGTCCCCTGGCCGCACCGTAACTTGCAACTGTCGCCAGCCCGACTCCGTCATCTTCAGCCGCGCCGCGGGGCCCTCGCACGGGATGGTGAGGTTTCTGGTGTGGCACTGGGGACCTGTCCGATGCTTGCATCGCTCCTGCTCGCCACCACGCTTTCGGTGCCAACGGCGGTCTCAGCGCATACCACCGGCCCAACCGGCGACTCGGTGGATCTCCCCGCCATCGGGGCGCTGATCGACCGTGTCCTCCCCGGAAGAGCTGACGGATTCGCGCTCGAGGTGATCCCCGACAGCGCCGGGCTCGACGTCTTCGAGGTCGACCAGGCCCCGGGCCGAATCGTGCTGCGCGGCTCCTCCGGCGTGGCACTCGCCTCGGCGCTTAACTGGTACCTCGAGCAGGTGGCGCACGTGGCGGTCTCCCTGCCGCTGCAGCCGATCACCCTGCAGAGCCTTCCCGCTGTGCCGACCAGAATCCGACAGAGCACACGCTACCGCATCCGCTACTTCTTCAACTACTGCACCTTTTCCTATTCCATGGCGTGGTGGGACTGGGCGGACTGGCAGCGGATGATCGACTGGATGGCGCTGAAGGGGGTCAACGCGCCGCTGGCGGTGACGGGGCAGGAGGCGGTGTGGCGGGAGGTGCTGCAGGAGTTTGGCTTCAGCCGGCAGCAGGTGGGCGAGTTCCTCGTCGGGCCAGCCTACCTTCCGTGGGGATGGATGGGAAACATCGACGGCCTCGGCGGCCCGCTCCCCGACTCCTGGATCGAAAGCCACATCACCCTCGAGCGCCAGATTCTTGCGCGCGAGCGGGCCCTGGGGATGACTCCGGTCCTGCAGGGCTTCACCGGACATGTGCCGGCGGCCATCACGGACATCTATCCCGGGGCCAGGATCCACCAGACCGGCGACTGGTCGGCGGGCTTCAGCGGGACCTGGTTCCTCGACCCCACCGACTCACTCTTCCAGCGCTTCGGCCGGCGCTTCGTGGAGGCGCAGACCGCCCTCTACGGCACCGATCACCTCTACGCCGCCGATCCCTTCAACGAGATCGATCCTCCCTCGGACGATTCGACCTTCCTGGCGGGGATGGGGCACGCCATCTACGGGGCGATGGCGTCGGCGGATCCGCAGGCGACCTGGGTGCTTCAGGGGTGGTTCCTCTACTACCAGGCCAAGTTCTGGCGTGCCCCCCAGGCGCGCGCCATGATGGGGGCGGTTCCCGACGACCGCATGGTGGTCCTCGACCTCTGGGGCGACCGCTACCCGGTCTGGAAGGCCCGCGAGGCGTTCTACGGCAAGCCATGGGTCTGGAACGTCCTGTACAACTTCGGCGGCAAGGTGAGCATGAACGGCGACCTGCCGAAGATTGCCGCCAATCTCGACAGCGTGCTCCGCAGCCCCGACAAGGGCCGGCTGGTCGGCCTCGGCATGACGATGGAAGGGCTGGGGACCAACCCGATCGTGCCCGACTTCGTGATGGGCCAGACCTGGCTCGACAGTGTGCCGCCGCTCGACGCGTGGACCCGCGACTATATCGCGCGGCGCTACGGTGTCCCCGACCCGCACGCCTGGCATGCCTGGCAGCTGTTGCTCGCCACGGCCTATCGTTCGGGCGCGCAGACCAGCAACTTCCTCGCCGAGCGCCCGCAATTCTACGAGAAGGGCACCCGCTACCGCTCGGAGCCGGTCCCGCCCTACGACCCGCGGATCCTGGCCGCGGCACTCGACTCGCTGCTCGCCGCTGCGCCCGCCCTCGGCACCAACGACGCCTACCGCTACGACGTGGTGAACCTGGCCCGCCAGGTCCTGGGCGAACTGGGACTGCCGCTGATCAATGCGGTGCAGTCCGCCTACGACCGGAAGGACCAGGCCGCGCTGCGTGCGGCGGAGCGGCGCGTCCTCGACCTGCTGCGCGACCTGAACACCCTGGTCGGCACCCGTCGCGAGTTCCTGCTGGGCGTCTGGCTGGCTGATGCGCGGCGGTGGGGAACGACGCCCGGGGAGCGGCGCCTCTACGAATGGAACGCGCGCAACATCATCACCCTCTGGGGCACCAAGTGCACCGAGGGCCAGAACGACGACCTGAATCTCTACGCGTTCAAGGAATGGGAGGGGATGTTCACGTCGTACTACCTGCCGCGCTGGGAGGCGTTCTTCACGCGGCTCAATCAATCCGTCGCCAGCGGAGCGCCCTTCGACCGCGCGCCGTTCGCGGCCGAGATGTGCGCGTGGGAACAGCAGTGGTCGAGCGAGACTGGCTCATTCCCGACAGAGGCGCAGGGCGATGCGGTGGCGACCGCCCG
>DAOLIZ010000023.1:0-24702 GCA_035328285.1 Gemmatimonadales bacterium
CGGGCGGTGCGGCCTCCGCGGACGTCTCGGTGGCGTCCGCACCGGCCGCGGCGGCGGGCGCGTCGTCCTTGAAGAGTTCACGTGCGCGGTCCTCGAGCGACCGGACCGGCGTAGCGGCCTCGCCGCGCGCGATTTCGCGCTCGGCTTCCAGCGCGGCGAGCGCCGACGCCTGGGCTTCCGCCTCCGCGGCGGCCTCGGCCTCGACCTTCTCGACCTCCGCCTTGGTGCGACGACGGCGCACCGGCGCGGCTGGCACCTCGGGCGCCGCCGGCTCCGCCTCCGCCTTCTTGCGCCGTCCGCGCTTCGGCTTGGGCTCTTCGGCGCTCTTCCGCTTCTCTCGCTCCCAGCGGACGCGCACCGCCGACACCTGCCCCGATTCCAGCGCGGAGAGGTGACTGCGCACGAAGATGTTCATTTCCTTGAGCGTCTGGATCAGCTGCTCAGAGGAAACACCGAATTCTGCCGCCAGCTCGTGTACCCGGGTCTTGACCACTCAATCCTCCTCAGGGACTTCCCGCGCCAGGCGGCCCAAACCTTCGGCCAACGCGCGGTCCCGCACTCCGGCCACCATCACGGGTGGCCGTCCCAATTGCCTGCCGATCAGATCCGCCGCCGGCCCCGGCACCAGGGGCACACCCTGCGCCTCGGCCAGCCGGATCACCTTGTCCACGGCGCGCGGGCTCGCGTCGGACGCGACCACCACGCACCGCACCTGCCCCGACTGGATCGACCGCCTGACGCCGTCGACCCCGATGACGACGTGCCCCGCCCGCAGGCCGAGGCCCAGCAGGCCGAGCACCCCGCCACTCACGCGGACGGCGCCGCGTCCTCCCCTGCCTCGCTCTCGTCCGTCGTGAGCTCGGTCAGGAAGCCGACCAGCTGGTCCGCCGCCTCCGGCGTCATGCCGGGGACGCGGAGGAAGTCGTCGCGCTCGAGGTCGAGCACGTCGTTGAGCATGGTGAACCCGGCGTTGGCCAGCAGGCCGACGAGCTCCGGGGCCAGACCGTCGAGCTCCGTGAGCGGCACCTGCAGCGCGATCTCCTCCTCGGGCGGCAGCGGCGCGAAGAGCGGGCTCTCGCCGCCGCGCTCCAGCCACTCGCGGCTCGAGTACAGGTCGATCTTCCACCCGGTCAGTTCGGAGGCGAGGCGCACGTTCTGGCCGTTGCGCCCGATGGCCAGCGACAGCTGGTCCTCATCCACCACCGCGTTGATCGTCTTGGACGCCGGGTCGGCGATGACCCGGGCCACGCGGGCCGGCGCCAGCGCCTGCTTGGCGAAGCGCTCCGGATCGGGCGACCACGGGACGATGTCGATGCGCTCCCCGCTCAGTTCGTTGACCACCGCCTGGACCCGCGAGCCCTTGAGGCCCACGCAGGCGCCGACGGCGTCGATGGCGTCGTCACGGGAAATGACGGCGACCTTGGTCCGGCTGCCGACCTCACGCGCAATGGCGCGGATTTCGATGATGCCCTGCTGGATTTCCGGGACTTCGAGCTTGAACAGCGCCTTGACGAAGAGCCCGTCCGCGCGGCTCAGGATCAGCCGGGGACCCTTGGGGGTCTCCTCGAGGCGCTTCAGCACCGCCCGGATCGTGTCGCCCTGGTGGAAGTGCTCGCGGTGGTTCTGCTCGCGGTAGGGGATGATCGCCTCCGCCTCGCGGAACTTGTTGAGCATGATGACCAGCTTCCCGCGCTCGATCTGCTGGATCTCGCCGCTCAACAGTTCGCCGACCTTGTCCTCGAATTCATCCCGGATCCGGGCCCGCTCGCCCTCGCGCACCCGCTGGATGATCCGCTGCTTGGCGGCCTGCACCGCCAGCCGGCCGAACGCCGCGAAGGGGATGTCCTCCTCCAGCATGTCGCCGGGCTCGAACTCGGGATCCTCGAATCGGGCCTCCTCCACCGACACCTGGCTGGCCGGGTCTTCCACCACCTCGACCACCTGCCGAAGCCGGGTGACCGTGAGGCCGCCCTTCAATTCGTCCACCGACAGCTCGAACCGCACCGTGGGCCCGTACTTCCGGACCAGCGCGGCCTGGATGCCGTCATGCAGGAGGTCGAGCAGTTCCGCACGGTCGAGCTGCTTGGTGGTGGACAGTTCGCGGAACGCAGCGAGCATTTCAGTCGAGGTTGCCATCGTCACTCCATGCCGGTGTCACCGGTCAGCCCCGTCCGTCGGGGAGTTCGCATCTCGTATAAACACAATCGCGGCCGCACCCGCCCGGCTCCCCCGCGGGACGACGAATCGTCCGGCGGACGGAAACCGGCACCCGGGCCCGGCTGGTGTCAGCGTCGGGTATGGGGTCGGAAGTCGCGTCGCGGGGTGAAAAAAAATGTGGGGGAACTCCCCCACATCAACAGCCGGCCCCGGACTGGCGGCCCCCACAGCATCAAAAGATACCCCGTAAGCGCCGGGGCGTCAATCACCTCACGGACTTGCGAGCGGGCGCCCGAGGTAGGCGATCATCCGGCCGTCCGTCCCCCCCGAGCGGCGGTGACTGTGGAAGAGGGCCTGGTCATGAGCGGTACAGTAGGTGGAAACGCTGATCGCCCCGACCCCCAGCGCCTCCGCCTGCCGCACCAGCGCCGCCCGCACGTCGAGAGGTCCCTTACCCCCGGCCGGGATGGGCAGCCCGAAGGCCTCGAAGACCTCAGATCCCACTTCATAGCATGGCCCGCAAATAGCTACCCCACAATGCATTACAACATCTCTTGGCGCGGTGCCGGCACGGCCCTGCAGGAGCCGAATCCCCCGTTCCAGGATTCTGCCGCTGGCGCCTCGCCAGCCCGCGTGGAGCAGGGCCATGGCGCCCGTCGCCGAATCCAGCAGGTACACCGGCGTGCAGTCGGCGACGGTCACGGTCATCAGGATGCCCGCGGCGTCCGTGGCGTGGCCGTCCACCCCGTCGAGGAGCAGCCAGCCACGTCCTCCCTCGTGCCAGACGACCTCGGTTCCGTGCACCTGGCGGCCCAGCGTCACCAGCGGCAGGCCAGGCTCCGCGGTCCGGAAGGCGGCCCACTGCCCCAGCACCCTGCCGACCGGCTGGTCGCTGGCCAGGCCGAGATCGAACGGCTCCGCCTCGGTTCCGCGCGTGGTGATCCCGGCCACCACGCCGAACCGCTCCCGCCAGCCGGGCAGTTCCAGCCGTGGCACTGGCGTGCTCGCAAGCACGGCTTCGTTGAGGTGTGCGACGTCGGTCACGGCGGCGATCCGGTTGCAGTGTGTAGGGTGTGGCCGGGGTAATTGCGCCGAGCAACCTTCCCGGTGATTATTGCTCCCGGCGGGGCTTCCTCCTCCAGCCCGCAATGCTTACTACCATCGGAGACAACACGATGTTGCGCACAACCTTGGTTCGCAGTGCCTGCCTGGCAGCGGTCCTTGCCCTCGGCGTGCTCGGCAGCCTGCACGCGCAGGACGCGAAGTGGGAAAATACCGTTACGCTCTATGGCTGGGGCGCCAACATGTCCGGCACGGCCGGTGTGGGCCCGGTGGAGGCAAGCGTGGATGTGCCCTTCAGCGACATCTGGGACAACCTGAAGATGGGCGCCATGCTCAACTACATGGGCCGGGGCAAGACCTTCGTGACCGGCCTCGACTTCATCTACATGAAGCTCGGCTCCGACGTCGCCACGCCGAATACTGGCGCCACCATCGCCGAGGTCAAGCTGAAGCAGTGGCTCATGGAGGCGGACGGCGGGTATCGCGTGACGCCGTGGATGGACGCCCTGATCGGCATCCGGGTGCCGGTCATCGAGACCGAAATCGTGCCGGATGTGAACCTTCCGAACGTGAGCACCAAAAGCTCGACCGAGAGCTGGTTTGCCCCCCTCATCGGCGCGCGCATCATGCTGCCGGTCGGGTCGCACCTCACCGTGATCGGGCGCGGAGACATTGGTGGGTTTGGCATCGGCGGGACCAACAACACCTGGCAAGGCGCGGGGTACCTGAACTACGGCTTTGGCAAGGGCTGGTCCGGCTCACTCGGCTATCGGGCCATCAACGCCGACTACGCGACCGGCACCAAGGGAGAGGCAGACTACTTCCTCTACAACGTGACGAACTACGGTCCGGTGATCGGCTTCAGCTACAAGTTCTAGGAGATCTCGAGGGACGGGGCGCGCGAGCGCGCGCCCCTACTCCTCGAACCGTTCGATGTCGGCGCCGAGGGCACGCAGCCGCTCGTCGATCCGCTCGTATCCCCGCTCGATCTGTCCCACGTTGTGCAGGTGGGTCGTGCCCTCCGCGGCCAGCGCTGCGATGAGCATGGCCATGCCGGCCCGGATGTCCGGCGATTCCACGGTGCTGCCCCGCAGTTTGACCGGCCCGGCCACCACCGCGCGGTGCGGGTCGCAGAGCACGATCCGGGCGCCCATCCCGATCAGCTTGTCCACGAAGAACATCCGCGACTCGAACATCTTCTCGAACACCAGGAGCAGCCCCTCGCACTGCGTGGCCGCCACCAGCGCGATGGACATGGTGTCGGCGGGGAAGGCCGGCCAGGGGCCGTCCTCGAGCTTGGGCACGTGGCCCCCAAGGTCGGGGCGGATCCGCCGCTCCTGGTCGGCGTCGATGATGAGTTTCTGCCCGTCAAGCCGCGGCCGGATGCCAAGCCGCTCGAAGCCGAGCAGGGTGCCGCGCAGGTCGTCACCGCGCACCCCGTCGATGGTCAGCGTGCTGTTCGTGACGGCGGCCAGGCCGATGAAGCTTCCGATCTCGATGTGGTCCGGCCCGATCGTGTAGGAGGCGCCATGCAGCGGATGGCCCCCTTCGATCACGTAGGTGTTGGAGCCGATCCCCTCGATGTGCGCGCCCATCGCCACGAGGAGCCGGGCGAGGTCCTGCACGTGGGGTTCGGAGGCGGCGTTGCGGAGGACGGTGCGGCCCTGCGCCTTCACGGCGGCCATCAGGGCGTTCTCGGTGCCGGTGACGCTGGGCTCGTCGAGGAAGATGTCGGCCCCCTTCAGCGCCTTGCCGAAGAGTTCGTAGTTGTCGCCGAGTTGCACCTCCGCCCCCAGCGCCTCGAGGGCGAGGAAGTGGGTGTCCACCCGGCGCCGTCCGATCACGTCGCCGCCCGGCGGCGGGAGGGTGACCCGGCCGAACCGGGCCAGCAGCGGTCCGGCCAGGAGGATCGAGGCGCGAATCCGGGCGCAGAGGCGCGGATCCAGCGGCTTGTTCTCGATGCTGCGGGGGTCGATCCGGACGTGGTTCGTCTCGAGCCACTCCACCCCCGCCCCCATCTCGGCGAGGATGGCGAGCATCGTCTCCACGTCGCGGATGCGCGGCATGTTGTCGAGTTCGACCGGTCCCTCGGCGAGGACGGCGGCGGCGATGGCGGGGAGCGCGGCGTTCTTGTTGCCGGCGGGGCGCAGGGTGCCGCGGAGGGTGGAACCGCCGCGGACGAGGTAGCGTGGGGGCATGGCCAAACCTCGCCCGGGGAACCGGGGGCCGTCAAGCGCGAGGGATTCCGAATGGCCGCCAAAGAGGCCATACTTCGAGGGTGCATATGCTTCTCCTGCTTCAGGGCGCTCCGGCGCCCACGCCAGGCTGGGTCGGTCCCACCATCGCGATCTCCGTCGCGATCATGGCCCTCGCGTGGGTGGTGGTGTTCGGTGCGGCGGCGATCGCGGGCATCGCCCTCGAAAAGCGCATCGATGCCATGTCGGACAACCTCAGCGGGCTGCGCCAGGACCTGGCCGGCATGCTCGAGGGCGCCCGACGGGTGGCCGAACAGGGGGAGTCGCTCGTGGCCCTGGTCCGGGAGGAGGGCGAGGCCTACGTCGACACCAGCCGTCGGTTCCGGAAGCGGCTCGACCGCGGCATCGACCGGGTCACGGAGCGCGCGGCCGACCTGGATGCGCTGTACGAGGTCGTCCACGAAGAGGTCGAGGACACGGCGCTGCGCTTCGCGAGCGCCCTGCGCACCGCGCGCCTGAGCACGGGCATCATCGCAAAGGTGTTGCGGCGCCGGCGGCGGCGATGACGGTCGCCCGGGTCGCGGTGGCGCTCACAGTGGTCGGCCTCGCGCTGGCGGCCGCGCCGGACGCCCTGCACGCCTGGAGTCCGGGAACCCACATCTACCTCGCGCAGAACGTGCTGGCGAGCGCCCACCTCCTCCCCCCGACGGTGGCCGACCTCATCCGCGCGTTTCCCTTCGACTTCCTCTACGGCAACATCGCGGCGGACAGCAGCATCGCGAAGAACTTCGCGCCCGTCAGCCGGCACTGCCACCACTGGCACGTCGGCCAGGAGATCCACGACCTCGCCCCGACCGACGCCCTGCGGGCGTTCGGCCTCGGCTACCTCGCGCATCTCGCCGCCGATACGGTGGCGCACAACTACTTCGTCCCCCGCCAGCTGGCCGTCACGAGCTCGCGCTCGGGGCTCGGTCACGCCTACTGGGAGAGCCGGTTCGAGACCCACCTCGGCGAAGGGTACGCCCACACCGCCAAGGAGGTCATCCAGCTCGACCACACCCCGGCGGACGCGCACCTCGACCAGATCATCTCCCCCACGATCTTCAGTGTGCGGACCAACCGCCGCCTCTTCCGCGGCATGGTCCACCTGGTCGAGACCCGCAGCTGGCAGCGGGCGTTCCGCATGGCCCGCAACCACAGCCGATGGGACCTCCCCGAGGAGGACGTCGATCAGCACATGGCGCTTTCCTATGAATTCGTGATGGAGATGCTGGCGGACGACCGGCCGCTCGCCCGGCGCCTGGACCCGGCCGGCGCCGAACCGCTCCGGGCGGCGCAGTCGCTCCGGCGGGAAGTGCGGGAGAGCGGCGGCGCCGCCGACACCATGCGGGTACACAAGCTCGCCGAGCGGGACTTCGGCCTCCCCCGCAAGGCGGACCTCACCTACTGGCGCGCGCTGTCCACGTCGCGACCGCGGCAGGTCGGGACCGACGGAGCATCCGATGCGGCCTGACGACCTCGGGCTCCCCGAAGGGGACGGTGAAGGCCGCCCGAGCGTGCTGGTGGCCACCAGTGCGCCGGTCCTGGTGCGCGTTGAGCCGGTCGACGACGAACGGACCCCCGAAGGCTCGGTCTGCCTCGGCACCTTCATCGGGGAGCGGCTGGTCGGGCGACGGGTGGCGCCGACCGAGGCCCTCGAGGAATTGCGGGAGTTCCACCTGTTCGACGAGCCCGTCCATCTCGGCCTGGTGGCCTACGAGGACGCGCCGGGGCTGCAGTGCCGCCTCCTCGCCCTCCTCCCCGCCGAGCGCTTCCCCCTCTCGGACGAGAGCGAGGATTCGGAGGAGGCGGAAGAGGAGGAGAGCGAGCCGTGGCGCGCCAGCGTGCCCGCGCCATCGTTCGAGGTGGAGGCGGAACACCCGCCCCGCCCCGAGGGCGAGACGCCGAGCCTCGAGGATGGCGCCGCGGTGCCGGTCTACCTGGGCAATATCGTGCGGCTCTCGCGCGACCGGAAACACCCCGACGACCTCGCGGAGGAGGCGCGCGATGTGCTGCTGACGGTCCTCACCGGACCGGTATCAGAGGTGGTGGACCGGCTCCTCGAGGAGCTGCTGGACGGCGACGGGCCGCCGGAGGGAGCACCGAAGGCGACGGACTGAGCAGGAAGCAGCGCTCAGCCCGCGCGGAGTTTCTTCTGCAGGATCGGGGCAACGCCCTTCGGATCGGCCTTCCCCTTGCTCTTCTTCATCACCTGCCCCACAAAGAACCCGATCAGCTTGGCCTCGCCGCCCCGGAAGCGGGTCACCTCGTCGGGGTGCGCGGCCAGCACGTCGTCGACCCAGCCCTCCAGCGCGCCGGTGTCCTGGACCTGGACGAGGCCGAGTTTCCCTGCAACGTCCGCGATGCTGTGCTTGCCGGGTCCCGCGCTCAGCAGATGCACAAAGACCTGCTTCGCCCCCTGCTGACTCAGCACTCCGCCGGCGATCGCTGCGACGAGTTCCGCCAGCTGCGCGGGTGACACCCGAAATCTCCCGTCGGCATTGTAGGCCGCCATCGCATCACCGAGTACCCACCCCACCACGGCCTTGGCCTCCGCCCCCGCCTGCACCGTTGCCTCGAAATAGTCGGCCACTGCACGCTCGCCCGTCAGTTCCTGAGCGTGGTAGGCCGACAGTCCGTAGGCTGCCTCGAAGCGGGCGCGCCGCGCCTCGGGCAGTTCCGGCAGCGCCTGACGCTGTTCCTCGATGAACGCCTCGGTCAGCACCAGAGGCGGAAGGTCGGGATCGGGGAAATACCGGTAGTCGTGGCTGTCTTCCTTTGAACGCGTCGGCCGGACCGTGCCGTTCGCCGCGTTGAAGAGCAGCGACACCTGCTCCACCCGCCCGCCCGACTCGAGCAGCGCCACCTGCCGCTCGTACTCCGCGGTCAGCGCCCGCTCCACGTTGGCGAAGCTGTTCATGTTCTTGATCTCGGTCTTGGTGCCGAGCGCCTGCTGCCCCGCCGGCCGGATCGAGAGGTTGGCGTCGACCCGCAGCGTCCCCTTCTCCATGCTGCAGTCACTCACGCCGGCGTAGACCAGGATCTGCTTCAGCGCCACCAGGTAGGCCCGCGCCTCGGCCGGCGAGCGGAGGTCGGGGCCGCTCACGATCTCCGCCAGCGGCGTACCCGCCCGGTTGAGGTCCACCGCGGTGTGGCCCGGGTACCGGTCGTGCAGCGACTTGCCGGCGTCTTCCTCGATATGCAGCCGGGTGATCGAGCAGGCCACCCTCCCCCGCTCGGGCGATTCGAACCAGACCGCCCCGCCGGTCGACAGCGGCCGGTCGAACTGGGAGACCTGGTAGCCCTTGGGCAGGTCGGGGTAGAAATAGTTCTTCCGTGCGAAAACGCTTTCGTGGTGCACCGTTCCGCCGAGCGCGAGGGCGCCCCGGACCGCCAGGCGCACCGCCTCGACGTTCGGAACCGGCAGTGCACCGGGGAGGCCGAGGCAGGTGGGGCAGACGTTGGTGTTGGGGGGGTCGCCGAACGAGGCGATGCACCCGCAGAACATCTTGGTGCGGGTGCTCTGCTGGACGTGGACCTCGAGTCCGATCACCGTCTCCCAGGTCATCAGCGCACCTCCCCGGCGGGGCCGAGCGCTGCCTCGAGCGCACCCGCCACCGACAGCATGCGCGACTCTCCGAACGCCGGGGCGATCAGCTGCGCGCCCACCGGCAGTCCCTCGGACAGGCCGACCGGGATGCTCAGGGCCGGGAGGCCCGCCAGGCTGACGGCACACACGAAGATGTCGGCCAGGTACATCGCGACCGGGTCGCTGGTCTTCTCCCCGGCGCGGAAGGCCGGGGTCGGCGTCGTCGGCGTGAGCAGCAGGTCCACGCCGCCCGGCGCGAACGCCCGGGTGAAGTCGCCGGCAATCAGGTTGCGAACCTGCTGCGCCTTGTTGTAGTACGCGTCGTGGTAGCCGGCGCTCAGCACGTAGGTGCCGACCAGGATGCGGCGCCGCACCTCGGGACCGAACCCCTCGCCGCGCGTCGCGCGGTAGAGCGCCGGCAGGTCCCCGGCCGCGCCGACGCGCCGCACGCCGTACCGCACGCCGTCGTATCGCGCGAGGTTGGAAGCAGCCTCGGCCGGCGCCAGCACGTAGTACGTCGGCACCGCGTACCGGGTGTGCGGCAGGGACACCGGCACCAGTTCCGCCCCCAGCGCGCGGAGCGCCTCCTTCGCCCGGTCGACGCCCGCACGCACCCCGGCGTCGAGGTCGGCGGGAAAGTACTCCGCGGGCAGCCCGACCCGCAGCCCGCGCAACGCCCCGGGTGCGGCATCCAGCGTCAGCGGCTCGGCGGCGACCGTGGTGGCATCCCGCGCGTCGGGGCCGCTGATGGCCGCAAGCACCCGGGCGGCGTCATCGACCGTGCGGCCAAAGACGGAGACGCAATCGAGCGACGACCCGAAGGCCACCAGCCCGAACCGGCTCACCCGCCCGTAGGTCGGCTTGACCCCGACGATGCCGCAGAAGCTGGCCGGCTGCCGGACCGAGCCGCCCGTTTCCGAACCGAGCGCGGCCGGCACCACCCCGGCGGCCACCAGCGCCGCAGATCCCCCCGAGGAGCCCCCCGGGACGCGGTCGGGATGCGTGGGGTGCTGCACCCGCCCGAACGCCGAGTGCTCGGTGGAGGAGCCCATCGCGAACTCGTCGAGGTTGGCCTTGGCGGCGATCATCGCGCCGGCGCTGCGCAGCCGGCGCACCACCGTGGCATCATACGGCGAGCGGTACCCTTCGAGGATCCGCGATGCGCAGGTGGTCGGGGCGTCGGTGGTGACGATGTTGTCCTTGATGGCGATCGGCATTCCCCCCAGCGGCAGCGCCGTGCCGGACGCCTGCATCGCCTCGATGCGGGCCGCCTCGGACGCGAGGTTCTCCTCGCTCCAGTGCAGCGTCGCGTTGAGGCCGCGTTGCTCCGCAGCGCGGAGCCGCCCGGCCACCGCGGTCGCTTCGGCCCGCACGCCGCTCATTCCCCCTCCATGGAGCCGAGGCGCGGGACCAGGAAGAGCCCGTCACGGAACTCGGGAGCGAACGAGGCGATTTCGTGGGTCAGGGGCACGGAGCCGGGGACATCGTCCCGCAGCGTGACCGACGCCGGACCCGCGAGAAACGGCTCCGCCGACTCGCCGGCGGGGACGTCATTCAGCTGCGCCACGTAGTCCACGATCCGTCCGATCTGCGCCGCCAGCGCCTCGGCGTCCTGCGGAGGGACATCTAGCTCGGCGAGCTGTGCGATGCGGAGGATTTCGTCCCGGCCAATCGTCATGCGCTCTCCCACTCACGTTCGAGGCCCGCGAAGGCCACGAGCAGTTGTTTCACTCCGACTTCCTCGTCGTCGAACTGGACGGTCACCTTCAGGTCGCGCCCGCCGCCGGACAGTCCCTGGATCGACCCGCTGCCGAACCGCCGGTGTGTCACGCGCTCGCCGCGCACGTACCGTGGGGCGTCCTGCGAGATGTCTTCTGGCGCGGGCGGGGCCGCGGGGCTGCGGGGCGGTGCAGCTGGAGCGGTCCAACTGCCCCGCTGCCCCGCTGCCCAGCCAGAGGCCGCAAGGCCTCCCTGCCCCGCTGCTCGGCCGCCCTGCCAGCCCGCGACCGATGTTCTCCGTTCATCCAGGATCCCCGGTGGCAACGCCTCCAGGAACCGGGAGGGGCGGCCGTACTTCAGGTCGCCGCCGCGCCGGCGGCTGCGCGCAAAGGTGAGATACAGCTTGTCCTTGGCGCGGGTGAGGCCCACGTAACAGAGCCGCCGCTCCTCCTCCACGCCGCCCGGCTGTTCGTCCGCCCGGGCCAGCGGGAAGAGCCCGTCCTCGAGCCCGGCGAGCACCACGACCGGCCATTCCAGCCCCTTGGCGGTGTGGATGGTCATGAGCGTGACCCCGTCTTCCGACCCCTCGATCGCATCGTGGGAGCTCAGCAGGGCGGCATCGGCAAGGAACCGTTCAAGCGGCGATCCCGGTTCCTCGGCATCCTCCACCACCACCTCCGACCAGTTGGCGGCGCTCGCCACCAGTTCGCGGACGTTGTCCCAGCGGTCCGCACCCTCCGGCCCCTCCTGGTGCAGGAGGGCCTCGTAGTCGATGGCCTCGATCAACGCCTCGAGCACGTCGGCCGGGGGCTGATGCCCGGCCTCGCTCCGCAGCCGATCGAGGAGCGCCGCGAACCCGGTGAGCGCCTGCCGCACGTTGGGACGCAGGTCGGCCATCCGGTCGGCAATGCCGGCCGCCTCGAGGAGGGGCTTGTTCCACTGCCGCGCCGATTCGATCAGCGTCGCCAGACTGGAGTCGCCGATCCCGCGGCGCGGCACGGCGATGGCCCGGAGGAACGCCTCATCGTCCGCGGGGTTCGCCACGAGGCGGAGGTAGGCGAGGAGATCCTTCACCTCGCGGCGGTCGTAGAAACTGATGGCGCCGACGATCCGATACGGGGTCCCGCTCCGGCGGAATGACTCCTCGAGCGCGCGCGACTGCGCGTTGGTGCGGTAGAGCACGGCCATCTCGCCGTAGCTCCAGTCCCCGTCCGCGGCGCGCCGGCGGAGCTCGCCGGAGATCCATTCCGCCTCGTCGCGCTCGTCGGCGGCCGCGACGAGGGTGACCGATTCCCCGCCCCGGCGCGCGGTCCGCAGCGTCTTGCCAATCCGCCCGGTGTTCTCGGCGATGACGGCGTTCGCGGCGTCGAGCACGACCTGGGTGGACCGATAGTTCTCCTCGAGGCGGACCAGGTGCACGTCGCCGAAGTCGCTCTGGAAATCGACCATGTTGCGCACCTCGGCGCCGCGCCAGCCGTAGATCGACTGGTCGTCGTCGCCCACGGCGCTCACGTTGCCGTGCGATCCGAGCGCGCGGATCAGCTCGTACTGGGCGCGGTTGGTGTCCTGGAACTCGTCCACGAGGACGAACTGGAACTTCCGGCGATACGCGTCGAGCCGTTCCGGGTGCTTCCGGAAGAGCGCCAGCGGATGGAGGAGCAGGTCGTCGAAGTCCATCGCGTTGGCCGACTGGAGCGCGGGCCCGAGGGCCGCGTAGACCTCCGCCGCCACCTTGACCAGCGGGTTAAAGGTACTCGCGGCCAGCAGCTCGCTGGGCGGCGTCATCCGATTCTTGGCGCCGGAGATGATCGACTGCACCGCCTTGGGCGGAAACGCCTTGGGCGGGTGTCCCAGCTGCTCAAGCAGCCGCCGGATCAGGCGGAGGCGATCGTCCTCGTCATAAATGGTGTACTGGCGCGTGAACCCCAGCAGCTCGGCTTCGCGGCGCAGCAGGCGCGCCGAGAGCGAATGGAAGGTGCCGATCCAGAGTCCGCCCGGGTCGCGCCCCAGCAACCGCCCGATCCGCTCCTTCATTTCGGAGGCGGCCTTGTTGGTGAACGTGACCGCAAAGATCCGGTCGGGCGCCACGCCGTGCGTCTCGATCAGGTTGGCGACGCGCGCGGTGAGCACCCGCGTCTTGCCGGAGCCGGCGCCCGCCAGCACGAGCAACGGTCCCTCGAGATGTTCGACCGCCTCGCGCTGCGCGGGATTGAGGGTGCCGAGGAGCGGGGTGGTCATGTGGCGGCGGCCTCGTCCTGCAGCGGCAGCGCGAGCCGGAAACAGGCGCCGGTCGGCGAGGGCTCCAGCGAGAGACTCCCTTCGTGCGCTTCCTGCGCCACGCGGGTGGCGAGGGCGAGGCCGATGCCCCACCCGCCCGTCTTGGTGGTGATTCCCGGCTGGAACAGGGTGCGGCGGATGCTGCCCTCGATCCCGGGGCCGTCGTCGATGATGCGGAGCACGCCCTGTCGCCCCTCGGACTCGACCCGGAGGATGATCGTGCCGGAGCGGCCACGCAGCGCGTCGATCGCGTTCTTCACCAGGGATTCCAGCGCCCACTCGAGGAGGATCGGGTCGCCGAGGACGTTCGGGCCGGCCCCCGCCGCCTCCACCCGAAGTTCGATAGGGTTGGCGTGGCGCGGAAGCCGCGGGCGGAAGTACCCGGCCACCCGGTCGGCGAGGGCACCGAGGCCGATCGGTTCGCGCCGGGCCGGGTTGCCGATCCGCTCAAAGCGCTGCGCCACGCGCTCGAGCCGTTCGGCATCCGCCGCCAGGTGCTCGGCGAGGTCGGCCGGCGGGGTCGGACGGGAACGCACGACCTCGATCCACCCCTGCAGGCTCGTGAGCGGCGTGCCCATCTGGTGCGCCGCCTCGCGGGCCATCGCCACCCAGAGCCGGTCGCGCTGCGAGGACATGGCGTGGCGGTACGCGAAGAAAGCGACGCCAACCATCACCGCCACCGTCAGCGCCTGCAGGAGGGCCAGCAGGCCGAGCTGCCGGCGGGCCGGCAGGGGGCCGAAGTGCACCGTCCCGAGCCCCGGCTCCACCAGCGGCGGATTCACCCTGTCCAGCTTCCGTGCGTAGTCCTTGACGCGGGGGTCGTCCGGCTCGGCCGGGAACGGCAAGTTGGCGTACGCGGTGACCTGACCCATTCCGTCGGTCACCACGAGTGGAAGGCCCTGCTGCCGGACCCGCTCCCCCAGTTTGAGGAGCGCGTTCGCCTCGGCGCCAGGCGTGGGGTCGTTCAGTCCGGCGAACACGCCGGAATAGAGCCGACTGATATTGAGGGCATCCTGCTGGAGGTGCCGGGTGACCATCAGTCCCGTGCCGGCCGTCAAGGCGATGAGCCCGACGGCCAGGGCGACGATGACGCCCGGGGCGAAGCGGCGGACCGAATCCCTACGCACGGGGGACCAGGCGATCGGTCCCCAGATAGGGCGCGAGCGCCTCGGGAATCTGGACGGAACCATCCGCCTGCTGGCCGTTCTCAAGCAGCGCGATGATGGTGCGCGGGAAGGCAAGTCCGCTGGCGTTCAGGGTGTGCACGAACTCCGGCTTCGCGCCGGGCTCCGGGCGGAACCTGATGTTGGCCCGGCGAGCCTGGAAGTCGGCGAAGGTCGAGGCGCTCGACACCTCGAGCCAGCCGTTGACCCCGGCGGCCCAGACCTCGAGGTCGAGGGTGCGGGCGCTGGCGAACCCGAGATCGCCGGCGGCCAGCGACAGTACGCGGTAGGGCAAACCCAGCCGTTGCAGCACGGCCTCCGCGTGTCCCGTGATGCGCGCATGCTCGGCGGTGCCGTGCTCGGGGCGCACGAACCGAACGATTTCCACCTTGTCGAACTGGTGGACCCGGATCAGGCCGCGCGTGTCCTTGCCGTGCGCCCCGGCCTCCCGACGGAAGCAGGGGGTGCTCGCCACGTAGCCGATCGGCAGCGAGGCGCCGTCGAGGATGTCGTCGCGGTGGAGGTTCGTGACGGGGACCTCCGCGGTCGGCAGGAGGTAGAGCCCGTCGCGCTCGACGCGATACAGCTCCTCCTCGAATTTCGGGAGCTGGCCGGTTCCGAGCAGGCTCGCCTCGTTGAGCAGCAGCGGAGGAGCCACCTCGACGTATCCATGCTCACGCGTGTGGAGGTCGAGCATGAAGTTCTCGAGCGCGCGCACCAGGCGTGCGCCCGCCCCCACGAACACCGGGAATCCGCTCCCCGACAACTTGGCCCCGCGGGGCAGGTCGAGGATGCCGAGTCGTTCGCCGAGCTCCCAATGCGGCCGGGGTTCGAAGTCGAAGGCTGGCGGACTGCCCCAGGTGCGCAGGACGGTGTTGGCCGTGGCGTCGCCGTCGGGACATTCCGGCGCCGGGAGGTTGGGAATATCGAGCGCCCGGGCCTCCAGCGCCGCCTCGACCTCCCGCAGTTCGGCGTCGAGCACGCGCACCTCGTCGCCGGACGCGCGCAGCTCCGCCATCAGCGCCTCGGCCGGCTCCTTGGCCCGCTTGCGGCGCGCCACCTCCTCCGTGGCCTTGTTGCGCTCCGACTTCAGGGACTCGACGCGTGAAAGGATGGCACGGCGCTGGACGTCGAGGGCGAGCAGCTCCTCGAGCATGGTGTCGACGGCGGGATCGAGCCGCCGGGCCAATCGGCTCCGGACGCCGTCGGGATCCTGGCGCAACTGGCGAAGGTCGATCACGGCCTCAGTCCTTCGGGAGGCCGGGGAGCAGACTCTTGTAGCCGCAGTTCTCGTTCGCAAGCGCCTTGAACGTCATGGTCTGGTTCCCGGGCGTGTCGTCGATGGAGAGGACTTCCATCTTTCCGTACAGCGGGACGCCGAGTCCGCCACAGACAATGCGCGAGCGAAGCAGGAGCACTGTGCCGGAATCGACCTTGATCGTGTCCCCGGTGATCCACCCGTTCGACGGCGCCTGGCTCAATTGATCGAAGGACTTCGAAGTGAACTGCATGCCGGGCCCGGAGCCACTCGTCGTGGCCAGCCGCATCACCTCGAGCGTCAACAGCACGTGTTGGCCCGTGGCGTCGACGTTGTAGGCGAAGTCGAAGGCAGACGTGACGTCCGTTCGGACCACATTGCCGTCGGCGACGGAATAGGCGCTTGGAATCGACACCGGCGAACTGGTCAGCGAGCCGATCGTGAAGGTGTCGACCACGTTCGGGAACGACGCCGGCGCGAGGTTGGCATTGTCGCTGCAGGCCGAGGCAGTCGCGACGGCGGCGAGGACGGAAAGCAGGCGGGGAAGGCGCATAAGGACGGAAGGTTACCAACGGGGAGGAAGGGGGTCAACCCACCGTGGTTTCTTGACTTCGCCCCAGTCGCCATCTACGTTCCGCGGGCCTCGACCCCTGCCGCGGAGCCCACTGAATGCCCACAATTTCAGGCCTCTTGGACGACCTTGCCGCGCGCCCGGGTGTGCTCGGCGTCCTGGTCCTGAGCGACGACGGACTGTCAGTGGCCCAGGCCGGCAACGATCCCGCCGCCGACGAACTGGCGGCGGTCGGGTCCGCCGCCCTGCGGCAACTTGGCCAGCTGGGCGCGAGCACCAGGCAGGGAAAACTCCAGATTGGCGTCGTCGAGTATGAGTCCGGCCGCGTGGTCATCCACCCCGTGCGCGACGACGCCTCGCTGCTCCTCCTCGTGCGCCGGGACGTGAACGTCGGCACCCTTCTCTTCGAGCTGTCTGCGGAAGCCGAAGCGCTCGCCGCACTCCTCTGATGCGCTGGGCCGTCCTCCTCGCCGGTGGCTCCGGCACGCGATTCTGGCCGCTCAGCACCCCGGCCCACCCGAAGCAGCTTCTCCCGCTGGCGGGCCCGCGCTCGACGGCGGAAGCGGCGGTTGATCGCCTCACCGGGCTGGTCGATCCCGCCCATGTGCTGGTGGTGACCGGTGAGGCGCTGGCCGGCCCGCTGCGACAGGCACTTCCCCTCCCTCCCGAAAACATCCTCGTCGAGCCGCGCGCCGCCTCCACCGGCCCGGCGCTGCTCTGGGCCACGCTCGAGGCGCAGCGCCGCGATCCTGACGCCGAGGTGCTGTCGCTGCACGCCGACTGGGTCATCAGGGACCCGGAGGCGTTCCGCCACACCGCCGTCGCTGCCCTGCAGAGCGCCCGTACCCACGACCGGCTGGTGACCGTCGGGATGGTGCCGTCGCGTCCCGAGACGGGGTACGGCTACATCGTGCCTGGTCCCGAACTCGACGCCACGGCGCGCCGCGTGGCGCGCTTTGTCGAGAAGCCCGAGGCGGCCCGCGCGCTCGACCTCATCGCGGCCGGCGCCCTCTGGAACAGCGGCCTCTTCGCCTGGACCGCCACCCGTCTCCGCGCCGAAGTCGAACGGCACACGCCGGAGCTGTCGGTGGCGCTCGCCGCGCTGCGCGCCGGCGATGTGGCACGCTTCTTCGCGATGGTGACGCCGGTCTCGATCGACGTCGGGGTGCTCGAGCGGAGCAACGCCGTGGCGGTCGTGGCCGGGGCCTTCCACTGGGACGACGTCGGCACCTGGGAGGCCCTCGCGCGGGTGCGCGAGCACGACGCCGGGGGCAACGTCCTCGTCGGGCCGGTCCACGCCCACGACGCCGAGGACTGCATCGCCTGGTCGGACGGCGACCCGATCGTGCTCTTTGGCGTCCGGGACATCGTGGTGGTGCGCGCCAACGGACGGATCCTCGTCATGAACCGCGCCGACGCGGCCCGGCTGAAGGAAGCCCTCGACACCCTCCCCCCCGAGGTCCGCGATGTCTGATCGGCCACTCTACCTGCTCGAGCCGATCACCCCGGGGCCGGCCTGGGCTCCCTTCGCCGGCGTGCGGCCAGTGGCCGAGCTTCGCGCCGGGATCTGGCGGATTCGGGACCGGTGGGAAGGATTCTTCGACGCGGAAACCGCCGTCATTCTCGGGGACCACTGCGCCGGCTTCTTCGAGGGCGCGGAGCCCCCGGTGCAGCCGGTGGCCCCGGTTGACGGGCCGTGCATCGTGGCGGCGAGCTGGTTTGCTCCGAGCGGGGAGGCCCTCGAACTCGACCCGGAAGCGCGGCGGCTGACGCACGAAGGTGAGACCGTGGCCTGGCTGGTGGCCGACGGCGAGCAGTGGGAGGCCCCGCACGACGACGGTGAGGCCCAGGAAATTGACGGGATCCTTCTCCATGGTGCGTACGACATCCTGACCGCGCTCGAGCACCTGCTGCCCGCCGACTGCGCCGATCTCCTCGCCAATCGCGGCGACGACCTGCCGGGGGGCTCGATCGTCATCGGCGAGCCCTCGGAAGTCGTCATCCTGGGCGGGTTCGTGGAGCCGGGCGTCGTCTTCGATACCCGCGGCGGCGGAATCATCATCGACGAAGGCGCGCAGGTGCGCAGCGGCGCCCGGCTGGAAGGCCCCCTCTACGTCGGCCCCCAGACGATCATCCTCGGTGGCGACGTGCGCGGCTCGGTGTTCGGCCCGCAGTGCCGGGTCCGGGGCGAGGTCAGCGCGTCGGTGTTCCACGGGTACGTCAACAAGGCCCATGACGGGTTCGTCGGCCACAGCGTCCTCGGCGCATGGGTCAATCTTGGCGCCGGGACCACGACGTCCAACCTGAAGAACACCTACGGCGAGATCCGCCTGGAACCGCCGGGGGAGCGCATCGAGACCGGTCGGATGTTCCTCGGCAGCCTGATCGCCGATCACGCCAAGACCGCCATCGGCACGATGCTCGGCACCGGCACCATCATCGGGGCCGGCGCCAACGTCTTCGGCGGTCCGGTCCCGAAGTCGGTGCCGCCCTTCGCCTGGGGCATGGGGGGAGAGGAACGCGTGACCGAGGCGGGGTTCCTCGAGATCGCCGGCCGGGTGTTCCCCCGCCGCCAGGTGGAACTCACCCCCGAACGGTCGGCGGCGCTCACCGCGACCTACCGGCGGCTGACGGGGTCGTGACCCGGCTCGTTATCCTCGGCTCCGGCTCCAGGGGAAACGCCCTCGCCATCGAGCATGCCGGCGAGACGCTGCTGGTGGACGTCGGGTTCAGCGCCAGGGAAATCCGCCGGCGCGCGGCCGCCGCGGGGGTGTCCCTCGACCGCGTCGTCGGGATCGCGTTGACCCACGAGCACGGCGATCACGCCTCCGGCGCTCCCCTCCTCGCCCGCGACCTCGATGCGCCCATCGCCTGCAGCGGCGGCACCTGGTCCCGCCTGCGCCAGAAGCTGGGCAAGGCGCGGCACGCCCCGCTCTCGATGACCACCACCGTCGAGCTCGGCCCCTTCCGAATCGAATCGGCGGAAACAAGCCACGACGCGATGGAGCCGGTCGCGCTCGCCATCTCCACCCCGACCGCCAGCATCGGCGTCGCCTACGACCTCGGCCGGCCGACCGCGGCGGTGCGCTACCTCCTGCGCGAACGCACCGCGCTGGTGCTCGAGGCCAATCACGACGATGTCCTGCTGCGGACCAGCGGCTATCCACCCGTGGTCCAGCAGCGCATCGCGGGCGCCGGCGGGCACCTCTCCAACCGCGCGGCCGCCGAACTCCTCGCCGACCTGGTCCACCCCGAGCTCGCCGTGGTCGTGCTGGCCCACCTCAGCGCACGGTGCAACACGCGGGACCACGCGCACGGGGCGGTGGCGCCCGCGCTCGACACCGCCGGGTTCACCGGCGAGCTCCATGTCGCGGGTCAGGACGACGCGACCGGGCCGTTCACCTTCCTGCCACGGGTGGAGCAGGCGACGCTGCCGTTCCGCTGACGGAGTCCCCGGGGGGCTGGCCGATGACCGGCCCCGGCGGCAACAACACGAAACGGGGGCGACCAGATGGTCGCCCCCGTTCGCATGTCGGCGGTGGAGCCAGCCTACTGCCGGAATGCCTGGCTGCTGGCCTGCGGCTTCTTTCCGCCGAGCGGGATGCCGAGCCCGAGACCGAGCAGGATGTCGTTCTGCGTCGCCTCGCTCGTCTCCACGAGCCCGTTGCTGAACTGCGCACCGTAGATGTAGTCGGTGGCCGACACGTTGAGATTCACGATACCGAGATTGAAGCCGATCGTGGCGCCGGCCAGCCCGCCGAAGTCGGTGGTGCCGGTCCAGCCCTCGTAGGCCTGCCCGCTCCGGCTCACCATGCTGCCGCCCCCGCTCAGCGAGATCCAGACCGGGCTCGTGGGCTTGATGAGGTAGACGGTGATGTTCGCGTTGCCGAAGAACAGGTTGGCGTCGGACTGCGACCAGCTCCCGTCGCCGCCGATCGTGCCGCTCAACTGGCTCGGGACGTACGATCCGGCCACCATGAGCCCGACGCGGGAACTGAGGCCCACGCCGAGGTTGGCGCCGAGGGCGAGGCCGACATCCTGCTTGAAATTCGCGATGCTGTCGGTGCCGACGACGATGTCGGCGATGTTCGAGGTCGGCAGGTACGCGCCGATGGTCGGGCTGAACGAGACCTGGGCGGCAGCGGGCAGCGCCGTGCCGAGCACCAGGCACGTGGCCGCCGCGAGTTGACGAAGGCGAAGCATGCATTCCTCCAGCGTGAGCCGCGGACGGGTGAGGGCCCCGTCCGCGAGGGACAAGCCCCGGGAGTGCAAGTCTCAGTCCGGTCGCGCGCCACGCCGGAGTTGCGCTCTAAGTTGTTTTCTCACTGCTGGTTATGGCGCGCACACGAAGGGGGCGACCGGCTGGCCGCCCCCATCCATCCTCGCCCATTCCGGCGATCTGCGAGCCCTATTCCGTGTCGGGATCGGGTGGCACGGGGATGCTGTCCGGCCGGGGGGTCGCGGGACCGGTCCGCTTGAGGGTGATCGGCTCGCTGAGGTCGCCACCGGACAGGGTGAGCTTGTCCCCCTTGAGCCTCATCCGGTAGGTCTCCCACTCGCCGCCGAGGGCGATCATGATCCGGTTCTCCTCGGGGAGGCGCCAGCGCACCGTTTCCTTCCCCCAGGACGCGCTGCTGTCGGCGCGAATGATCACTTCGCGTGGTCCCTTGCCGGCCACGGAGGAGGCATCGACCTGCCACGTCCCCTCCACGGCGGGGCCGGTGGCGGCCTTCGTCTGGGCGGTGGCCGCGGCGGGCACGAGGGCGACGGCGGCGAGCACTGCTATGCCAAAGCGCATGGCGCGATCTACCTTGTTGGGGTCAAGAGTCATGCCTCAACAATAACCAGAAAACAAAGCGGGCGCACCGGAGTGCGCCCGCCTCGTCCGCTGATGCCGGTCGGGACTAGTACATCCCGCCCATGCCGCCGCCCGGCGCTGCCGGGGCCGGCTTGTCTTCCTTCCGCTCGACGATGACGCACTCCGTCGTGAGGAGGAGGGCCGCGATCGACGCCGCGTTCTGGAGCGCCGTGCGGGTGACCTTGGTCGGGTCGATGACGCCGGACTTGACCAGGTCCTCGTAGGTGTCCGTGGCGGCGTTGTAGCCGAAGTTCTTCTCCTTCGACTCCTTCACCTTGGCCAGGACGATCGAGCCTTCGACGCCGGCGTTGATCGAGATGGCCCGGATGGGCTCCTCGATGGCGCGGCGCACGATGTCGACGCCGATCTTCTCGTCCTCGGTCAGCCCCTTGATCTTCTCGAGCACGGCCTGCGCGCGGATGAGCGCGACGCCGCCGCCGGGGACGATGCCTTCCTCGACCGCGGCACGGGTGGCGTGGAGCGCGTCCTCGACCCGGGCCTTCTTCTCCTTCATTTCGGTCTCGGTCGCGGCGCCGACATTGATGACGGCCACGCCGCCCGCGAGCTTGGCCAGGCGCTCCTGGAGCTTCTCACGGTCGTAGTCGCTGGTGCTCTTCTCGATGGCGGCGCGGATCTCCTTGATCCGGCCCTGCACGTCGCCTTCCTTGCCCTTGCCGTCGACCAGCGTGGTGTTGTCCTTGTCCACGGTGACGCGCTTGGCGGACCCGAGGTCGGCCAGCACCGCGTTCTCGAGCTTGAAGCCGAGTTCCTCGGAGATGACCTTGCCGCCGGTCAGCTTGGCGATGTCGAGCAGCATTTCCTTGCGGCGATCACCGAAGCCCGGCGCCTTGACGGCGGCGACCTTCAGCGTGCCGCGAAGCTTGTTGACGACGAGGGTGGCCAGCGCCTCCCCTTCGATGTCCTCGGCGATGATGAGCAACGGCTTGCCGGTCTGGGCGACCTTCTCGAGGACCGGGAGCAGGTCCTTCATGGCCGAGATCTTCTTGTCGTGGATCAGGATGTAGGGCGCGTCGAGCGCGGCTTCCATCTTCTCCGGGTCCGTGACGAAGTACGGCGACAGGTAGCCGCGGTCGAACTGCATGCCGTCGACCGTCTCGAGGGTGGTCTCGAGGCCCTTGGCCTCCTCGACCGTGATGACCCCGTCCTTGCCGACCTTCTCCATCGCCTCGGCGATGAGGTCGCCGATTTCCTTGTCGTTGTTGGCGGAGATGGCGCCGACCTGGGCGATCTCCTTGCGGCCGGTCGTGGTGACCGAGAGCCGGGCGAGCTCGCCGACGATCAGCTCGACGGCCTTGTCGATGCCCCGCTTCAGTTCCATCGGGTTGGCGCCGGCGGTGACGTTCTTCAGGCCTTCACGGTAGATGGCCTGGGCCAGCACGGTGGCGGTGGTGGTGCCGTCGCCGGCGAGGTCGGACGTCTTGGTGGCGACTTCCTTGACCATCTGCGCGCCCATGTTCTCGATCGGATCGAGCAGTTCGATTTCCTTGGCGACGGTGACGCCGTCCTTGGTGATCGTGGGCGAGCCGAACTTCTTGTCGATGACGACGTTCCGGCCCTTGGGGCCGAGGGTCACCTTGACCGCCTCGGCGAGCTGGTCAACGCCCTTCTTGAGCTTGGCGCGGGCGTCCACGCTGAACATCAGTTCCTTCGATGACATGTCGTGTCTCTCCTGGAATGTGTTACGGACGCTCAGCCGATCTTGGCGAGGATGTCCGAGGCCTTGATGATGATGACTTCGTCGTCCCCGAGCTGGAACGGCGTGCCGCTGTACTTCCCATAGATGACCTTGTCACCCACGGCCAGGTCCATCGGAACCCGGGTGCCCTTGTCCATCCGGCCCGGACCGACGGCGATCACGGAACCCTGGGTCGGCTTCTCCTTGGCGGTGTCAGGGATGTACAACCCGCCGCGCATGCTCTCGGCCTCATCCGATGGCATGATCACGACGCGGTCTTCGAGCGGCTTGATGCTGACCTTGGTCTTGGTCTTGGTCGCAGTGGACATGTCCTGCCTCCAGCAACGTGAATGTGGTGGTGTAAAGTATTTTGCGGCAACGAATTGGCACTCACGCGGCCCGAGTGCCAGAACACCGGAAACGTAACCCGAACGGCCCCGATGTCAAGCGTTCGCGGCCCCGGTTTGGCAATCGCCGGGCCAGAGTGCTAAGCCAGAATGACAGATAATCCGCCGTCCCGCTGCCCCTGAGCTTGCCGCGGCGGCCTGGTGCCTGCCATCGGGACATTTCCGACTCTCCTCGCGCTGTTTCCGCTCGCCGGGCACCACTATCCTTCACCCCAGTTCTTCAGCGGCCCCGACCCGGAACTCGCCCATGCTGACCACGCTCCTCGCCCTCCTCGCCACCGCGCAGGCACCGGACCCCGGTCCCACGATTCGCGTGACGGTCGACTCTGCCCGGAAAGAGGTGGTGGTGACCGCCGGCCCCTTCACGATCGCGCACATGCCGCCGAACATGGATCACGGGATGATGCACGAGATGCCCGGCACCACCACTCCCCTGCTCCGCTTCACGTGGCCCATGCAGGCGTGGTTCCGCGGCTTCGACATCGAGGTGACCGACGCGAACGGGACCGCCCTCGGGAGCCAGCTCGTCCACCACCTCAACATCATGAACTTCGACCGCCGGCAACTGCTTTATCCCGCGGTCGAGCGGATGGTGGCGGCGGGTTCGGAAACGGGCAGCGTCAGCCTCCCGAAGACGATCGGGATGCCGATGGAGCCGGGCTTCCAGCTCGCGATGTACGCCGCGTGGAACAACCTCGGCGACGCCGATATCGAGGGGGCCTGGCTCACGGTGCGCCTGGCCTGGAGCCCCAGCAACCTGGCGCCACGCCCCCGGGTGGTCCTTCCCATCTACATGGACGTGAACTACAACCGGGTCACCGATTCCTACGACCTCCCCGCGGGCCGCTCGTCGAAGTCGTATGAGTTCACGATGCCCCTGACCGGCCGGGTGCTGGCCATCGGCGGGCATGCGCATGACTACGCGGAGTTCGTGTCACTGGAAGAGGTGGAAAGCGGGAAGACCATCATCATGCTGAAGGCGGAGACCGCGCCGTCCGGCCTCCTGCTCAAGATGCCGAGGAAGTACTACGGGATCCGGGGGGAGGGGCTCAAGCTCACTGCAGGGAAGCGGTACCGGGTCCGCGCCGACTACAACAACATCACCGGCAAGGTGATTCCGAGCGGGGCCATGGGCCTGCTGGCGGGCGCCTTCGCGCCGGATGACATGGCCGGGTGGCCGGCGCTGGACCCGGACAATCCGGACATCCAGGCCGACATCCAGATGCTGGAGCAGATCGGCAAGCCATCAGAGATGAAGGGGATGGATCACGAGCACATGACCCACTAGGCGGGCACCACCCGCCGCGCCCCGACCCACCGGGCATACCACCACTTGCCGTAGGGGTCGGTGGCGCTGAGGACGCTCTTCTGGACGCCGTTCGTGGCGCTGTGGATGAACTCACCGCCGCCCAGGTACAGCCCGACGTGCGACACCTGCGAGCCCCCCGGCCCGCTTGAGAAGGTCAGGATGTCTCCCGGGGCCAGCGCCGCGAGATTCTTGTCGACCGCCTCCCCCTGCGTCGCCTGATCCGCGCTTGTCCTCGGCAGCGATACCCCGTGCGCCCCGAAGGCGTACTGGATCAGTCCCGAGCAGTCGAACCCGTTGGCGCTGTTGCCGCCCCAGGCGTACGGCGTGCCCATCGCGCCCAGCGCCGTCTCCACCACCGCCATCGCCAAGGCACTCCCCGCCACACCCGCCGGCGCAGCCGGC
>DAOLIZ010000024.1:0-23496 GCA_035328285.1 Gemmatimonadales bacterium
TGCGGCTGGAGGACATCAGCGCCACCGACGACGGCGGCACCGCCCTCAAGGTGGAGCGGTCACGCGAGCGCCACTACCTGAAACTGAAGATCTGGGTGCCCGGCGCGAACAACGCCACCCGGACCGTGGTCCTCCACTATCGGGCGGCGAACGGCCTTCGCTTCTTCGAGGATCACGACGAGCTCTACTGGAACATCACCGGCGACGAATGGGACGTGCCGATCGAATCGGTCTCGGCGCGGATTGACCTGCCCTCCGCCGTGTCGGGGGTGCGGGCCATCGCGTTCGATGGCGCCTACGGATCCACGTCGCAGAACGCCGAGGTGGCGATCGACGGGTCCGAGGTTACCGTCACCATGGCGCAGCCGCTGGGCTTTCACGAGGGCGTGACGGCGGTCGTCGGGTGGGACAAGGGCGTGATCGCCGAGCCCACGTCGGTCGAGCGCGCCACCGGGTTCCTCGCGAGCAACTGGCCCCTGGGCATTCCGGTGCTGGTGTTCTTCGGGATGCTCACCCTCTGGCGCCGGACGGGGCGCGACCCTGAGGAGCGCCCGATCGGCGTGCGGTACGAGCCGCCGAAGGGGCTGACGCCCGCCGAGGCGGGGACGATGATGGACGAGCGGGTGGACATGCGCGACATCACCGCCACGATCGTCGACCTGGCGGTGCAGGGCTATCTGAAGATCGAGGAAAAGGAGGACAAGGTCCTCTTTGGCCTCTTCAAGCATCAGGAGTATGTCTTCCATCGGCTGGACCCGAAGCCGGGCACGCGCGCACTGGAACGGCACGAGGAGTTCGTGCTGGAGGGGATGTTCCGGCACGGCAAGCGGACGGTGGAGCTCTCCGACCTCGAGGACGAGTTCTACACCTACCTCTCGCGGATCAAGAATTCCACCTTCGACCGGCTGGTGGAGCGCGGACTGTACCGGTCACGCCCCGACCGCGTGCGGGCGATGTGGATGGTGGGGGCGGTGGTCCTGACTTTCCCCGTCGCCATGGTGGGCGCCTTCATCGGGGACAAGCTCGGGATGTCCCCGGTCGCGTTCATCCTGGCGGCGGTCGTCAGCGGCGTGATCGTCCTGGCCTTCGGCTACTTCATGCCGGCTCGCACGGTGGCCGGTGCGCGGGCCTACGAAGACACCCGCGGGTTCGAGGAGTTCCTCCGGCGGGTGGACAGTGATCGGTTTGCGCGGGTCGTGAAGACGCCCGAGATGTTCGAGACGTTCCTGCCCTACGCGATGGCGTTCGGCGTGGAGGCCAAGTGGGCCAGGGCCTTTGACGACATCTACAAGGAGCCGCCGACCTGGTACGTGGGGACCAACATGTCGGGCTTCAACGCCCGGAGCTTCTCGTCACGCATCTCCACCCTGTCGACCCGGGCCGGCAGCACGATGAGTTCCTCGCCCCGGAGTTCCAGCGGGTCGGGCTTCGGCGGTGGCGGATCATCCGGCGGAGGCGGAGGCGGGGGCGGCGGGGGCGGATTCTGAACGGGCCTGGCACTCGCCCAGGCAAGGAGGACCAAATGAAGGTCGGCATCATCGGCTCCGGTATTGTGGCGCAGACGCTCGGGCGCGGGTTCCTCGCGCACGGTCACGCGGTCATGCTGGGCACCCGCACCCCCGCCAAGCTCTCGGAGTGGGCAACGAACAACCCCGGGGGGCGGATCGGGAGCAGTGTCGAGGCGGTCCAGTTCGGCGAGCTGCTGGTCCTGGCGGTCAAGGGCACGGCCGCGCTGCTGGCCCTCCAGGCGGTGGCGGCCGAGGACCTGGCCGGGAAGGTCGTCATCGACACGACGAACCCGATCGTGGACGGTCCACCCGAACACGGCCTGCTCCGGTTCTTCACAACCCCGGAAGACTCGCTGATGGAGCGGCTCCAGCGCGAATTTCCCTACACCAGGTTCGTGAAGGCGTTCAACAGCGTCGGGAACGCCCGCATGGTCAACCCGGACTTTCCGCAGGGACCGCCGACCATGTTCATCTGCGGCAGCGACGCCAAGGCCAAGCAGGTCGTCAAGTCCGTCCTGGAGCAGTTTGGGTGGGAGAGCGAGGACATGGGGGGCGTGGAGTCGGCACGTGCCATCGAGCCGCTCTGTATCCTTTGGTGCCTCCCGGGATTCCTCCGGGGGGAGTGGACCCACGCGTTCAAGCTGTTGCACTAGAGGGCGGAGCATGCCGACGGTCGCATTCACCGAGAACATTCAGCGGCACGTGCCCTGTCCCCCGACGGAGGTCCCCGGAGGCACGGTGCGCGAGGTGCTCGACGCGGTGTTTGCCGGAAACCCGCAGGCTCGCGGGTACGTCCTCGATGAGCAGGGTGAGCTGCGGAAGCACATGGCCATCTTCCTCGACGGCCGGATGATCCGTGACCGGGCAGGGCTGAGCGACCCGGTGCGACCCGATTCAAAGCTCTACGTCATGCAGGCGCTCTCCGGGGGCTGACCATTCTTCGAACGGGGGTTTCCACGCCATGAGCACGCGTCTCTATGCCGCCACCCGCAAGGGCCTCTTCCAGGTCGAGCGCGGGAAGTCGAGATGGACCGTCAAGAAGACCCACTTCCTCGGCGACAACGCCACGATGATGCTGTCCGACCCGCGGGACGGGACGGTCTACGTGGCGCTCGGACACGGGCACTTCGGCGTCAAGCTTCACCGGCTGCGCCAGGGGGCGCGGAAGTGGGAGGAAATCACGACCCCGGCCTTGCCCCCGCGGCCCGAGGGCACGGCGCCCCGCGTGGACCCGATGGGGCGCACGATTCCCGACAGTGTGCAACTCATCTGGGCGCTGGAGCCGGCGGACCCCGCGCGGCCTGGGTCGCTCTGGTGCGGGACGATCCCCGGCGGACTCTTCCGCTCCGACGACGGGGGAATGACCTGGGAACTCAATCGGGCGCTCTGGGACCACCCGAAGCGGCTCGAGTGGGTGGGCGGCGGGGCGGACTACCCCGGCATCCACTCGGTGAGCGTGGATCCGCGCGACCCTCGGCGGGTGTTGGTGGGCGTCTCGACCGGCGGGGTCTGGGCCACCACCGACGGGGGTGCCTCCTGGAACATCAGCAGCCACGGAATGCGCGCAGACTATTTCCCCCCTGAACAGACGAACGATCCGCACGTGCAGGATGTGCACCGGCTTGTGCAGTGCCCCGCACAGCCGGCGGAATGGTGGGTGCAGCACCACAACGGGATCTTCCGGTCCACCGACGACGCGGCGTCGTGGCGCGAGCTCCGGGTGGCGCCCTCCTCGTTCGGGTTCGCCGTGGTGGTCCATCCGCGCGACGGCGGGACGGCGTGGTTCGTGCCCGGCACCAGCGACCAGCGGCGGATCCCGGTCGACGGGCACGTCATCGTGAACCGCACCCGCGACGGGGGGAAGACGTTCGAGGCCCTGACCAAGGGGCTGCCGCAGCGCCACGCCTACGACATCACCTATCGGCACGGACTCGATATCGACGCCACCGGCGACCGGCTCGCCTTTGGCACCACGACCGGCTCGCTCTGGGTGACGGAGGACCAGGGCGACGCCTGGCAGACGATCTCCGAACACCTCCCGCCGGTGTACTGCGTCCGGTTTGCCGGCCAGGCGTAGCTGATGTGGCGAGCGCTCGCGGCCGCTGGTGCCGCTGTCCTGTTCGTGCCGCGGCCCGCCGCGGCGCAGGACACGGCGAGCGCGCCGGCCATCGAGATGGCGGTCGAGCGCATCGCCGGGGGCGGGGTGCTCTGGCCCGGCTTCGATCCCCTGGCAATTCCCCTCGCCATCTACGATGGGCGGCAGACCTGGCTCTTCCGCCATCCGAAGCCGCCTGCCGGGTTCGTCCCCGTCCCCGGGGCGGCTCCCGCGGCGCGTGCCTACCCCGGCCGGTTTGCCGCGGTCACCAGCAACTCCAGCGCGGAGATTGGCGGCATCCTGACCGCCACCCTGCTGGTTGATGGCACGCGGGGGCGGCAGCCGCCGGGCGACCTTGCGGCGGTGGCCATTCACGAGGCGTTCCACGTCTACCAGCGCACTCATCATCCGGGCTGGTCCGGCAACGAGGGTGATCTCCTGGTCTATCCGGTCACGAATGCCGACCTGCTCGCCGCGCGCCGGCTCGAGTCGGAGGCGCTGGCGCGGGCGCTCGCGAACGCGGAGACCGCCGGCGCCGCCTGCTGGGCCCGGGTGGCGCTCTCCTACCGGCGAGAGCGGTTCGCCGCGATGGACTCGGCGTTCGTGGCCTATGAGCGGCTGACCGAACTCAACGAGGGGCTCGCGGCCTACCTCCAGCTGCGGGCGGCCGGTACTTCCACCGTGACCATTCCGGAGGGGGAATTCCTGCCGGAGGCGGTGCGGCTCCGGGCCTACACCATCGGACCGGCGTGGGCGATTCTGCTCGATCGGCTGGCGCCGGGATGGCGCGCGTCACTCGAGGCGGACGACCGGCAATCCCTGGATGGCCTGCTCGACGCCGCGCTGACCGGCCCGGGAGCGCCCGCGTCCGCGCCCTGTGCGTTTACGCCCGTGGAGGTCGGTGCCGCCAAGCGCGATGCGCGCATCGATGCCGCCGACGTCACGACTGGATGGGGCACGCGACAGCGTGCGTTCGAATCGAAGGAAGGGTGGCGCGTCGTCATTCAGTCGGCAGCCGGGCACCCGCTCTGGCCCCAGGGCTTCGACCCGCTCAACGTCGATCGGGTGGAGGGTGGACTGATCCACACGCGCTTCCTGAAACTTGGCAATGACGCCGGCCAGATGACCGCGCTGGATGATGCAGACGCGGACATCGAGGCCCGGACGGCGGGAATCGGCCCCCACCCGCTGTTCAACGGCATCTCCTGGGTGGAAATCGTCCTGCCGGCGCGGCCGGTGGTGGAGCGGTCCGCCGGCGCCGCGGTCATTCGAGGCCCCGGTTTCACCGCCGAGTTCAAGAACGCGACGGTGGATGACAGCGGCAAGGAAATCCTCGTACAACTGAACTGAGGAGCGCGCATGCGCCGGATCTGGCCGACTGTATTTGCTCTCCTGATCATGCCGGCGCTGCTCGATGCGCAGGCGGCGGTGGCAACCGCAGCGCGCCTCGTCCCCAGCGACTCCGTCGACGCCGTATTCCCGGCGCGGATGCGGGAGCTCGGGATTCCGGGGGCCTCGGTGACCGTCATTCGGAACGGCGAGGTGGTGTTGAATCGGGGGTTCGGGCTGGCCGATGTGGAGCTGGCCGCCCAGGCGCAATCCACCACGCGGTACCGCGTGGGATCCCTGGCGAAGCCCTTTACCGCCGTCGCCCTTGGCATCCTCATCGATGAGGGGCGGCTGGACCTCGATGCCGAGGTACAGCGGTACGTTCCCTCCTTCCCCAGGAAGCCCTGGCCCGTCACCGTCCGACAATTGGCGGGGCACCAGGCGGGAATTCGGCACTACAAGGATGGGGAGTTCGAGAATCAGCGCTTCTACCCGACCCTGCTCGACGGGCTCCGCATGTTCGAGGATGATTCTCTGTTGTTCGAGCCGGGAACCCGGTACAGTTACTCCTCGTTCGGCTACAATCTCCTCGGCGCCGTCATCGAAGGCGCATCAGGCGTTCCGTACCTCCAGTTCATGCACGACAGGGTCTTCGCCCCGCTCGGCATGAGTGCCACCGTTCCCGATTTCCCCGACAGCATCATCGTGGGCCGCACCCGTTTCTATGCCGGCCCCGACACCGGGGGACCGCTCCGCAACGCGCCCTATGTGGACAACAGTTATAAGTGGCCGAGTGGTGGCTTTCTCTCCAGCACGGAGGATCTCGCCCGTTTCGGCCAGGCGATGCTGGATGGCAAGCTGCTGACGAGGGGCACCCGTGACGTGATGTGGACGCCGATGCGCCTCCGCGACGGCACTGTCACCTCCTATGGTGTCGGGTGGAACGTTGGGAGCGACCAGCAGGGCCGGCGCTACGTGGCGCACACGGGTGGGTCAATCGGTGGAGTATCCGTCCTGGCACTGTACCCGGACCAGCATCTGGTCGTTGCCATCGCCGTCAATACCGACAAGGGACTCAACGCGTTGACCGGGCGGGTGGCCACCTGGTACGCGGCGGAAGAGGTCCCGCAATGAGCGCAAACGCTGATGCAGGCTGGCTCGACCTTGGCCCGATCGATGTGCTGAGAGCGACACCGCTCCGGCAAATCACGCTTGGCAAGCTCAAGATCGCCCTGAGCTATCGCGACGGGGTGTTCGGCGCGGTCTCCGGCGTGTGCAATCACGCCGCTGGCCCGCTCGGGGATGGCACGCTGGACGGGGAATACATCGTCTGCCCCTGGCACCACTGGAAATTCCACCGCAGCACCGGCGAAGGGGAGCCGGGGTTCGAGGAGGACCGAGTGCCCCGCCACGAAGTGCGGGAGGAGGGCGGCCGTCTGCTGCTCAACCCCGTGCCGGTGAGCAAGCGGCACGCGGCGCCTCACGAGCGGCACCCCCTCGAACGCCCCGTCGTCCGCGAGCCCGGTCCCATCCGCCTCCTCGGCCTCTCCACGACGGCCATGGACGCCAGCTTCCCCAGGTACTCGACCTCCGACGCGCTGCTCGAGATCGCGCTGGCGCACGCCGGCACGCTCGGCGCCGAGACGAAGCTCCTCAAGGCCAACGAGCTCCGGGTCCGCCACTGCGAGGGGTACTACTCGAAGAGTGCCCACGCCTGCACCTGGCCCTGCTCCATCACGCAGATGGACTCGAAGGACCAGATGGCCGAGGTCTACGAGGGGCTCATCTTCTGGGCGGACGCCGTCATCGTGGCGTCCCCGATTCGCTGGGGGAGTGCCAGTTCGCTCTATTTCAAGCTGATCGAGCGCATGAACTGCATCCAGAACCAGATCACCATCCGGGACCGGGTACTGATCCGCGACAAGGCGGCGGCGTTCATCATCACGGGCGGGCAGGACAACGTGCAGGCGGTGGCCGGGCAGATGCTGATGTTCTTCTCGGAACTGGGCTTCGACTTTCCCCAGTTTCCGTTCATCGCCCACAGCCGGGGGTGGTCGGCCGAGGACATGGAACGCAACGTCGAAGTGGTCCGGGAGAGCTCGGAGCTGCACGAGGGCGCCCGGGCGCTGGCGGCGCGGACGTTGGCCAAGGCCACCGAGCTGGTGGCGGCGGGGCAGGGGGCGGAGCGGACGCCGCGCGGGGGGCGGAAGGCTCACCGGATGACGCGCGCGGTCTTGCCCTAGCCGTCGCTGACGAACACCTCGCGCCGCGCCGACCAACGCGCGCCGAGCGCGGTGAGGCCGGCGGCGCCGATGATGCTTTCGGCCATCGGGAACGCGACCTGTTCCTCCTTGGCGAAATGATCCCGGGCCAGGGTTACCGCCTCCAACAGGTCGTCCCGCGCGGCCGACACGTCCTGGGACCCCTGGGCGCGCGTCAGCAGCCCGGCGATCTCCGTGTGCTCCGCTTCCATCGTGCTCAGCAGCCCCTCGTCCCCGCCCGCCGACCGCATCCGTTCAAAGAGCAGCGTGTCCTCGAGCTGCGCGTGCGATATCAGCGCCGCGGCGAGGAGCGCCGCCTGCTCGCGGACTTCGCCCACCGAGGTCGTGTGGGGAAGCGTCTCCTCGAGGCGGTCGAACTGGGCATAGAAGGCGCCATGCTCGCCGAGGAGGGCGTCGGTGATCTTCATGGGGTCACCACCACGCGGATGGCGTCGCCGCCCCGGAGGGTGTCGAGCGCCTCGGCGATCTGTTCGAGCGGGAACCGGTGGGTGACGAGATCCATGAGGCGCACGCTCCCCTGTCGCACCATCTCGATGGCGCGCGGGTAGTCCACCGGGCGGCAGCCCAGGGAGCCGATCACCTCGATTTCCCGGAACATCACGCGGCCGGCGTTGAGCGGCAGCGTTTCCGGGCTGTACCCGACCAGGACGAGCCGACCACCCGTCGTGAGGCAGTTCAGCGCGGCCTCCTGCGTGACGGCCTTGCCCACCGCCTCGAACGCCACGTGGACGCCGCCGCCACTGAGCGCGCGGATTTCCTTGTCCAGCTTCCTGGTCGTGGTGGCGTTGAACACCGCCGTGGCGCCGAAGCGCCGGGCGGTCTCGAGCTTTGCATCCTTCACGTCCACCGCGATGACCCGGGCCCCGACCGCCGCGGCGACCTGGACCAGCGTGAGCCCCACCCCGCCGCACCCGAACACCACCACCCAGTCGCCCGGAACCACCTTGCCGCGCCGCACCACCGCGTGGTAGGGCGTCGTCACGGCATCGGCGATGATCGATCCCTCGACCAGCGGCACGTCGTCGGGCATCGGCACCACGTCCTTCGCGGGGACCGCTACGTACTCCGCGTATCCGCCGTCGATGTGGTTGCCGAGCATCTGGCTGTGCTCGCAGATGTTCTCGCGCCCCGAACGGCAGAGCGTGCAGTGCCCGCACGAGAGCACCGCCGGGATCAGCACCCGGGCGCCCGCCGCGAGCGTGGTGACGCCCCGGCCGACGTCCGAGACGGTGCCCGCCACTTCGTGGCCCAGGATGATCGGGGGCGGCTTGAAGGTCGGGGTGCCGTGATCCAGGTAATGGAGGTCGGTATGGCAGACGCCGCATCCCGCCACCTTGACCAGCACCTCACCGGTCTTGGGTTCTGGCGTCGGGACGTCGGTCAGCTCAAGCGGCTGGTGTGCGGCGTGGAAGACGGCGGCCTTCATGCAGGTCTCCTGGTATACACGACCCGATAGAGCTGCAGCGCGGCGTGGCAGTCGCCGCACTCCTCTCGCAGGTCCTGCGCAGTGGGGAGCTCGAGCCGCACGGTGAATCCGAGCTGCTCGTACAGCTTGACGGATTCATCCAGCCGCGCCCCAACGGCGATGAACCGGCGCTCCCAGCCTTCGGCTTCGAGCGGATCGGGCGCGTCGCCAGCGGGCTCGAGGACCGGCAGCGTCCGGCCCATCAGGCAGCCGCGTGTTCGGCGGCGCGCCTGGCGAGGCGTTGCTGGCCCAGCACCGCGGCACCGATGGCCGCCGTGAACTGGGCGAGGGGCTCCGGCGGGACGTTCACGTCCTGCCCCAGCTCCTCGCGGAGCACCCGTACCATGGTGGGGAACCGCATGATGCCGCCGACGAGGGTGATCTCCTGCTCGAGCCGCACCCGCTTCATCAGCTGGACGGAGCGCGCGACGAGCGACACGACGGCGCCGTGCAGGATGTCGCCCGGGGCGCGCCCGCTCGAGACGTGGTTGATCACCTCCGACTCGGCGAAGACGGCGCACACCCCGGAGATGTTGGCCGCGTCGGCCGACGCCGCGGCCACGGCCCCGATCTGCTCCGTGCCGAACCCGAGGTACCGGGCGGTCTTCTCGAGGAATGCCCCGGTGCCGGCGGCGCACTTGTCGTTCAGCCGGAAGGCGGCCACCCGGCCCCGGTCGTCGAGCCGGCTGGCCTTCATCGTCTGGCCGCCGACATCGAGCACCGTGCGGGTGTGAGGGAAGAAGTGACGTGTCCCGCGGCCCTGGGCGGTCAGGTCGGTGGCGTGCAGGTCGCGGAACGGCACCTGGTAGCGTCCCGCCCCCGTGCTGACGAGGTACGCCACGTCGGCTCGCGAGGCGTTCGCGTGGCGGAGCAGGGCGGCGTAGGCCTCGGTCGCCGCGGCGTCGAGGCGGAAGCCCGTCGGGATCATGGCGGTGGCGACCAGCGTGCCATCGTCCCGGAGCAGCGCTGCCTTGGTGTAGGTGGATCCCACGTCGATGCCGGCGGTCAGGGTGGTCATGAGGCGGCTCCGGCCGGGGCAGCCTGCCCGGCGATGATGCGGTCCATGGCGAAGAGGGCCGCGCCGAGCGCGCCCATGTAGTGCGAGTCGTCCCCCACCTGGAGCGGCGTGTCGAGGAGTTCGTTCAGCACCGCGACCATCGCCTCGTTGCGCGCGACGCCGCCGGTGAAGGTGATCCGCTCCTCGACGCCGACCCGCCGCAGCAGCGACACCGACCGGGCGGCGATGGACCGGTGCACGCCCATCAGGATGTCCTCGATTTTCTTGCCCTTGGCCGCCCACCCCAGCACCTCGGACTCGGCAAACACGGTGCAGGTCGTCGAGATCTTCACGGGGCGGGTGGCCCGCAGCGCCACGCCCCCGAGCTCGCCGAGCGGAATCTCCAGCGCAAAGGACGCCGCCTGGAGGAAGCGGCCGGTGCCGGCCGCGCACTTGTCGTTCATGCAGAAGTCGAGGACGTCACCGGTCTCCGTCACGCGGATGGCCTTGGTGTCCTGGCCGCCCATGTCGAGCACCGTGCGGGTGCCGGGGAAGAGGTGCGCGGCGCCGCGGGCATGGCAGCTGATCTCGGTCACCTGGTCGTTGCCGAAGGTCACCTTGTAGCGACCGTACCCCGTCCCGATCACGTACCCCACGTCCGCCTCGCGCACGACCCCGTCGTCGAGCGCCGCCTGGAACGCCTCCTGGGCCGCCGTGACCACGTTCGAGCCGGTCATGATGAGCGACCGCCCCACGATGCGGCGCGCCTCGTCGATCACGACGGCCTTGGTCTGGGTGGACCCGACGTCCACGCCGCCACTGTATCGCATGATGTCTCCGATCAGGCCGTGGCCGCGGTGGCACGAAGCCGCTGCGAGCCAAGGCCCTCGAAAAAGGCGTCGATCCGGTTCTTGAGCTGTGCTTCCGACACCACCCGCCGGTCCATCATGTCCGACTCGATGAAGAGGCACTGGACGTCGCGGGCCTTCATGAGCGCCTTGCGGCTGCCGGCCAGGCTGGTGGACACGGTGCGGCAGCTCTTGACCGGGTGGTACACGACGCCGTCGGCCTCGAACTGGTCCACCTGCTCGATGAGCGACTGGTCGTGGAAGAGCATCGCATCGCCGGCGTGGCGGACGCCCACGAGGATCCCCTCGGCGAGGCTCTCGATCGGCCGCTCCAGGTCGTACTGGAAGCCGAGGTCGAGCCCTCCCGCCGCGAACCAGAGGTAGCTCGACGCCACGAACACGCCGCCCTGGTCCGCGAACATCTCGTGGAAGCGCCGGAAGATCGGGTAGCAGGGGACGCCGACGAACAGCAGGCGGTACTGCTCGTCCTGGATGGTGCCGAGGCCGTGCGCGGCCTTGTATTCCATCTCCTCGACCAGGCGCTCGAAGTATTCGGCTCCCTCCCGGGTGCCGCGGAGGGCGTTCAGGACGCCGAGGTAGATCGTGCCATCCACCAGGGCGTTGAACATGGCGGGGCGGCGCTGGTTGAGCTCGAGGATCCGCTTCCAGGCGGCCGCCATGCGGTTGGTGTAGTCGAGCACCGCGCGCAGCCGGTCCATGTCCAGCGTCGTGCCGGTGATCCGCTCGCACTCCGTGATCAGCTCGCGGAGCTGCACCTCGAGGTAGCGGCGGTCGTTCTCGAAGGGGACCGTGCCCGGGGGGGCGCCCCCTGCGGCGGTCCGCGAGCCGGGGATGTCGAGCGTCACCATGGGGATCTTGTAGTAGCGCTCCCAGAACTCCGCCCACTTGACGTAGGTGTTGCAGGCGTTGGTCGCCACGGCGAGCGCCGGCTTGGGGAGGCGCCCCATGGAGTGCTTGCCGTCCTGGAGCTGCATGGCCACGTCGGCCTTCACGTAGCCGCAGACGTCCGGCGAGTAGCCGTACTCCTCGGCCATGCCCAGGTATTCGTGCGCCACGTGCCGCACGGCGGTCTGCAGCGAGTTGATTTCGGGGAAGACGAGGTGCATGTCGAAGGCGCGCAGCACCTCCGCCAGGCTGCCCATGACGAAGACATAGGCGGCGGTTTCCTTCCGTTCGGCGGCCTGGTCCAGGCGGGCGAACCAGTCGCGCATCAACCGGGCGCCTTCGGTGGCGCCCCGGCCGACGATGTCCTGTTCCGTGATCACGGTCCCTCCCTAGTCGAACAGGATGCTTTCGATGAACGTCTCGAGCTGCAGCTGCATCTGGTCGAAGCCGGACATCTTCTCTTCGAACTCGGTGATGAAGTAGGGGATGTGCGCCTCGTCCAGCGCCTTGGTGTAGGCGACCTGCTCGTCCAGCCCGGGCTCGCACATCTTGGCGGCGGACAGGATGGCCGCCTGCGCGTTGGCGCCGTGCAGCCGGTCGAGGAGCATCGCCTCCTTCGGTTTCCGGGTGTCGTGCTGGACGGGGCTGTACGAGGACCCGTTGATGTACGCGTCGGCGAGCGCCGAGAGCGGATCGCCCTGCGCCTCCACGTCCCGGACCAGGAAGCGGAGCCCGATCAGGAGGTCGTCGTCCACCACGTAGCAGGACTGGCCGATGACCATCAGGAGGTCGAGGGGGGGCTGCTCGCAGAACCCTCCTTCCAGCACGATGCGGATCTTGTCCTGGGACTTGTCCGCCCGCGACCGGATCTGCGGGATCAGCGCGCCCAGGAGCGTGTTGTGATCCTCCCGGCGGAGGATGGTGCCCAGGGCCACCAGCACGTACGCCTGGTCCACCGGCAGGAGCCAGGGCGTGTCCCGCTTGATGGCGTACACCTCCCGGAGCAGGCGACGGTTCTCGTTGAAGACGGCAATCGAGCGCCGGAGATCGGCGTCGGTGACCCGTCGGCCCGCCACCGCCTCGATGTCCCCCAGCATCCGCGCGTACTCGTCGCGCAGGTAGGCGGCGGACGCGGAGGAATTGACGTTCTGGGGCAGGTAGAGGATCTGGGAGGGGTAGGGGAGGTTGCGCGTCCACACGCCGGCCAGGTTCCGCGCCGCGTCGCAGATCGGGTGCGTCACGAACATGTCGAGCGGCAGGCGGCCGTCGAGGCAGACCTCGAGGGAGCTCCGGATGATGGAGCAGAGATACGAGCCGAAGTGGGAGTCGGCCTGCCGCATCTCCACCGGGGCGCCGCGCACCTTGACCGGCAGCATCCCGGCCGCGTGGACCAGCTCCTCGGGGAAGTACACCTGGAAGTGGCCGAGGACCTTGCCGCCCGATTCCTTCCACGCGTGCACCGTGGGGAACTCGGGGTCTTCCAGCAGGTCCCGGCAGGCGGCGAGGGCGGCGTCGAGGGGGAGCGCCGCGACGGCGGCGACATCGAACGCGGTGGCCGTGGCGCTCATGCGGGGTCCTCCCAGACCGGCGCCCGCTTCTCCATGAAGGCCGCAAGCCCCTCATGCACATCCGCGAGCTCCATCAGTTCGTTGAGGTAGAGATCCTCCGCCTGCTGAAGCGCGGGCCCGAACGGCAGGCCCATGCCCTCCAGGACGGCGCGCTTGGCCAGGCGCAGCGCCGGGCCGGAGCGGGAGGCCAGCTCGGCCAGGGCGGCGTCGGTGCCCGCCTCGAATTCCGCGGTGGAGAGGACACGGCTCACGAGTCCCATGCGAAGCGCCTCGGCGGCACCGATGGTCCGGCCGGTCAGGATGAGGTCGAGGGCGCGTTGCCGACCGATCAATTGGGGAAGGAGTGCGGCGGCCACCGGGGGGAAGACCGCCAGCTGGATCTCGGGCTGGCCGAGCTTGAGATCATCGCGGGCCAGGACCATGTCGCATGCCATCGCCAGCTCGCAGCCGCCGCCGAGGGCGGCACCGTGGACCAGGCCCACCACCGGCACCTCGAGCGCCATCAGCTGCCGAACCGCGCCGTGGAACAGCGCGAGCATCCGGCCCACCCGATCGGCGGTATGGTCGGCCACGTCCACACCGGCGGAGAAGGCCCGGCCGGCGCCCGACACCGCCAGCACCTTCAGCCCGGCGTCGGCCGCCGCCTCGGCGATCGCCGACTGGAGCGCCTCCATGGCGGCCAGATTGAGCACGTTGACCGGGGGTCGATCCAGCACCAGACGTCCGATGCCGCCCGTGCGGGCGTAGCGCACGCTGTTCGCCGTGGCAGGCATCAGCGCTTCCCCGCCAGCGTGGCTTCGGGAGCGCCCCGGGTGTTCATCGCCCCGCCGCACGCGCCGCAGAAGGCGAAGCCGGAGGGGATGCCCTTGGCACCGCAGGCCGGGCAGTCGGAGGCGTAGGGACCCCAGAGGAACTCGCTCGAGCCACCGGTCGCCGCCTTCTCGCGGAGCCCCAGGTAATCGGCCGGCCGCTTCTCGACGAAGGCCCGCATCCCTTCCCACGGCTCGACGCTGGTGTAGTGGGTGGAGAGCCAGTCGCGCGCGTGGCCAATCGTCTGGTGCCACGCCAGTTCCTTCCAGAAGTTGACCTGCTGCTTGGTGTACCGCTGGCATTCGGGGAACTGCTTGAGGAGCTGCGTGGCGAGCTCCTGCACCGCCTCGTCGAGCCTGGAGAGGTTGATGGCGTAGCCATCCTTCCCCTTCTGCGCCAACGCCACCTGCTCCGGCGTGGCGCCGGTGATGAACTTCCCGTCCCTCGTGACCGAGGGCACCACGCGGTTGACGAGCCCCCACTCCAGGCACTTGTCGGACGGAATCCGGTTGTTGAGCAGGAGCATCTCGCGGGCGCGCCGATCGCCGATGTGGATCGGCAGCCACTGCGTGGCCCCGCCCGCGGCCACGCTCCCGACCCGGGTGCCGACCTGGCCGATCCAGGCGTGCTCGGCCATCACGGCCAGGTCGCAGGCCAGCTGCGACTCGTTGCCGCCACCCGCGGCCATGCCGTTGATGCGCGCGATGACCGGCTTCCCCGCGTTGACGAGGCTCTCGATCCAGGCGCGGAAGAGCCCCATGTATTTCCAGTAGTCGCGCGGACGGTTGGTGTATGCCTCCTCGTATTCCTTGACGTCGCCGCCGGTGCAGAAGGCGGAGGTCCCGGCACCGGTCACCACGATGACGCCAATGGCGTCGTCGAACGAAGCGTCCTGCACGGCGGTGGCCAGCTCGCGGAGTGCCGCGGTGCTGTAGGCGTTGTAGTTGTGGGGGCGGTTGATGGTGACGGTGGCCACCCAGTCCGCCTTGTGGTACCCGACCTCAGCGAAGTCGAACGAAGCGGCGTCCCGGGATTCAAATTCACGCATCGGTCTGTCCTCGGTGGATGGATCGCATCGTCAGGCGGCGGCGACGATCTCGTCGCCCTCGGCACAAACACTGGCGACGTAGGCCTCGGCGGGGCCTGCCAGCACATCGTGATAGCTTTCGAAGAGCCGTGCGGCCTTCTCGCCGTGCCAGCCAGCGGGGAGGAGGGGCCGGGGGAGGTACGGGTCCTCCAGCGGGAAGGCGCGGTACTCGTGCACCAGGAGGAACCGGCGCCGGAAGCAGTCGGACGGCGAGGTGCACGGCTTGTGAATCCCCGCCCGGGCCCCGGTCATGCCGCACTCGCGGCAGTGCTCGAGTTCCTGGCTCCACCGGGCGATGAAGGCCGCGTAGCGCCGGTCCAGGCCGGCCAGGTCCCAGCACTGCTCCACCAGGCGTTCCGGAGTGGAGTGCGCCAGGTGGGCGCCCCGGAAGATCTCGACGTGCCGGGCCAGCTTGAGGTCCGCCGCGATCTCGAGCACCTCGGTCCGCACGTCGTGCGGCGAGATCCACACCCCGCTGGTGAGGGGACCACAGCCCAGCCAGGCCAGGCGGACGCGAAGTGCATCCCGCAGCCGACGGCGTGTCTCGGGGACCGAGAAGACGACGATCGACCAGTCACCGTCCCATGCTGCGTCCGAGGCCGGGTGATAGATGCGCTCCCGTCCCGACTCGAGCAGCTTTCGGCCCTTCGGCGTCAGGCCGTACCAGCTGCGCGTCCCGACCCGCTCGGCGGTGAGCCATCCCTTCCGCGTCATCCGCGAGAGGACGGTCCGGACCGCCATCGGGGAGAGCCCGAGGTCGCCGAGGAGGGTGATCAGGCCCCCCGTCCATACCGGACGCTCCCGCTCCAGCAGGTAGTCGCCGAAGAGGGTGAAGACGAGATCCTGGGAGCGGAGGCTGGGGATGGACTTACGTGTCATGTCTAATACGCTCGTAAGCAAAATGACATATAACACTTTCGCTACGAACGAATGTGTTGTGCTATACTCGTCCTGTCAAGGACGATCTTCCATACCCGGACGGGAGGGCAGCCTGGCCCTCCCGGTGCCATTGCGCTAACGGCTTGTGCCACGCGAAGATGCGGGGACCGCCAGCTCAGGAGCCATCGATGGGCATGTACTACGAGGACTTTGAGGAGGCTGGTGCGTTCGTGACCGCCACCCGCGTCATCGAGGAGGCCGATGTGCGGGCCTTCGCCGAAGTGTCAGGAGACCGGAACCCGATCCATCTCGATGCGGATGCGGCTCGCCGGGCGGGGTTCGATGGGCCAATCGCCCATGGGGCACTGGGACTCTCCGTGGCCACGGGGCTGGCCAATCAGTTGGAACTCACCAGGGGCACCCTCGTCGCGCTGGTCGGCGTGTCCTGGCGATTTCGTGGGGCCATCTACTACGGCGACGCGGTCACCCTCCACCTGCGGGTCGCCTCGCGGAGGGCGACGGGCAGCCCGTCCCGGGGACTGGTGACGCTGGCCGCCGAGTTGAGGAACCAGCGCGGTGAGGTGGTGCAGGAGGGGGAGTTCATCGAGTTGATCGCGCGACGTACCGGAAGCAAGGAGTCGTCATGAAGACCGTCCTGACCGCTGGACTCTTCCTGCTCGGATCCGTCCAGGTGCTTCCCGCCCAGACCCCATCGGGCTGGCGCGCACACGATCTCACCCGTCCCCGGCCCCCGCTGGTGACGCCGGGCCAGGCGGCGGAGCCGGTGCCGCCACCCTCGGACGCCGTCGTTCTTTTCGACGGGTCAGGGGTTGGCGCCTGGCGGAACGCCAACGGAGAAGCCGCCGGGTGGGTGGTGCGCAACGGCGCGATGGAGGCGGTGCCGGGGGCAGGATACGTGTTCACCCGACAGGAGTTTGGGGACGTCCAGCTGCATGTCGAGTGGGCGGCTCCGACGCCCCCGAAGGACTCGGGGCAGGGGCGAGGGAACAGCGGCGTCTTCCTGATGGGCAGCTACGAACTTCAGGTGCTCGATTCCTACCAAAACGACACCTATCCCGACGGGCAGGCCGGCGCGGCGTATGGTCAATACCCGCCCCTGGTGAACGCCTCGCTGCCGCCCGGGAGCTGGCAGTCCTACGACATCATCTTCCACCCGCCGCGTTTCGACTCGGCGGGCGTGCTCGTCGCGCCGGCACGGATGACCGCCTTCCAGAACGGCCTCCTCATCCAGGATGACGTGGCCTTCTGGGGTCCGACCAACTGGCTGCAGGCCAATCCCTATGTCGCGGGTCCCCCGCGCGGGCCGATTGCGTTGCAGGATCACGGCAACCCAGTCCGATACCGGAACATCTGGGTTCGGGAACTGCCCGGAATGGCACCTCCGACGCCCGCTCCGCTCCCGGTCGCCGCCACCGTCTCCAGCGCCGTGCTCGACCGGCTGCCCGGTAGCTACACAGACGGCAGCATGGTGCTGGTCATCTCAAAGGTGGGCGGCATGCTCCGGGTGAATCTGCCCGAGGGGCGGTGGCAGACGCTGATTCCACTCTCCCCAACCGAGTACGCGTTCAACCGCACCGCGGCGACGCTGACGGTGACCCCCGCCCCCGATGGTACTCCTGCCAAACTCACCTTCAGGATGGGGGACACGGTGTTCGATCTGACGCCGGTGCGTGATCCATCGGTGCACAAGTAGGTCGGTGGTGAGCGCGCCGGTCCCAGGGTTTCTTGGCTTGCGAGTGTATACTCACTTACACTGCAGCTAACAATACACTGCAGACACGATGGTATAAGATGTTATTTTACATTGTATTAGATGTTTCATGATCCTTCAAAGCCTTTCAAGCCAACCTATGGCGAGAATCTCCCGATCCTCGAAATTCGTCAAGAAATGAGCAACCACTCACATATCGTGACCCTGCTTTGTCAGCATTGCCAGGGTCTGGGCGTGGCTCTCATTTCTATTGTCCGAGCGAACTGTATGTATCGCATCGATGCAAGTGGATCGATCCATAGCACCGGCCCACCTCGTCGCAAAACTCCAAGTCGTTGCAGTAAAACAAGATAAAATACTGCCTCGAACTGGCACTCCCGTTGCCCTTCCGTTGGCATCCCTTACTCCTGGATACCTATGCAGGATGCCGTGGCGTTGTTGCTCTTCACGCTCCCAACCGCACTCACCACTCCCACAGCTCCGATCGCCGACACGGTGCAAGCCGCGCCCGCCCCGATCGTCGCCCCGGTGCCGATCCCTGCGGCGCTGCTGCCGGATGGCATGCGGCTGGTGGACGGCCCCGACGCCTGGCAGGACACCACCAAACGGAAACGGGCGACCGCGGTGGAGTACAGCGACGGGTACTACACCCGGCTCAAGATCCACAAGATCCTCAGTTGGACCATGCTCCCGCTCTTTGCCCTGCAGTACGCGAGCGGCACCCAGGTCATGGAGTACGGCAACGCCGCTCCCTCCTGGGCAAAGGACATTCACGGCCCGACGGCCACCGCGCTTGCTGGCGTCTTTGCGGTGAACACGGTGACCGGCGCCTGGAACCTCTGGGATGGCCGGAAGGATCCTGCCGGACGCACCCGCCGTTACATCCACTCCGCCCTGATGTTCATCGCCGATGCGGGGTTCGTCTACACGGGCGTGCTGTCCAGCCAGGCCGAGACGTCGTATGACGCGCGGCAGCAGCACCGGAACGTCGCCATCGCGTCGATGAGCGTGGCGACCGCCAGCTGGCTCATGATGCTTCTTTGGAAGGACTGATCGATGTCACTCGTCGAATCGCTTGCTCACCTGGCGGAGCCCTGGGCCGCCGCGTACGACAACTCCAAGCTCTTGATGAACGGCGTGATGTTCAGCCATATCGGTGGATTCCTGCTGGCCGGCGGATTGGCGCTCGCCGCGGACCGGTCGGTATTCCGGGCCACCAGCGCAGACGCTGCCGTCCGCCGGGTCCATGTGGCCGAGCTCAACGCGATCCACACGCCGGTCCTGGTCGGTCTGGCCATCTCCTTCGCGAGCGGCTTCCTGCTCTTCCTGGCCGACGTTTCCACCTTCGCCACCGCCCCGGTCTTCTGGATCAAGATGGGGTTCCTGGCGGCCTTGCTCGTCAATGGCGCCACGCTGCGGAGGACCGGGCACCGGCTGGCCGCGGGCGACGTGACGGAGCGCTCGTGGCAAGCGCTTCGGCGTTCCGCGGCGGCGAGTTCGCTCCTCTGGCTGGTCGCCGTCCTGACCGGCGTCATGCTGGTGAACCTGTGAGCGGCCACGACTGCGGGCGCTGCGAACTGGAAGGGCGCCGGGACTTCCTGCGCGCGGCAGCCTCGCTGATGCTGACCTTCGTCGCGCTCGGCGCCACGGCCGAGACGGCCGAGGCGCTGACCGTGCGCAGCGGGCGCGCCCTGCGGGTGCGGGGGGCCCGCGTGACCTACCCGATCCCCGCCTCCGATGGCGCCACGATCGACAAGCAGGAGCAGGTCATCCTCGTGCGGTTCCAGGGCGTGGCATACGCCTTCAACCTTTCCTGTCCGCACCAGAACACCGCGCTGAAGTGGTTGCCGGAGGACCAGCGCTTCCAGTGCCCCAAGCACAAGTCGAAGTACCAGCCGGACGGCACCTTCATCTCGGGGCGGGCCACGCGCGGCATGGACCGGCTCGCGATTCGGCGGGACGGCGAGACGCTGGTGGTCGACGTGGACGTGATGTTTGAAGAGGACAAGGATCCCGCGGGATGGGCCGCGGCCAAAGTGTCCCTCAGCTGAGGGCGAGGAGACGGCATGTGTGACGGATCATGCGGTCGGCGCGGGCTCTCGCGGCGGGCCTTCCTGGCGGACACCTCGATGGCGGCGGTTGCCGCGGTCCTTGCCTCGGCGTGCGGCAACGGGGTCTTCGGCGGCGCGCTCGGGCCGGGCGGGGTGGTGAACCTGTCGGTCGACGTGAACAGTTTCCCGGCGCTGAGCGCCGTCGGCGGGGTGGCCCGCGTCGATGGCGGTTCCGGGACCCCGGTGGCGGTCTACCACAGCGGCGCGGACACCTACCGCGCCTATTCGATGGTCTGTCCCCACGCCGGCACGACCGTCAACATCCAGTCGAATGGTTTCCGCTGTCCCAACCACGGCGCCACCTTCGCCGTGACCGGGGTGTGGACCGGCGGGCAGAAGACCAGCAACCTTTTCGAGCTGACCACTGCGTATGACCCGGCCACGGGCCTGCTCCAGATTTCCGGCAATGCGCCGGGGGGTGGGGGTGGCGGTGGGGAGGACGACGACTAGGGCGTCCCCCGGGGATCCAGCCGCCGGATCGTGCCTCCCGGGCCGACCAGCCACCCTCGGCCATTCTTCCCCATTCCGACACTCCAGTAGTTGCCGGCGTCGATCAGGGTCCAGGTCCTGGCGTCGTCCCGGGAGATGGCGGCGCCCTTGGGGCCGACGGCCACCAGCACCGACTGGCCGTTCTCCTGCGAGTACGCGGAGCCGTACACCGCGCCGGGGAAGGGGACTTGCCCGCCGGCCTCCCACGTGACCCCGCCATCCGAGGTGACCGCGACGTTCATCGTGAACGTATCCGGCTTCGCGATGTTGCCTCCCATCGCCACGCCATGCAGGTCGTCCCGGAACGCCACCGTGGCGATTCCTGCCGAGGCGCTGGCCACGATCGGCGTCTCGGCGCTCTTCCAGCTCCGTCCCTCATCGGTTGTCCGGATGACGCGCGCGTATCCGTCGACCGCCGCCCCCGTGCCGAACCAGGCCAGCTTGTCGCCCCGGGTGGCGAGACAGGTGCCGCTGGCCGCGAAGGAGCCCTCGCCCGGTCGGGCAGGAGGGCTCGCGGCGGCCGAAAGCAGGAACCAGCTCTTGCCGTCGCGCGTGGCGAGCACCGGGAAGATGCCGTCCACGCCGTCGCTCAGGGCGATGCCGTGCTTGTCGTCCCAGAACGCCATGCAATCATAGAACGCTCGCGAGCTGCCGTTCCGGAACTGCTGCGTCCAGTTCTGTCCCGCGTCCTCCGAATACCAGATCTGCGAGGCCGCGCCGGTGCCGGCGCTCATGAGCCAGACCCGCCTGGCGTCGAGCGCATGCAGGTCGCGGAACTGGAGGGAGTCCGCGCCGGGCACCACGCCGGCGGTCCAGGTGGCGCCCCCGTCCACGGTCCGGGCCCAGGTCCCCCCGTGTCCGCTCACCCAGACCACGTCGTTGCTGACGACGCTCACCGCCTGCAGGAGCTGGCGGGTCTCCACGGTCTGGGTGGTCAGCACCGGCAGGGGAGCCGTGGCCGGACTCACCGTTTCGGACACGGAGGAGGATGAGCAGGCCATGGCGAGGCCAGCGAGGGCGGCGAGGGCAAACGGGACTTGGCGCATCGTGACTCCGGGGCGGAGGATCACGCCCGCCGGGCGGCGGCGGGCTCCGATGGGGCGGCAAAATCCTCCTCCACCGGGGGACGAAAGCAGAGGTCGAACGCCAGAAAGAGCACCTTCGAGAACGGCAGGAACAGGAAGGGTATCAGGAGCATCAGGATGGCGCCGCCCACCGTGATCAGTGTCCACGGCGGGGATGGCCAGGTCGCGACGACCACGGCCACCGCAATCGCGGCGAAGCACATTTCCGACGCCACGATGTTGAACATGTACGAGCCGACCCAGTACCCCTCCTCGCCCCGTTCAAATCGAAGGCCGCAGGTAGGGCAACTCGGCGCCAGCCGGAACCACGACAGGAACACCGGCCCGCCGCCGCAGGCGGGGCAGCGGAGCCGGAACGCGCGCCGGAACATGCGCCAGCGGTTCACGCCGCCTCGTCCCGCACGACCATGATCGGCGCATCCTCCGGCAGCCAGACACCGGGGAAGGCGCGGACATCGTCCGTGAGCATTTGACGAGGCGGGCCGGCGGCCACGCGCTGCAGTCCCTCGTGCCCGAACTGCAGGTAGTAGAGGGTGGGCCCGGCGTTGCGGGCATGTTCCGCCACGAACTCCGCGAAGGCCTTCGGCCAGTGCCCGGCGGGGCGCTCCCGCAGCTGGAGGGCACGTCGGTGCACGTCGAGGGCCTTCAGCACCTGGGCCCGGCTGTAGCCGAGTTCGCGATACCGCGCCCGGAGCCGCGCCTCGTCCTCGTTCGGCGGCGTCCTCCGCTGCGTCACCAGGTCGCAGGAGCACCCCCCTCGGAGCACGCGGGCAATCGTCTGTGCGTCCGGATGCAGGGCGCGCAACTCGCCCTGTTCGGTCGGCGGCAGCAGGTCCGCCGTCAGCCCCTGGGGGAGCATCGAGCGCACCTCACTGAGAGTGAGCGGGCTCGCGATATAGAGGAAGAAGCACATGGCGGTCCAGTGGATGAGAAACGCGCGGGGCGCGACGGGTGATCAGGGCGCCGACCCGGGGCTGCGCCGAAGGCGCTCCGCCCTTCCCTGAAGAATAAGCCCGGCCGCCTCCCCGACCTGCCCCCCCTTCCGAACCATCTCCCCCAGCGTGGCGGTCTCCTCGTCCTTGAGCCTGGCGGCGAGGAGCACGATCATCTGCCCGCGCTCGGCTGCTTCGCGCTGGGCCAGCACCTTCCGCCTGGTCTCCCAGGCCAGCAGGGCAATCAGCACCAGGAATGCGGCGAACATCGCGAGCCCCAGGAGCGCGAATTCCCGCGGAATCAGATGGCGGAACCCGGCCACCGCCAGGACGAGGGAAAGGGCCGCCGCGAACCCGGCCAGGCGGACCAGCGCGCGATTCGGCGTGGGGGACACTGTGGGCGGCTAGATGGGAAGGTCTTCGCGCACAAGCACGAGGATGGCGGCGAGGGGAACCACGAGGTACTTCCGCTCCTCGAAGGTGATCTCCACCGCGGCCTTCCGGAAGAAGATGGCGGTGTCGCCGACCCTGGCCTGCATCGGGCGGTGCCTGGGCTGGTCCCGCCGGGAGGCCTTCCACGGTTCCTCGTCCAGCGAGCTGAAGTCCGGCATCGGCTCTCCAGGGCCCGTCGCCACGATCAGGCCCGCCTGGACCTGCTGCCCCTCCATCGCGGAGGCCGGGAGGTAGAGACCGACCCGGGTGCGCTCTTCCCCCTCCTCGGGGGTGATCAGCACCCGGTCACCGACGACGAGCAGTTGCTTCTTGGGGAATTCCATGGTCACTCCAGGGAGTGTGCTACGCCTGGTGCGCGGTCACCAGTTCCGTGACGCGCAGCCGCCGGGTCATGCGGGGCAGCCTGAGTTCCACCTCGTCGCCCACCTTGCGGTCCACCAGCGCGCGACCGAGGGGGGAGGCAAACGAGACATGACCGTCCTCGAGGTCCATCATCTCGGCGAGGACCAGCATGTAGGTGTCGGTCTCCTTGCTGTCGAGGTCCAGCACCGTCACCCGCGAGCCGAGGCCGACCCGGTCGGTCGGTGTCTCGGTGTTGGCGAGCTGGGTGAGCTGGTTGAGCCGATGGTGCAGCTGGCCGAGCCGGGCCTGCACAAACTGCTGCCGCTCAAGGGCCGCCTTGTACTCGGAGTTCTCGCGCAGGTCACCCATCTCCACGGCCTGGGCAATGGCCTGAGGGAGGGTGATGGTGAGTTCACGGGTCAGGGCTTCGATCTCCTGCCCGAGTTTCTCGCGCATTTCGGTGATCATGGGCGGTTCCGACAAAAAAAGGACGTGCCCGAGAGACGGAATCTCTCATCGGGCACTTGCAGGGTTCTCATTACTAAGATGCGATGCCGGGACGATTTTGGACAGGTGCG